>NZ_JBVISM010000005.1:297569-399617 GCF_055575515.1 Streptomyces sp. NPDC034086 | reverse complement strand
CCGAATGTGATCTGCCTCCTGTGGGGCGCCTCACCGCCCCACCCCCCGAACCTCACCCCCCGCATCCACCCGCACCCCCTGCGATGCGTGACCCGGGTCACTTCCTGGCTCGGATCGGCGGTGTACGGGGCCCGGTCAGCCGTTCGGCCGCGTGGCGGCAGCCCCGCCGGAGGGGCGGGCCAGAGCGCTGACGACGGTCGCGGCGGCGCGTGCGACGAGCGCGTCGTCGTAAGCGGCGTCGGGGGTGGAGCGGCTGGAGAGGACGGCGATGACCACGGGGGCGGCCCCGGGCGGCCAGGCGACGGCGATGTCGTTGCGGGTTCCGTAGCGCCCTGCGCCGGTCTTGTCGCCGACCTCCCAGGTGGCGGGGACACCGGCGCGGATGAGTGCGCCGCCGGTGGTGTTGCGCTTGAGCCAATCGGTCAGCAGGGCCTTCCTCCCGGCGTCGAGGACGTCGCCGAGCACGTAGGCGCGCAGGTCGGCGGCGAGGGCACGGGGAGTGCTGGTGTCACGGACGTCACCCGGCACGGCTTCGTTGAGGTCGGTCTCGTAGCGGTCGGCCCGGGTGGTGGTGTCGCCCAGGGCGGCGAGTGCCGACTGGAGGCCCTCCGGTCCGCCGAGCTCGTCGAACAGGAGGTTGGCGGCGGTGTTGTCGCTGTAGCGGACGGCCGCGTCACACAGGGCGCGCAGGGACATCCCGGTGTCGACGTGCTGTTCGGTCACGGGTGAGTGGGCCACCAGGTCGGTGCGGCCGTAGCGGACGACGGCCTCGAGTTCTTCGAGGGTGCTCCGCTGGAGCACGGCGGCCGCCGAGAGCGCTTTGTGGGTCGAGCAGTAGGCGAACCGCTCGTCGGGCCGGTGCCGGACGGTCCGTCCGCTGCCGGTGTCGACCGCGTAGACCCCGAGGCGGGCGTCGAACTCCCGCTCCAGGGCGGCGAAGGCGCGGCCTGCGGGATCTCCGGCGGAGGCGGCGGGCGCCACCGCGCCGGGCGCGTCCGCGGCCCTGGCGGCCTGGGCAGCGCCGAGGAGCGGGGCGGCGGCGAGGGCGGCCATGGCGGTGAGTGAGGTACGGCGGGAAACGGCCACCACTGATCCTGTTCGTCGCTTTTGGAACGGCTCGTTCCCAGAGGCTACTTGCTCCACCCCGGCGACCGCCCGCACCGACCGCCCGCACCGGGCGGCCTCACCGGCCGACCCCTCCGGCCGATCGCGCCGCCCGCGCGCGATCCGGCGAGTCCCCGCCAGGTGGCATTCACGGCGCGCGGAGGCGGGGCCCGCGCATTCCGATATCCCGCCACCGCCTGACGTGAAAACGGCTCGCCCGGCTCCCGACCGGGCACCCATCCTTGACGGAGCGGGCCCTGGACGGCGCGGTATTCGTTCCGGGTCGCCTCTCCGTTCACCCCCGTCCTTTCTCCGGGGCAGCACCCCGGTCGCGATGCGTAAAAGGGGAACTCCTGTCATGCGCCGAATGATTTCGTCAGCCAGCGTCGGCCTCTCCCTCACCCTCGCCCTCGCCGTGGCCCCCGTGGCAGCGGCCAGCGAGAGCCAGCCCGCGGCATACACCTGCAACTCGGGCAATTTCTGCATCTACAGTGACTGGAACGGCGGCGGCGAACGCTGCGAGTGGTCCGACTCCCAGAGGGCGAACACGGCGGACAACTGCGGCTTCATCCAGCGCGGAATCAACGTCCGTTCCGTCTGGAACGGAAAGAACAACCGGGTCCAGTACTACACCCAGACCAATTACAACGCCCGCGTGGGTTCCACGTCGGCCGGTACCGGCGGAAATCTGATGGGCACTTATCAGATCCGCTCCTTCAAGAAGCAGTAGGAAGACCGGACCGCTCCGGGCCGCGGCCGTTCCGGAGGATTTTCCGTGCCGCCCGGGCCGTCCCGGGCTGCACGGGCGGCGAGTGCCGGCACACTGGCGGACATGAGGATCGCCATCATGACGGCGGGGTCCCGCGGGGACGTCGCACCGTACACGGGTCTGGGCGCGGGCCTGGTCCGGGCAGGGCACGAGGTCACCCTGGTGACCCACGGCGGGTTCGAGCCGCTGCTGGCCGGGTCGGGGGTGCGCTTCCGGCCCCTTCCGGGGGACCCCAGGGCCGAGTTGCACTCGACGCGCGGCCGGGGGCTGCACCGCAGCCGGACCGGGGCGGCGAAGCTGCTGCGGGCGGTCGCACTCGCGCGGAGCATCGCCCCGGAAATGACGCAGCCGCTGGTGCGCGCGGCGCGCGACGCGGACGTGGTTCTGGCCGCGGGGTCCATCGCGCCCCTCGCCTGCGCCATCGCCGAGGGCTGCTCCCGGCCCAGCATGGGGCTCTTCCTGCAACCGCTGCACGGCACCCGCCACTTCCCTCCGCCGATGCTGGGCACGCGGTCCCTGGGGCCGCTGGGCAACCGGATCGGCGGGCACGCGGTCACCGCGGCCGTGGACCACGTCTACACCCGGGCCGCGCGGACCCTGGCCACCGAGCACGGCCTGCCCCCGGTCCGGCTGTCCGGCGCCCGCCGCGTCCGTGAACGCCAGGGCTGGCCGGTGCTGCACGGCTTCAGCGAGCTGGTGGTTCCACGCCCCCGCGACTGGCGGCCGGGCCTCGACGTCTGCGGCTACTGGTGGCCCCACGACGCCGCGCGCCGGCTCCCGCCGGAACTGGAGGACTTCCTCGCCTCCGGCCCCGCCCCGGTCTACGTCGGCCTCGGAAGCGCCACCGCACCCGACCCGCGGCGCCTGAGCGCCCTCGTCGTCTCCGCCCTGCGCGCGGCAGGGCTGCGGGGCGTGATCCAGCACGGCTGGGCCGGACTGTCCGCCGCCGGGGACGACATGATCACCATCGGGGACGTACCGCACTCGCTGCTCTTCCCCCGGATGGCCGCCGTCGTCCACCACGCCGGGGCCGGCACCACCGGCGCGGCCCTGCGCGCCGGGGTGCCCTGCGTGCCCGTCCCGGTCCAGTTCGACGCCGCCTTCTGGGCATCGCGTCTCGTGCGGCTGGGCACCGCCCCCGGGGTGGTGCCGTTGCGCCGCCTCGACCCCGCCGACCTCGGCTCCGCGGTCCGGGAGGCCGTGACCGACCCCCGCTACCGCGACCGTGCCGGGCACATCGCCCGCCGGCTGGCGCAGGAGGACGGCGTCGCCCCCGTGGCCGCCGCTCTGGAACGGCTGGCGGCCGGCTGAGGGGGCGTCACCCGCCGGGAGCGGTCCCCCGGCGGCTCGTCGTCACCGGCTGAGCAGGGCGTCCAGCAGCCCGTCGAGGTGGGCGCTCTCCTCCTCGGCCCGCACCACCGCGTACGTCCGGCGCAGGAAGGCGGCCACGGCGTCGGCGTCCGCGAGGAGCACCGCCCGGTCCTGGCCGGCCTCGCCGGCTCCGTGCAGTTCGATGCGGAGCACCCGCCCGTCGGCGCCGTCCAGGGGCCGGAAGAGCACGTCCCCCTCGCCCACCGGCCGGCCGAGGCCGTCCGCGAGCATCTGCCGCTCGAAGTGCCAGCACGCCAGCCGCGTACCGGCGTGCAGGATGACCGCGCGCACGGCGAGCGGGTCCGTCGGGGCGTACGTGAGGCGCAGTTGCAGCGGCACGCCGGCGACGGTGGTCAGGCGGGCGCTGATCAGGGCGGACAGGCGGGACGTCACAGAAGGCCTCCACGGGAACGGGCACCGGACGGCGGGTGCGCGACGCGCGTGTACCCGGCGCGGACCGGACCACACCCCTCCGTCCGGGTGAAGGCCGCAGCGACGCGGAAGCGTCAGAACGCGTAGAGCGCGTTGCCGTTCAGGGTCGCGGACATCACGCACGCGTTGGGGAAGGTGTGCTTCCACGTGAGGCGGCCGCCGTGCCAGACCCCGTCCGCCGTGACGGTGACGGGGTCGTAGTTCCTCCGGCACGCGCGGTGCGGATCCGGGGCGGACAGCACGCGGTCGAGCCGGCCGCCGGTGGCGTTCAGGGCGTCGCAGGCGGCCCTGGGCGCGGGGTGCGTGCCCTCGGCGGTGTAGGCGCAGCTGAGTACGGCCGCCCGCAGGACGGTGCCCGTGGCGGGGTCGTCCCCCTGGGTGAGGGCGAGGACCACGGCGGAGGGGGCGTGCGGGCTCGCGGGCTGGGCCTCCGCCACGCCCGTGGTGCCGGCGAGGCAGAGGAGGGCGGCGGCGGAGACGGCTGCTGAACGGTGACGCACGACAATACTCACTTTCGATTCGAAGGGTGAAGGTGGCACTACGGCTGTCATGTAGCGCCCGGCTCGGGTCGACCCTCTCAGCTGTGAAGGGCCGACGCACATCGACGATCGAGTTACGGACAGATCGTCCGACTATCGGATGAGAGGCGGGAGTTGGGGCGGCTTTCGCCTGGTGACCGCGGGTCCGCTCCGCGCGGGGACGCCGGGCCCTGCCCCGCGGGGCGCGCTCCGCGCGGCGGCACCTCCTGGTGGCGGCCCCGACCGGTCCGCCGCGGGGCCGTCCAGGGTGACCGGATCGCGGCGGCGGCCGGGCGGGGCCACGGGGCGCAGGGCGGCCGGGCGCCAAGTGACGCATGCGTACCGCACGTCCGGCTGGTGACAAACGCGACTGTCGCCGGGTCCTGGCGGCGTGCCACCTTTGCTCACGTCACCGACCGAGGGAGCAGGTGTGAACAAGGGGCACGCGGCCTTCTGCGACGCCGACCGCTGGTTCTACGACGCCCCGTACCGGCGGGGCGGCGAGAGCTTCCCGCAGGCCCTCGCCCCCGTACCGGAGGGGTGGACCTCGCACCGCAGCGGTGACTGGCTCGCCCTGCGCCCCGTCGGGGTCCGGCTGCCCTCCCAGGGCTGGAAGATCCACGTCTCGGCCGGCCTCGACAACGCGGAGGCCGTCCTCGGCAAGGTGCACGCCTACTGCGTGGAGCGGCGCACCGCCTTCAAGTTCGTGCCGAGCCGGTACCTGCTGCACCTGCGCAACGCCAAGTACGCGGACCGCGCGGCGAGCGGCAAGTTCCTGACCGTCTACCCGGCCGACGCGGACGCCTGCCGGCGCACCGCCGAGGACCTGGACGCGCTGCTGGCCGGCGAGCCCGGCCCGTACATCCTCAGCGACCTGCGCTGGAACGAGGGCCCGGTCCACCTGCGCTACGGCAGTTTCACCCTGCGGCACTGCTACGACGGCGACGGCGAGCTGGTCCCGGCCGTCGAGACGCCCGACGGACGCCTGGTGCCGGACGCCCGCGGCCCGGTCTTCCAGCCGCCCGCCTGGGTCGAACTGCCCGATTTCCTGCGGCCCCACCTGGACCGGCGCTCGGCCGTCACCCTCGAGGGCATCCCCTACACCATCGAGGGGGCCCTGCACTTCTCCAACGGCGGCGGTGTCTACGCGGGCCGCGACACCCGCACCGGCGAGCCGGTCGTCCTCAAGGAGGGCCGTCCCCTCGCCGGGCTCGCCGCCGACGAGGCGGACGCCGTCACCCGGCTGCACCGGGAGCGCCGGGCTCTGGAACGGCTGGACGGGCTGGACTGCGTGCCCGCCGTCCGCGGCACCTTCACCGTCGGGGACCACCACTTCCTGGCGCTCCAGTACCTCGACGGGAAGCCCCTCAACACCTACTTCGCGCGCCGTCACCCCCTGATCGAGGCCGATCCCCCGCCCGAGGAGCTCGCCGCCTACACGGAGTGGGCGCTGAGGATCCACGCACGGGTGACGGAAGCCGTCGAGGCCGTCCACTCCCGCGGCATCGTCTTCAACGACCTCCACCTCTTCAACATCATGGTCGCCGAGGACCCCGTCACGGGTGAACCGTCCGTCGCCCTGCTCGACTTCGAGGCCGCCGCCCACGTCGACGAGGGCCTGCGCCAGACGGTCGCCAACCCGGCCTTCGTGGCGCCGCCGGACCGGCGCGGCTTCGCCGTCGACCGCTACGCGCTGGCCTGTCTGCGCCTCGCCCTGTTCCTGCCGCTGACCAGCCTGCTCGTCATGGACCGGGCGAAGGCGGCCCACCTCGCGGACATCGCCGCGGCGCAGTTCCCCGTGCCCCGGTCCTTCCTCGACGAGGCGGTGCGCGAGATCCTCGCCGGACCCGAGGCCGAAGCCGAGTCCGGGTTCTCGGGGTCCGGGTCCTCCGGGTCGGGGTCCGACGACGCCGCCGCACGGGTGCCCGCCCCGGACCGGCCGTACCTCCCGGCCGAGCCGGGTGACTGGCCGGCCGCCCGCGCCTCCATGACGGCCGCCCTGCACGCCACCGCCACGCCCGACCGGGAGGACAGGCTCTTCCCCGGCGATCCGGCCCAGTTCGCCACCGCCACCGGCGGCGCGACGTTCGGCCACGGCGCCGCCGGCGTGCTGTACGCGCTCGCCGAAACGGGCGCCGAGCCCTGGCCCGAAGCGGAGGAATGGCTGCTCGCCCGCACGAAGGAGCCGCCCTCCGGCACCCCGCTCGGTTTCTACGACGGCCTCGCCGGACTGGCCTGGACCCACCACCGGCTCGGGCACCGTGACCGCGCCCTCGCCCTGGTGGGCCGCCTCCTGGACGAGCCGTGGCCCTCCACGGGCCCCGACCTGCACGGAGGCCTCGCCGGGATCGGGCTCGCCCTGGACTCCCTCGGCACGGCCACCGGCGAGGGCGCGCTGCACAGCGCCGCCCTGCGCTGCGCCGAGCTGGCCTTCGAGGCGGCACCCGGACTGAAGCGCACGGGGCTGCTCCACGGGCACAGCGGGATCGCCCTGCTCCACCTGCGCCTCTACGAGCGCACGGGGGACCCGGAGCTGCTCCTGCGTGCGGCACGGTTCCTCCACCGGGACCTGGACCACTGCGTGACCAGCGCCTTCGGGACCCTCCAGGTGGACGAGGGCTGGCGCACCATGCCCTACTTGGGCGCGGGCAGCGTCGGTATCGGCATGGTGCTCGACGACTGGCTGGAACACGCCTCCGACGAGCGTTTCGAGGAGGCCCGGACCCAGATCGTCCAGGCGGCCCAGGCGACCTTCTACGCCCAGCCCGGCCTCTTCCGGGGCGCCGCCGGCATGATCCTGCACCTGTCCCGGACCACCACCCCGGGCCCCGGGACCCGAGCCCGTGACATCGCCCGGCAGATCGAGGCGCTGGCCCGCCACGCACTGCCGTACCAGGGACGACTCGCCTTCCCCGGCGAGCAGTTGATGCGCCTGTCCATGGACCTGTCCACCGGCACCGCCGGGGCGCTGCTCGCCCTGGGCAGCGCCGCCACGGGCGGGCGGGCGCACCTGCCGTTCCTCCCGCCGCCGCGTACCGCGGCGGCCCCAGAGCCGGTCCCCCACCGGGGGGCCGTGACCGGTCAGAACATCCCAGCGAAGGAAAGGAATCAGCCATGACCCTTCTCGATCTGCAGTCGATGGAGACCCCCAAGGAAGAGAACACCGAGGCCGCGCACCTCACCGGGGGCGGCAGCCGCGCCAGCCTGCTCCTGTGCGGCGACAGCAGCCTGAGCGTCACCACCTGTAACTGATAGGGACGCTTTCCGGGCCCGGGCGGAACCTCGCCCGGGCCCGCACCTCATCCCCGGGCAGCCCCGTCCCGGGCCCGCGGGCATCCGAGGAGCCGCCGCCCATGACCCCGACCGACGACCCCGGCGAGGCGGCCGCCGCCCGTACGGCCGACCGCGCATTGAAGGCGGCCGCACGGCACAGTGCCGGCCGCACCGCCGCCGTGTTCGGCTGCTCGTTCGCCGCCGCCTGCGCCGCCCTCGCCGAACCCGCCGTCCTCGGCCACTGCCTCGACCTGCTCCTGCGCGGCGACCCCTCCGGCACCCGGTGGGCCCTGTACTGTGCGGCACTGACCGCGGCCGAGGTCCTCCTGGACGCGGCGACGGCATGGCTCACCGGCGGCGTCGACGCCCGCTCCGCCGCCTGGCTGCGGCGACGGGGGCTCGCCGCCCTGCTCCGCACCGCGCCGCACCACGCGGCCGGGCACGCCCCCGGCGAGACCGCGGCCCGGCTCACGGCGCACGCCACCGCCGCCGCGACCGTTCCCGCGGCGGTCGCCACCGCCGCGACGGCCGTACTGCTCCCGCTCGGCGGGCTCGTCGCCCTGTTCCTCGTCGACGTCTGGACCGCCGTCGCCTTCCTGGCCGGAGTGCCCCTGCTGGTCCTGCTGCTGAGGGCCTTCACCCGCGCCTCGGGAGCCAGCGTCAGCCGGTACCAGCGGGTACAGCTCGCCATGGCGGGGCGGCTCGCCGAGGCCCTGGCCGGCGCGCGCACCATCGCCGCCGCCGGCACCGGGGAACGGGAAGCCGCGCGCGTCCTCGCCCAGCTGCCCGAACTGGGCCGTGAGGGACGGCGTACGTGGCGGATCTACGGCGCGACCGTCGCCCGTACCAGTGCCCTGATGCCGCTCCTGCTGTACGTCGTGCTCGGCGTCGGCGGCTTCCGGCTCGCGGCGGGGGCGCTCGGCGTCGGCGGCCTGCTGGCCGCCGTGCGGTACGCGGGCCTCGCGGCCGGCGCGGGAGCCGTCACGGGCCGGCTGGCCGCGGTGGTGCGGGGGAGGGCCGCCGCCCGCCGGACCGCGGCGCTCCTCGGCCTGCCGCCCCTCGCCGCGGGGGACCGCCGACACGCCGCCGACGGCCCCGGCACCCTGGAACTGCGCGGGGTCCGCGTCGAGCGTGCGGGCACGGTCGTCCTGCACGACGTCGACCTGCGGATCCCGGGCGGCGCCACCACGGCGGTCGTGGGCCGCACCGGCTCCGGCAAGACCGTGCTGGCCGCCGTCGCCGGACGCCTCACCGCCTGTGACGCGGGGCAGGTACTGCTGGACGGCACCCCGCTGGAGGAACTCACCACCGGAGCACTGCGGCGGGAGGTCGGCCACGCCTTCGACCGGCCCGCCCTGTTCGGGGAGAGCGTCGGCGCGGCCATCGCCTTCGGAGCGCCGCCGCGGCCCGGGCCCGACGCCGTGCGCGCCGCGGCCCGGGCGGCCGGAGCCGACCCGTTCGTACGCCGCCTGCCCGAGGGCTACCGCACCCCGCTCGCCGACGCCCCGATGTCCGGCGGCGAACTGCAACGCCTGGGCCTGGCGCGGGCGTTCTGCCACGCGGGCCGGCTGCTCGTCCTGGACGACGCCACCTCCAGCCTGGACACCGTCACCGCCCGCGCGGTGGAACACGCGCTGGTCACCGAGGTGCGGGCCGCCACCCGCCTCGTCATCACCCACCGCGTCTCGACGGCGGCCCGGGCCGACCTCGTCGTATGGCTGGAGGAGGGCCGGGTCCGCGCGACCGGGACGCACGCGGAGCTCTGGCGGGACCCCGCCTACCGCTCGGTGTTCGCCACCGGCAGGGAATCCGCCCCCGCGGGGCGTCCGGACGGCGAGCGGACCGCCCGTCACGGGGCGGTCCGGTGAGCGGGCGGGGCGCCTGGCGGCGGGTCGGCGCGGAGGGGCGCCGCTTCCTGCGCGGGCGGACCCGGACGCTCGGTGCCCTCGCCCTGTGGTCCCTGCTGGAGTCCGCGCACACCTTCCTCGGCGGCTACGCGGTGGCCCGCGCCCTCGACGACGGCTTCCTCGCCGGCCGGCCCGGCACCGGAACCGGCTGGCTCGCCCTGGCCGGGGCCGGGGCCCTCCTCGGCGGGCTGGCCCTGCGGGGCGTGTTCGGGGGGCTCGCGGACCTCGTCGAACCGCTGCGCGACGGTCTGGTCCGCCGGGCCGTGCGCCAGGGCCTGGAACGCGCGGTCGCCGACCCCGCGCGGGCCGAGCGCTCCGGGGCCGTCTCGCGGCTCACCCAGCAGACCGAGATGGCGCGCGACTCCTTCGCGGGGCTGGTCCTCGTCGCCCGCTCCTTCGTCTTCACCGCGCTCGGCGCCCTGGCCGGGATGGCCGCTCTGGCGCCGGTCCTGCTCGTGTTCGTCCTGCCGCCCCTGCTCCTGGGGACGGCGGGCTTCCTGCTCACACTGCGCCCCATGGCAGGGGTGCAGCGCCGGGCCCTCGACACCGACGAGGCCCTGGCGGGGCGGGCCGGCGAGCTCGCCGCGGGCCTGCGGGACGTGGTGGCTTGCGGAGGGGAGGCCGAGGCCGGGGGCCGCCTGGAGTGCCTGATCGCCGAACAGGAGCTGCTGAGCCGGCTGCTGGCGCGGTGGGCCGCCCTGCGTACGGTGATGCTCGGGGTGGCGGGCCGGCTGCCGGTCGTCGCGCTGCTCCTGGGCGCACCGTGGCTGCTCGCGCACGGGCTGAGCGCGGGCGCCCTGGCCGCCGCGCTCACCTACCTGGTCCAGTCCCTGCTGCCCGCGCTGGACGCCCTCATGGGCGCCCTCGGCTCCGCGGGCACCAGGCTGCTGGTGGTGCTGGAGCGCTTCTGTCCCCCGGGAACGGACACGGCGCGGTACGCGGAGCCGCAGCCGGCGGGCGCCGCGCAAACGCGGGATCCCGGGCCGTGGCGGCCGGAGCCCGGGCCGGGACCGGCGGCGGCGTCCGGGGCCGCGTCCGGGGGCGCGTCCGGGACCGCGTCCGGGGCCGCCCCGCTCGCGGCAGAGCTGCGTCAGGTGCGCTTCGCGTACGGTCCGCACGCCCAGCCGGTGATCGACGGCCTCGACCTGACCCTGCGCGAGGGGGAGCACCTCGCCGTGGTCGGTCCCAGCGGCATCGGCAAGTCCACGCTCACCGCGCTGCTGGCCGGGCTCCTCGTGCCCGGCCGGGGCACCGTACTGCTCGCGGGCGCCCCGGCCGGCCGCGGACCCGCCCGGGGTCCCGATCCCCGGCGGACCCTGCTGCCCCAGCAGGCGTACGTCTTCACGGGCTCCGTCCGCGAGAACCTGACCCACCTGTGCCCCGGGCCGGTGTCCGGGGCACGGCTGGAGCGGGCGGTGGCCGCCCTCGGCGTGGACGGCCTCGTGGACCGGCTGGGCGGCCCGGACGCTCCCGTGGACCCGGCCGGGCTGTCCCAGGGCGAGCGGCAGCAGCTGGCCCTCGCGGCCGCCTACCTCTCCCCCGCACCGCTGCTGCTGCTGGACGAGGCCACGTGCCATCTCGATCCGCGGGCGGAGGAGCACGCGGAGCGGGCGCTCGCCGAACGCCCCGGCACCCTCGTCGTGGTGGCCCACCGCATCTCGTCCGCGGCGCGGGCCGACCGGGTCCTCGTACTGGACGGCACCCGTGCGGTCTGCGGGACGCATGCGGACCTCCCGGCCAGGTCGCCCCTGTACCGGGAACTCGTGGGGGTGTGGAACGGGCGGACGTGAGCGGGGGGCCGGCGGTCACAGGGAGGGTTCGGGCCCTCAGACCCAGCCGGCCTGCCGGGAGATCCGGATGGCGTCCACCCGGTTGCGGGCTCCCGTCTTGCGGGTGACCGCGGCCATGTAGTTGCGCACGGTCCCGCTGGCGAGGTGCAGGGCCTGCGCGATCTCCGCGATGGAATCGCCCTCCGCCGCCCGGGCCAGCACGCTCAGTTCGCGGGGGCTCAGCGGCGCGGGGCCGGCGTCCAGGAGGGCGGTGGCCAGGGAGGCGTCGACGAACCGCTCCCCCGCCGCGACCTTGCGGATGGCCCGGACCAGCCGGCCCGGTGATCCGTCCTTGTCCACGTACCCGCGGGCCGCGGCCCGGACCCCGCGCTGGAGCGATCCGGGCGCTCCGGACGTGGCGAGCACCAGCAGGGACCCGGGCGGACCGGCGAGCGGGCGGGCGGCCCTCCCCTGGGCCCCCAGCGTGGCGGACGCGCCGGGACAGTCGAGGTCGACGACGGTCACGTCCGGCCGTAAGGACTCCGCCTGGCGCGCCGCGGACCGCCAGCAGGCGGAGGTGACGTCGAAGCCGCCCTCCGATCTCAGCAGAGCGGCGAGCGCCGACCCGACGAGGCTGACGCTGTGCAGGACGAGGACCTTGGTCATCGGGGGCTTCTCCTCGGGTGGTGATCAACGGGCACCAAGCGGTTGCCCGGCAACCACGGAGTAGGAACGTCCGCGTCCGCGGCGTCGGGGGGCGCGTGGCCGAAGTCCGGCCCCCGGCGGACCGGCCGCGCGGGCCGCCGCACCCGGGACACGCTCGGCGAGTACGGTTCCCGCTCCGGAGGACGCGTGCCGGCGGAAGGAAGCGGTAGGGCTGATTCCGGGCGCATGCGGGTACGGAACGCCCCCGCCGCGGCGCCGGATGCCGCTCGAACAGACGGCCGTCGCCGCCGGCGGGAACGGCGACCGGGCCCGCCGCCCGCACCGCGCACCGCCGGTGGCGGCCGGGCCGGCGCCGCCGCGCCGACGAGACCGACGGGGCGGCCAACTCCGTTTCCGTACAAGTGGGTTGGCGTACTGCCCCGGCGGCTGCGGCGCGGTCGCGGTCCGCTAGGCTGACGCCTCAGACGATCATGGAAGGGGGGCCGGTCCGGCATGGCGGTGAACGGAGCAGGGGGACGGCTGGGACGGCTCCACGCCGGGGACCCTCAGGAGATCGCGGGATACCGGCTGCTCGGCCGCATCGGTGAGGGCGGCATGGGCACCGTCTACCTCTCCCGCACCCGCGGCGGGCAGCCCGTCGCGCTGAAGGTGGTCCGGCGCGAGTACGGCGGCGACACCGGCTTCCGCCGCCGCTTCGAGCAGGAGGTCCGGGCGGCCTCCCGGGTCCAGGGCTACCACGTCGTCCCGCTCGTCGATCACGACGTCACGGCCGAACAGCCCTGGCTGGCCACGGCGTTCGTTCCCGGCCTGTCCCTGCGGGAGGCCCTCGCCGCGTACGGCCCGCTGCCGCTGCCTGCCGTCCTGCAGCTCGTCGGCTGCACCGCGCGGGCCCTGACCGCGATCCACACCGCCGGCGTCGTGCACCGCGACCTCAAGCCCAGCAACGTCCTGCTGAGCGACGAGGGACCGTACGTCATCGACTTCGGCATCGCCCGCGCCGCGGACGGCCTCCAGCTCACCGCGTCCGGCGGCGTCGTCGGCACCCCGCAGTTCATGTCCCCGGAGCAGGCACTGGGCCGGCCCGCAGGACCGGCCGCCGACGTCTTCGCGCTCGGGCTGGTAGCCGCCGTCGCCGCCACCGGCCGCCACCCTTACGGGGACGGCGGCGCCCTCACCGTCGCCGCGCAGATCGCCAACACCGCCGCGCACCCGCCCCGCCTCGACCTGTACGACGAAGCGCTGCGCCCCCTGCTCGGCCGCTGCCTGTCCCCCGACCCGGCGGCCCGCGTCGGCCCGGAGGAACTGGCCCGGCTGTGCGAGGAGGCCTCGGGCCGTCCCCTGAACGATTTCACCGGCTGGCTGCCGGGCCCGCTGGGTGACGAGCTGACCGCCCGCAGGCGCGCCGCGGCCCTGGCACCGGAGCCCGAACCGACGGTCACCGACGGCGCGGTCCACGACCCGCCGTCCCGTGGGCCGCACGGCCCCGCCTTCGCCGCCGCCCCGACCGTGGCACCGCCGCCCCCGCGCCCGCCGCACGCGCCGGAGGGACCCGCCGCGACGCGGCGTACGCCGACCGGTGTCCTCGCCGCCGGCGCCGCCGTGGCCGTCGCCCTGGCGGTGGTCCTGACCTGGACGGTGGCCCGCTCCGGCAGCACCCCGGACGGCACGCGGCAAGGGGCCGACGGGAAGGGGCCGGACCGGCCGGCCGCCGTCACGGACCCGGGTCCGGCGCCCGCCGCCTCGGCCTCGGCCTCCGCTTCCGCTTCCGCCTCCGCCTCGGCCTCGGCCTCGGCCTCCGACGACGCCGGGTACACGGCCGTCTTCCGGGACCGCCCCCTCACCCTGCGTTCACCGGGCGGTGCCAACATCGTCCGGGCCGACCTCGACGTCCCCCAGGTCGTACAGGACACCCCCGGCCGGGAGATCATGCTGAGTGAGATCTCCGGCGGCAGGTGGGAGTTCTACACACCGATGGGCAAGAGCACCGGAAAGACCCCCCGGGAATGCCTGCGGGGCGCCCAGAGCGAGGTCCTGCCCACCGAGATCCGGGCCAAGGACCTGCCCACCGTCCTCCCCGTCGGGACCCTGATGTGCACGGTCACCAGCGACAAGAGGCTGGCCATGCTGGAGGTCACCGGCATCACCGGCGGCCAGGGCAACCTGCCCGACTACACCACCCGGCTCACCCTCTGGCAGAGGCGGTAGCCGCGGGAGGCCCGGCCGGCGGCCCCGCCGCCCCTCCCCCGTACGCCACCGGCGGCACGGGGCACCGGCCGCGGGTCACCATCCGCCGAGGGCCGGCGCGTCGGGCCCGCGCCGCCGCCAGGCCGCGTCGAGACGGGCGAGCCGGTCCGGGGCGGCGATGCCGCGCAGGAACGCCACCCTGCCGTCGCAGAGTTCGAACGCCACCACCCCCGCGACCCGGTCACCCACCACGGCGAGGACGGCCGGGGAACCGTTGAGCACCGCGAGGTGGAACACCACGGAGCCGCCCGCCAGCCGCCGCTTCGCCGCCGTGGGCCTGAACCCGGCCCGTACGTACGAGGCCACGCGCTCGCGCGTCGTGAACCGCAGCAGCCGCCTGGCCAGGCCGGCACCGTCCGAGACGACGGTCACGTCGGCGGTGAGCAGCTCCACCAGGCGGTCGGTGCGCCCCGAGGTGGCGGCGGCGAGGAACTCCTCGACGATCCGGCGCGCGGTCGCGGCGTCCGCCCCGTCACCGGTGCGGCGCTCGTCGGCGACCCGGCGCCGGGCCCGGTGGACGTACTGCTGGCTCGCGGACTCGGAGATGTCGAGGATCCCGGCGATCTCGGCGTGCGGATAGCAGAAGACCTCCCGCAGGACGTAGGCCGCCCGCTCGGCCGGCGAGAGGCGCTCCATCAGGGTCAGTACGGCCAGGGACACCGATTCGCGCTGCTCGAAGGTGTCGGCGGGCCCGAGCATCGGGTCGCCCTCGAGGAGCGGTTCGGGCAGCCAGTCCCCGGCGGCGCGTTCGTGGCGCGCCTGCGCCGAGCGGAGCCGGTCGAGGCAGATGCGGGTGACGACCGTGGTCAGCCACGCCTCCGGCACCGCGATGCGGTCCCGGTCCGCGGCCTGCCAGCGCAGGAACGCGTCCTGTACGGCGTCCTCCGCGTCGGCCGCCGAGCCCAGCAGGCGGTACGCGAGCGAGGCCAGCCGGCCCCGGCCGGCCTCGAACCGGTCGACGGCTGCGCGGTCCATGCGGCGCAGCCTACGCGGTGGCCCGCACGCCGGCCCCGTCAGGTGCGGCGGTCAGACGGCGCGGGCGCTTCGGCATGCCGAAGGCGGGGTGGCCGATGCTCCACGCGGCCCCCTTGAGCACACCCGACTTGAGCCGCGCGGCGGTCCGGCCGCCCAGGTACCAGGACATGGAGCGGGCATCCGCGTCGACCATCTGGAAGATGGCGTCCCGCCGCCCGAGGCTGATGTGGTTGCCGTAGTACCTCATCGCGCCGGCCGGGACCCCGCCGCCGGTCAGCCGGGCGATGATCGCGGCTGTCGCCCGCATGCCGGTCAGGCCGGCCGAGGCGCAGGACATCGGCAGCGGGCGCCCGTTCGCGCCGATCGCGTGGGCGCAGTCGCCCGCGGCGTAGACGTCCGGGTGCGAGACCGAGCGCATGGCGGCGTCCACGACGATCCGGCCGGTGCCGGTGACCTCCAGGCCGCTCGCGGCCGCGATGGGGTGCACCGCGAATCCCGCCGACCACACCGTCACCTCCGCCGGGAGGGACGCACCGCCCGCGGCGATCACCCGTCCGGACTCGACGGCTTCGATGCGGGTGTGCTCGTGCACGGTGACGCCGAGCCGGTCGAAGGCCCGGCGCAGGTGGCGGCGGGCCTTCGGGGAGAGCCACGCGCCCGGCTCGCCGCGGGCGGCGAGCGCGACCGACAGGTCGGGCCGGGACTCGGCGAGCTCGGTGGCGGTCTCGATGCCGGTCAGCCCCTCCCCGACGACGAGCACGGCGGCGCCCCCGCCCAGACCGGCCAGGCGCTCGCGCAGGCGCAGCGCCGAGGACCGTCCGGCCACGTCGAAGGCGTGCTCGGCGACACCGGGGACCCCGTGGTGGGCCCCGGCGCTGCCGAGCGCGTACAGCAGGGTGTCGTAGGCGAGTTCGCCGTCACCCTCCTCGCCGCTCACGGCGACGGTCCCGCGCTCCGCGTCGACCCCGGTGACGCGCGCCACGCACAGCCGTACCCCGGTGCCGGCGAAGACGTCGGCGAGCGCGCGGACCGCGAGGTCCTGGCCGGCCGCGAGCTGGTGCAGGCGCATCCGCTCGACGAAGTCCGGCTCGGCGTTGACGACGGTGATCTCGATGTCGGCGGAGGAGAGCCGACGGGCCAGGTTCCCGGCGGCAAAGGCGCCGGCGTATCCGGCGCCGAGGACGACGATGCGGTGCTTCATGGCGTGCTCCTGTCTCTGTGCGCGTGCCCCTTGGACGAGACGGGACCCCGATCCCTGACAGGAGGCGGCTGTGACGCCGCTCACACGACCGATACCGGCGGAACGCCCACTGCCGTCGGCCCGGGGGGCGTCCGTTGGGGCGGACGTCCCCTCGCCGATGCCGCTTGACCAGCCCGGCGCCCTGCCCGGCCGGGTCCTAGCAGTAGCCGTCCACCCTGGCGCCGGCTGGAGCGAGGTCGGGCCAGGGACGTCCCGCCCTGTCGGAGGCCGCGGACCGTAGGAGATCAAGAAGCGTGCACCCCGGGTAGCCCCGAAAACTCGCGTGATTGCCCCGGTAGTAGCAGCTCCAGTAGCTCACGACCCGCCGTTGGGTGCGCGCGAAGAAAGCAGGGTTGTCCACGATGAACTGCCCGTAGGCGCCGTGGCCGCGGGTGCCGGGCGTGGCGAGATCACCCTGCCAGTCGGCGGCTCGTCGTTGTAGCTGCGCCCGGGGATCAAAACCTGACGGCCCTCGACACCTGACGGCCCTCGACGGCGACCGAGAACGAGGCATGGGGCCGGAGCCCGGCAACGGGCATCACCGCCAGGACGGCCACGGCATCGCGAGCAAGCTGGGCCGGGAACGCCGTGATCGTACGGATGAACAACGCTGTCGGCGTGCCACAGGCGTTGGCTACTTCTGGTTCGAGGGAGGCTCTTCCCCGAGTTCGAGCCTGAGCTTGCACACCTTGAGGCCGGCTGCGCGTCCTCGCATGGCCTGTCCGGTGTCGTAGGTGATCAGGGTGACTGGGCTGCCCGCCAATGTCTGAGCTGCCACAGCTCTGTCGACGATTTCGTCATCAGTGATGGGAAGCCTTTGATGGCCGGGGGGATCGAAGAGACTCGACCGTCACGGGCCTCGCGGCGTCGGAATGCGGCCCGTGGGGTCTGTGACCTTGTCGTCTTGGGCCTTCAGGAGTCCCGGCTGTGATGGGGTCCTCGCTGAGGATGCGGTCCAGTACGGCGAGGGTGTAGCCGGCTCTGTATCGCACAAGCGGTTAGCTGGCTTGCGGCAGGCCGCCCTCCATCTCGAGGACGTAAGCGAAGCGCCAGTGGGACGTTAGAGGAGAGGGCGAGGATATCCACGTCGGGTGGCAGGGGGGTTGGTTCTTCCCGCTCCCCGACATGACCACGGCACTCGGCAAAGGAATATGGACATGCGCGGATTCAAGAGTGCCCTCGCGACAGTCGCGGCTTTGGCCGCTTTCGCGGGGGTGGGGGTCGCGGCGTCGCCGGCACAGGCGGCGACCTACTGCTCGACCAAGGGGCAGACGTACATCTGTGAGTACGGCGTCTCGACCATGAGATTCGCCAACGGGACGAAGGAGGAGTTCGTCGTCGGTGCCGATCACGCGGTGTGGACGAACTGGACCAGGTCCGACGGATCCTGGAACGGCTGGATGTCCATGGGCGGGTGGGTCCAGAGCCGCATCTACGCGACCCCTGAGCAGGAGAACAGCACTTCGCTCCTCTACATCATCGCCACCGGCTCGGACGGCAACGACTGGGCCCGTGTGCGCCACTCCAACGGCTACTGGACCAGCTGGCAGCCCCGCTGCTTCGCCATCCCGGAGGGCCATAACTGCGCGTAACCGGCGGGGCGAGCGGTACTCGCCCCGACCACCGCACGCGGTCCACGGGGTGTCACTGGCGGCGGACCGCACACCGGCGCGGCGCGTAGCACGGATCATCGAGGAGCCTTTCGAGGAATGCGGCGCGGAAGTGGCCTGGCAGGGTCGAAGCTGCGCATCTGGTCGCGGCCGGTGATCGGCTCGGCCGCCCGGCTCCCGCGGCCTGCAACGGCAACTTGGGGTGCCGGTCCGCAGAGCGGGAACAGCAGTGCCGGGGCCTGCAGGTGGCCGCGGTCCCACCTTCTGGCTCCGCGACTTGCCCCCGCCCTCCCCGCAGGCGGAATCGGCCGGGAGGCGGCCGGTGCCCGGCGTGGCGGCACTGCCCGGGGCCGCCCAGTCCGTGGGGCGGGAGGCGCAGCCTGGTTGTGCGCCGCATCCTCCCGCCCCACGGCGTCCTCGGCGGCCGGGGGCCCGAGGCGGCTGTGGGCGGGCGTAGATGGGGTGGCACCTGTTGCCCGAGCGACCCGTATGGAGCCGATGACGTGAGCTCCCGCACCGCCCCGAACCTGCCCGATGAGGGCCTGGCCATCGGCTTCCAGCCGTATTTGCCCGTGGAGATGCGCTGGGAAAGGGCGGTCGCGGACGGCCTTCCCCTCGACGTTTCCCACGCCTTCGGCATCTTCGACAGGACGCTGTGCGGAGTCCAGCAAGTCGGCATGTCGCCGTCTGATTACGGATGGCTGCCGCAGCTGGGGAATGCCTGTCGCGCTTGCCGGGAAGCGGGGGGTGTCATTGATGACCGCTGGCCGCAGGCTATGAGGGGCGAGGACGCGCGGGTCAGTGTGGCCCGGCGGCTATGAGTCCTTCCAGTTCGGAGTCGACTCTCGTGTGAGCCTGCGGCTCATCAGGTCGATCATCGCGAGGCGGATCATGGCTTCGGAGCGGTGCGGGTGGGTTTCGTAGTCGCGGGCGAGGCGGCGGTGATTCATAAGCCAGCCGAACGTCCGCTCGACGACCCAGCGCCGCGGGATGACCTTGAAGCCCTTCTGGCCCGGGTCGCGGCGGGTGACCTCGACGTCGATGCCCAGGGTGGCGCCGTGGTCGATGGCCTTGGTTCGATAACCGCTGTCGGCCCATGCCTTGGTGATTCTGGGGTGGGCCTTGGCGATGTGCGAGAGCAGATGGATACCGCCGGCGTTGTCGGAGACGCTGGCCGCGGTGACCCAGACCGCGATAAGAAGGCCGAGGGTGTCGACGCCGATATGGCGCTTGCGGCCCGCGATCTTCTTACCCGCGTCGATGCCCTGGCCAGTGGCCGGGACGTTGGCGGACGTCTTGATGCTCTGGGCGTCCAGGACGCATGCGCTCGGTTCGGCGTCCCGGCCTCCAGCCTCCCGGACAAGTCGGCGGAGCAGGCCGTTGAGCTGGTCGAACACGCCGTCCTTCTGCCAGGCGGCGAAGTATCCATAGACGGTTTCCCACGGAGCGAAGTCGTGGGGAAGGTAGCGCCAGGGGATCCCGGTCCGGTCCACATACAACACCGCGTCCATGATCCGGCGCAGGTCGTGCTCGGGCGGCCGCCCGATATCCAGGCCCTTCCCTCGCCGGTCGGCCCGCCAGGCCGACACAATGGGCTCGAGCAGTTCCCATCGGGCATTGGACAGGTCACTCGGGCGCTGTCGAGACATGTTTCGATAGTTCCGCCGAGCGACATCCCGCCGGAATGAGTGGGGGCGTCTTGGGATCAGACAGGAGCGAAAGGGAGGAAACGTGCCCGGTAATGGCGTCAGCCGCCCCTCACGTCACGGATAGCGACCCTGACCTCGGCAGTCCCAGCCCGGCCTGCTACCCAAAAGACCGCCAAACACCCTGGACGGGATAAAACGCTTTTTAAGACGTCGTTTCGCTGCCGCCACGTGCAGCCCGAGGTCGCCACGGAGATGATCGCGGCCAACGCTTCGCGGCCAGCCGCTCGACGCCGGCCACCACCCTGCGGACGTATGACCTCGTCGGCGGCACCACCCTCCGGAACAGTACCCGGCACCAGCCGCCCAGCCAGATCCGCCATGCACGGTTCAACGAACGATCACACCAGAAGAACGATGCTTGGCATGGGCCCGGTGACTGTCTGCCTGTTGATACTCGGGATCATCCTGTCCTGACGGCGTGTCACGATGCCCCCACGTTCACCGAGCGAGGAGCTTGAGACGATGCTGACGGAGACATCGGGCCGCACAGCCCAAGACCTGGCCGCCGAGCTGGAGGGCCTGCGCGGCCTGGACTGGGCATCGGTATGGGCGGGTCCGCCACAGGGCGGGTCGGTGCAGTGCCGCGAGTGGTGCGAACGCTACGGCTGGGAGGCGCAGACGGTCGAGCGCAACCTCGTCGTGCACAGTCGTGCCGGAGGCAGGTGGACCTTCGAGTCGAACGGCAACTGGGATCCGGTCTATCGCCTGACTCATTGGGCTTGGCACCTCAAGGCCGACGACGCGTCCGAGAATCCCGGACTTCTGACCCGCGCCGCCGACGAGTGGCCTGCGTTCGTCAAGGCAGCCGAGGGCGTGCTGGGGCCGGCGGCCTGGAACGGGCCCTGGGATGCGCCGGACTTCCCCGAACCGCCGGAGCCGGCGTTGTGGGAGGACCACGACTACCGCCTTGAGACCCGCACCCCTTACCGGATGGCGTATTGGAAGCCCATCGGCGAACACCCCGGCCAGGCACTGATCGTGCTGGTGCAGTCGGTTTCGTTCGCAGCGTGGACCGACACCACACCGGGCGGCTCACGGATCAGGCTGGCTGTGCACGCCCCTGAGGGCTCACGGAGGCACGTGTGAGGCCCGAGGCGCCCCCTACGCCTGCGGAAATATCCCGGGCCTTCGTCCTCCAACAGGCCCAGGCCGACGCGGAACCTGCAACCATGCAGGAGGGCGCCAGGCTGGCGCGCAAGATCTACCAGGACTATCTGGAAACGGTCGCACCCGACACGGACGGACCGTGCCTTCTGGCGTTCATCGCGCATCTTGCAGAGGAGCGCTCGGTCACCCATGCGGACCGGGGCCCCGACCGCGCGTTCTGGTCCTATGTTTCCGAGCTCGCTCGAGGGCACTGACAAGCCAGTGCCCAACCGCTTCCTGGCCAAGGCGTGCGGAGAGTCACGCAACCTCCAAGTGCTGGAGGACACTCCGGCGGGGCACCAGTTGAATTCGTACTGCCTCGGCAACGCGAACGTCCTGGCTGCCCTCACCCAGCACTTCGACTTCGACGAAGTCGAACTGGACACCGTCCATGGCGAGGCCTGGGACACCCTGTCGAAGCGGTACGCCAAAGAGACCGAAGGAATGGCGGTCGGCTTCGCCGCAGATATCACGAAGGGCTCGGTACTCGGCAGGATCGAGATTCCGGAACTGCTGGGGAACCCCAGCGTCGGCAAGGAGGGGATCAAGTTCGTGACACCGCTGCCCGTGAACGAGAACCTGCCCGCCGAGATGCATGCGTTCATGGCCAACGACCCCGTCCGTTGCCAACTACGCCTGGAGGACTACAACGACACCGGGAAGGCCCCTGAAGAATTCGCCATGAAGCTGCACGCCATCGGTGTCCCCGAGGACCAGAAGGAGGCGCACAAGCACATCGTGGACCGGTTGTCGACGGCCAACAGCTACAAGGAGCTGAACCCGGCGACCCCCGAGGCGAAGGGGCAGGGTGTGCGGACCAATCCCTTCCTTCCCGGCGTGAACCTGAGCCACGTCATCGTCCCCGCGCCCCGCAGCGCTCTCACCGGCCACGGAGCGATCGACGCGGTGGCCCCGCGCATCGCGCTGAAGCCCCCCGGGATCGAGCGCTGAGCGCCAGGTCTGCCACGATGCGGACGCGCGCATCCATGTACCGAGCAAGAGCACAGGAGGATGCTGGCCGAGACGACCTGCCGCACCGCCCAGGACCTCACCGCCGAGCTGGAGGGTCTTCTGCGGGCTGGACTGGGGCTCGAGTGTGGGCGGGGCCACCGCAGGGCGGTTGTCCGGAGTTCCGGGAATGTGGCTGCTTGTTCGTGATGCCCGCCTGCTCCGCCGTGCCCGTGGTCGTCACCGCTGCCGAGCGCCACCGGCCGAAGAAGACGCCTTACGGCCACAAGACCCCGCACCAGACCCGACAACGCGCCACCATCGAGCTGCCGGCCTCAGGCGGCCGGAATGCCCGGATCGCCGCCGGGACCGGCCTGCATGTGCACACCGCGCGCCGCCCGGCCCGGCGCAGGCCGGCGGTCAGACCGCTAGCGAGATGCGCGGCGGGCCGTGAGTTCGCCCTGTACGAAGGCGTCGGCCTCCGTCGTGTAGGGGCCTCCGTGGTCGAAGAGCGAGTCGGTGATCCGCTGCCATTCCGCCACCTCGGCGCGCGTCGCCCCGTCCGCCGCCGCGAGGTCGCCCGCCGCTTTCCTGGCCGCGTCCAGGGCCTCGGCGGCCCGGTGGTGCGTCATGCCCTCGGCGCGGCGCCGTACTCGGTCGCGGGCAGCGCGTTCCGCGGGTGTCGGCTCGTGCGGCTCGTCCGGCGGCGTGGGGTCGTCCTGGGTCATGGCGGGTACGCCTTTCCGTGAGTGGGTGCTGCCCGGCCCGCCCGCGAATACCCCGCGCCGGCCCCGCTCATGCCGGCATTCCGGGGGGAGAGTCCGCGGGCCCGCTCGGAGCGGGCCCGCGGACTCTCCGTCAGCCGGCGCCGGGCCGGGGTCGCGGGCAGCGGCGCTGCCCTCCCCCGCCCTCAGGACCGCGCCGCGCCGTGGGGGCCGTCGGGCCGCGCGTCTCCGGTTTCCCGTGCGCCCGGGGCGAGTTCGGCGATGATCCCGGTGCCCAGTGCGTACGCCGGCACGCCCGCCGTGATGAGCGCGGTCTCGGCGACCCCGATGAGGTCGGTGATGGCCGCCCCGGCGTGGAGCGCGCCCCGGGCGTGGATCCGGGCGGGGTGTTCCCGGCCGAGGGCCAGCAGCTGTCCGAAGTGGACGAGCTGCTGCACCCGGCTTCCCAGGGGGCTGTCCGTCAGCACGATGTGCCGCAGCGCCGCGATGGCCTCCTCGGTGGGGAGCCGCCCGAAGTCGCCGGCGAGGCGCAGCCGCTCCTGCACTCCCTCCGGGACGGCTCCCAGCGTGGAGCGGTAGCGGTCCCGTACCGCCTCCGTGCGGGAGGCGGGCGTGTCGTCCGTCATGACGCCCTCTTCGTGATCGCGGCACGTACGGCCTCCTGGGCGCCCGGGGGGAAGTCCACGGCTCCGCCGATCGCCGCTGCCGCGATCTCCGCCTCGGCGCTCTCCTCGATGGCCACCAGCAGGTGGGCGGTGGCCAGGGGGTCCGGTCCGAACACCAGCAGTCCGTGGTTGGCCAGCAGGACGGCGGCGGTCGTGGGGCGCCGCTCCAGGACGTCGGCGATGCCGCGCACCGACACGTCCGACCCCCGAGGGCCCCAGGGGACCACCGGCACCTCCTCCGCCTGGCCGAAGCGCAGCATGGGTTCGGTGCGGCAGGGCAACGGCCGGTTCGCCACCGCGAAGGCGGTCGCGGCGGGCGAGTGCGTGTGGATGATGGCGCCCACGTGGGGGCGTGCCGCATAGACGACGCTGTGCATGGCGATGATCTCGGCGCTGACGGACTGCAGTTCGCCCTCGAGGACCTTTCCGTCGAATCCGACGGTCGCCAGGTCCTCGGGCCGCACCCCGCGGACGAAGCCCGGGGTCAGCAGGAGGCGTTCGCCGTCGAGCCGCGCGCTGAGGTTGGCGTGCCCGGAGTGGGACATCACCCCCGCCGCGAACAGCCCCTCGGCGGCCTTCACCAGGGCGTGCGCCCGCTCGTGTGTTCCACGTGTTCCCGTCATGCGTGTCTCCCGGAATCTGCCGGCGGCGGCCGCTCGTCGGCCGCCGTCCACGTGGGAACCACTCTTCAACTTGAACTAAGGTTCAAGTCAAATGCCCGGGTGAGACCCGACGGGAGCCAGGAGGACCGGACGTGCGCATGACGATCGGCCAACTCGCCGAGATCACCGGAGTGCCCGCCTCGGCGATCCGGTACTGGGAGCGGCACGGCCTGCTCCCCCCTCCGGAACGCCAGAGCGGCCAACGGCGCTATCCACCGGAGGCGGCCGAGCGGATCACGGTGCTCCGCACGTGCCAGCAGGCCGGACTGACACTGGCGGAGATCCGGGAGTTCCAGCGTGAACAGCCGCGCAGGCAGGCGATGATCCGTGCCAAGATCACGGAGATCGAGCAGCGCATGGTCGATCTCGACCACGCCCACCAGCTCATGACGCACGCCGTGCAGTGCGGCGAGGAGGACATCGTCAGGTGTCCGAAGTTCCGCGAGCAGATGGCGGCGTGGCGGGCACCGGACCCGACGCCCTGACCCGTCCGGCCGCGCGCGGACCTCGTACGGGCCTCAGCGGCCGGTGAAACGGCCGGCCGCCTCACCGCGCAGGCGCCCGGGCGGCAGGCGGCGGCCGAAGGCGAGCAGGAGGAGGTCCTGGGCGGCCCCGTACACCGGGGTGCCGGTCCCGTACGACCAGTCCGTGTCCTCGGCGCTCAGCCGCACTCCGGTGAGGTCGACGCCGAAGAACCGCAGGCCGCTGGGCCTGATGTCGTCGAGCAGGATGCGCAGCCGGTCCCCGGGGACCCGCCGGTCGTGCCCCAGGGCGGTCGTGACGTCCAGCCCGTGGACCACGTCGTGCCCGAGGGCCGCGCGGAACCCGCCGACCGGCGGCGTCCAGGGGTGGTGGGCGTTGTCCCGGAGGAAGGCACTGAGCTCCGCGGCCGAGTGGGCGGCGGCGTCGCGGCGCGCGACGCGGTCGGTCATGCGGTGGAGGCCGCCCCGTGCCCTGACCAGTTCGCCCAGGATCGCCGGCAGGGAGAGCCGGAAGCCCATCGACATGTGGGCGACGACCTCACGGACCGTCCACCGCTCGCACAGGCTGGGCGCGTTCCACTCGGCGGCCCCCAGGCCGTCGAACAGGTCCGCCAGATCGCGGCGTTCCGCGGCTATGGCGGCCTTGACGCCCGCCTGCCGGTCCTTGGGTTCCGTCTCGCTCCGCATGGGGACAAGCCTGCTCGGGGTCGGCGCGCAGGGCCAATAGAGGGTTCTTCTGCCCTCCAGCACCAGCCGTTATGGACGTCGGCCGTTCCGGCGGGGACGGGCCGCCCCCGGGGCGGGGGCGCACGCGTACAGCCGGCGGCGGGACGGGACGGATCGGCCGATCGGATGACGGGCGCGTCGGCCGGGCGGGTGGCCGGGAAGGGACGGCGGGGCGACCGTCCGCCGGGGCGGCCGGGCCCACGATGGAGACATGAACCCGCACGACCGATCACTCCTCGATGCCGCCAAGGCCGGTGACGCCGACGCGGTGCGCGCCGCCCTCCTGGCCGGCGCCGCTCCGGAGGCCCGGGACGAGGACCTGCGCACACCGCTGCTGCTCGCCGTACTCGGCGGCCACGTCCGCGTGGCCGAGGTCCTGGTGGCCGCCGGAGCCGACCCCGACGCACCCGACTCCCGCGCGGACAGCCCCTGGCTGGTGACCGGGGTCACCGGCAGCGTCCGCATGATGCGGGTCCTCCTCGCGGCGGGGCCCGACCTGACGCGCCCCAACCGGTTCGGCGGGATCTCCCTCATCGCGGCCGCCGAACGGGGCCACGTCGGATACGTCCGGGCCGTGCTGGCGGAGACGGACATCGACGTCGACCACGTCAACCGGCTCGGCTGGACCGCGCTGCTGGAGGCGGTCATCCTCGGCGACGGCGGCCCCCGCCACGAGGAGGTCGTCCGGCTGCTGCTCGCCGCCGGAGCGGACCCGTGGCTCGCCGACTCCGAGGGCGTGACCGCGTACGAGCACGCGGTGCGGCGCGGCTTCGACGGGCCGGCCCGGATCCTGGGCGCGGCACAGAACGGGTCCGGCGCCGGCGGCCGGCCCGGCCGGAGCCCGCGATGAGCCGCCGGGCCCGCACCCGGTCGGTGCTCGTCGTCGTGCCGGCCCTCCTCGCGCTGCTGGGCGGGTGCGTCACGGCCGGCGCCGGGGGCGGGGCGGCCGCGGCGCCCGCGACGGGCGGAACCCCGCTGCCCGCCGGCCGCCCCACCCCCGAGGGGACCCTCCTCGTCGCCGACTTCGGTGCCGACACCGTCACCTTCGTCGATCCGGAGCGCGGCCCGGTCGGTTCCGTCACCGTCGGCACCGCCCCGTACGGACTGGCCGTCGGTCCGGACGGCACCGCCTGGGTCGCCACCGCCGAGGGCGTCGCCGTGGTCGACACCCGCACCCGCGCCCGGGTGACCCGGATCCCGTACACGACGGACACGGGCCCCGCCGGCACCGGCGAGTACCGGGGAGGCGGCATGGGCATCGCCCTGGCGCCGGACGGCTCGCGCGCCTACGTCGGGGTCAACGTGCCCGGCGGCCGGGGCGTCCTCGAGGTGATCGACACCACGGCGCGCCAGGTCACCGCGACCGTGCCGGTGGGCCGCCGCCCCTTCGACGTGGACGTCGCCCGCGACGGCGGCGAGGTGTACGTGACCGGCCACGACTCCTTCGACGTCACGGTGGTCGCGGCCGGCACCCTCGCGCCCCGCCGCGTCGAGGTCGCCCCGTACGGCACCGGGGGCGGCCTCGGCTCCTGGCTGAAGCCGCACTACGCTGCCGTCCGACCCCGAGACGGCCGGCTGCTGCTGCCGTTCGAGGGCGAGCGGCTGGCCGTGGTGGACCCCCGGAGCGGCACGGTCACGGTGGAGCCGATGACGGCCGACACCCACCAGCACGGCACCGCGGTCACCGCCGACGGCCGGCTCCTCGTGGTCGGCACCGGCGCCGTGGAGGAGGGCGAGGGCCCCTCGCTCACCGTCAGGTCACCCGGCGGCGACGAGCGCGTGTACCCGCTGGACGGCCCGCACGAGGACGTCGCGGTGTCCCGTGACGGCCGGACGGCGTACGTCACCGGCGGCTACACCCGTGACGGCTCCTGGAACGGGCTGAGCGTCGTCGACCTCTCCGACGGCACCGTCCGCCGCCTCCCCGCCGGCACCCGCCCCCTGGGCGTCGCGGTCCTCTGAGGGACGTCCCGTCGGCCCGCCCGCCGGGGCATCGGTCCGGTCCGTCCGCACGCGCCCCGCACGAGGTCTCCGTGTCCGCCGGACGGCCCCGGCCGCGCGCGTCGCGGGCGCGGGACGCCCGCCCGGGGTGTTAGGCCCTGTCCTGCGAAGTCCCACCGACACCGGGAGACACACGTGCCCACCCGCGCCTCCGCCCGCCGGCTCCGCGCCGCACTGTCGGCCGCCGCCCTCACCGCCGCCGCGCTCGGGGCGCTCCTGCCGCCCGCGCAGGCGGCCGGCACGGGCCCCGAGCCCGCCGGCGGCACCCCGTACGGCGACGAGCGCCTCCAGCGGCAGCTCGAACGGCTCGTCGCCCGGGACGACGGCCCGCCCGGGGTGATCGCCGCGCTCACCCGGGACGGCCGCACCAGGGTGTACACCGCCGGCGTCGGAAACCTCGCCACCGGGCGCCCGCCGCACCTCGACGACCACATGCGCGTCGCCAGCATCGCGAAGGCGTACAGCGGGGCCGTCGCGCTCCGGCTCGTCGACCGGGGTCTGCTCTCCCTCGACGACACCATCGGCGAACGGCTGCCCTCCCAGCCCGCCGCCTGGCACCCGGTGACCCTGCGCCAGCTCCTCCAGCACACCAGCGGTCTGCCCGACTTCTCGGCCGACCCCGCGTTCCTGGGGATCCTCCGGTCCGACCCCCGCCACGTCTTCGACCCGCGCGCGCTCCTCGGCTTCGTCGCGGACGAGCCGCTCCTCTTCCGGCCGGGCACCCTGTACGCGTACTCCAACTCCGACAACATCGCCGTCGCCCTGATGGCCGAAGCCGCCACCGGGCGCCGCTACGAGGACCTCCTCGCGGAGCTCGTGTACCGCCCGCTCGGGCTGCGCCGGACCAGCCTGCCCCTGGGCCACCGCCTTCCGCGCCCGTTCCTGCACGGCTACGACGTCACCCCGCCCGCGGCGCGCGAGGACGTCAGCGAGGCCATCGGCACCTCCGGGGTCTGGGCCTCCGGCGGAATCGTCTCGACGCCCGGGGAACTGGGCACTTTCATCCGCGCGTACGGCGGTCCCGCGCTGCTGTCGGAGAAGACCCGCAAGGAGCAGCTCGCGTTCCGTCCCGCCGGATCCTCCGTGCCGGCCGGCCCCGGCACCAACGCCGCCGGACTCGCGGTCTTCCGGTACACGACCCGCTGCGGGGTGCTCCACGGCCACACCGGCAACTTCCCCGGCTACACCCAGCTCGCCGCCACCACCCCCGACGGCACGCGTTCCCTCACGTTCTCCGTCAACACCCAGACCAGCGAGCGCGAGAAGCCCGGCCTGCTCGCCCTGCTCCGCACGGTCCAGGAGGACTTCGCCTGCGCGCTCCTCGACGGCCGTCACTGACGCCGCCGGACCGCTCGCCGAAGGCCGGTTGTCAGTGGCGGGTGCGAGGATCGGAGCATCACGTCGGAAAGAGGGGGAGCGGTCATGACCGGAATCCAGAATTACATCAACCACGTTGCTCTCGTGCTGGATGCCAGTTCGTCCATGTCACACCTGAGTCAGAAAGTCGTCGACGTCGCGGATCAGCAGATCGCCTATCTGGCCCGCCGTTCGAAGGAATTGGACCAGGAAACCCGCGTCACGGTGTACGTGTTCTCGAACCAGGTCGAGTGCGTCATCTACGACAAGGACGTGCTGCGCATGCCGTCCCTGAAGCAGATGTACCGTGCCGGTGGAATGACGGCCCTGCTGGCCGCCACGCTGCAGTCGCAGCGGGAGCTGGCGCAGACCGCCCAACTCTACGGCGACCACAGCTTCCTGACGTTCGTACTGACCGACGGGCAGGAGAACGCCAGCCACCGCTGCCCCGGCGCCCCGGGCCGCGACCCCCGTCAACTGGTCCGGGCCGTGGGCGAGATGATCGAGACGCAGGACGACAACTGGACGCTCGCCGTCCTGGTGCCGGACCAGATGGGCAAGCGCGAGGCCATGCAGTGCGGCTTCCCGAAGGACAACATCGCCATCTGGGACGCCACGAGCACCCAGGGTCTCGAGGACGCCGGACAGGTGATCCAGGAGGCCACCGAGAAATTCATGGTGGGCCGCACCAAGGGAATCCGGGGATCGCGCGCCGTTTTCTCCACGGGCGGTGAGGCCGTGAACAAGAAGGCCATCGAGGCGGCCGGCCTCACCCCGGTGGATCCGTCGCAATACCAGCTGATTCCGGTGGCCCGTGACGCGGCGATCCGCGAATGGGTGGTCGAGAACGGCCACACGTACCGCACCGGTTGCGCTTTCTACCAGCTGAGCAAGTCGGAAAAGGTGCAGGCGCGCAAGCAGATAGCGGTGCTGGAGAAGAAGACGGACCGCGTGTACACGGGACCGGAGGCCCGCGCCCTGCTCGGCCTGCCCGACGCGGAGGTCCGCGTCAAGCCCGACCACAACGACGACTTCACGATCTTCGTGCAGAGCACCAGTGTCAACCGGAAGCTGGTACCGCAGACGCGGCTGCTGCTCATGGTCTGAGGCCGGGCACCCGGCCGTCCCCCGGGCCGCCGTAGGGGGTGGCGGGCGGCCCCGGCCGCCGTCACCCTGTCGGCGCAAGCGGCGGCGGCCCGCTACCGCTAATGGTCCAGGATCGGGACACCCGGCGGGCCGTCGCGGGGTGGCGTGCCTAACGTCGCTGGCGAGCACATCGTTCGCAGACCTTGTGGAGACGCCATGTCCCGTAGAGGCCGCTGGATGGCCGGCGCCTGCCTCAGCACGGCCGCCGTCGTGCTGCTCGCCACCGGGGGCGCCCCCGCCCCCGCCCCGCACCAGGGCGCCGGCGGCGGCGCCGACAAGGGGATCGCGGTGGGCGCGTACCTCCACTACGGCTCTCCCGGCGTCGACAGGATGCGGGGGCTCTCGCGCTGGCTCGGCGGGGCCGACCTGCGCGCCGGGCACACCTACCTGCCCGGCGACACCTGGGCGAACATCGAGGGCCTGCCCAATTCCCTCGACGCCTGGGCGCGGTGGCGCAAGCAGAGGGCCGACCGGTTGTTCGTCCTCAACGTGCCGATGCTGGACCGGAACGAGGCCGGGGTCCCCGAAGACCGGATCGCCGAGCTGCTCGGCTCCGGCGCGGACGGCGCGTACGACCACCACTTCCGGCGGCTGGCCGAGCGCCTGGTCTCGCTCGGGCTGCGGGACACCGTGATCGTGCTCGGCTGGGAGATGAACGGTTTCAACTACACCCACCGGTGCAGCCCGGAGCCGGAGGCCTGGAAGCAGTACTGGCGCAACATCGTGGGCGCCATGCGCTCCGTGAAGGGGCAGCGGTTCCGCTTCGACTTCGCTCCCAACCGGGGCATCGACGCGATCCCCTGGACCGAGTGCTATCCCGGGGACGACGTGGTCGACATCATCGGCATGGACTCCTACGACCAGCCTCCCGGGAACACCTTCCACGAGCAGATCAGCCAGCCGTACGGCCTCCAGCACCAGGTCGACTTCGCGAGGGAGCACGGCAAGCGGATCTCGTACCCCGAGTGGGGGCTGTTCCGCAACGGCGACAACCCCGACTACATGCGGCGGATGCTGACGTGGATCGCCAAGCAGAAGCCGCTCTACCACAGCATCAGCGACTACTGCCCGCACGGCGTGTGGCAGTGCGGGAAGAACCCGCGTTCCTCCCGGGTGTTCCGCGAGTCGCTGTCGGCCGGCCGGGGCCGGCGGCCGGCGGCCGGGCCGCCGCACTCGGGCGCTCTCCCCGGTACGGCTGTCGGGGCCGGCGCAGGGGCCCCCGGGCGTGCCGGTGGCGAGGCGGTGGGGTCCGGTACCGCCGGGGGCGACTCCGCCGGTTCCGGCGGGAGCCCGGCGCTCCTTCCGCGCGAGCCGCTGGGCGCCCTCCCCCGCGGTGAGGTCCACCCGTTCTCCCACGGCGTGCCGCCCCGGCCCGGGCCGCGGCCCGGCGAGGGGCCGCGCCGGGGGCCCCGGTGCTGACCGGGGAGGATGGAGGGATGACGGACACCTTCACCACACGGACGATCGACGTCACCACCGGCTCCGCGGAGACCGTCCACGATCTGACCGCGGCCTGCTCCGGCTTCCTGCGCGACGTCGCGCGCGGGCGCGACGGGCTCCTCAACGTGTTCACCCCGCACGCGACGGCCGGGCTCGCCGTCATCGAGACGGGTGCGGGCAGCGACGACGACCTGCTGGACGCCCTGCGGACACTGCTGCCCGCCGACGACCGCTGGCGGCACCGGCACGGCTCCCCCGGCCACGGCCGCGACCACGTGCTCCCGGCGTTCGTACCGCCGCACGCCACCCTGCCGGTGGTCGGCGGTGAACTGGCGCTGGGCACCTGGCAGTCGGTCGTCCTGGTGGACACCAACCGCGACAACCCCCGCCGTACCGTACGGCTGTCGTTCCTCGGCTGAGCCCACCCGTTCGGCCCCCGTGGCGGTTTGGGGTGCCCGGCGGCGGGCAACAGCGCGTGCATGACTGAGCTCGGGGGTCGCGTCGGAAGTCGGGATACGGGGACGGTCACCACACGGGTGCCCGCGCGGCTGGACCGCCTGCCCTGGTCACGGTGGCACTGGATGATCGTGGTCGGGCTGGGCACCGTGTGGATCCTCGACGGCCTCGAGGTCACGATCGTCGGCAACATCGCCGGACGCCTCTCCGAGGACGGGAGCGGCCTGTCCGTCACCGACGCCCAGGTCACCGGCGTCGCCGCGGCGCTCTACGTCGCCGGGGCGTGTGCGGGAGCGCTGGTGTTCGGGCGGCTGACCGATCTCTTCGGCCGCAAGAAGCTCTTCCTGGTCACCCTCGCCCTCTACCTCGCCGCGACCGCCCTCACCGCCCTCTCCTTCTCCTCCTGGTGGTTCTTCCTCTTCCGCTTCCTCACCGGGTTCGGCATCGGCGGCGAGTACGCCGCCATCAACTCCGCGATCGACGAGCTGATCCCGAGCAAGTACCGGGGACGGGTCGATCTGATCATCAACGGCAGCTTCTGGCTCGGCGCCGTCGCGGGCGCGCTGCTGTCCGTGGTCGCACTCGACACGGACGTGTTCCCGGCCTGGCTGGGCTGGCGGCTCACCTTCGCGCTCGGCGTGGTCCTGGGGCTGGTCATCCTGCTCGTCCGGCGCCACGTGCCGGAGAGCCCCCGCTGGATGTTCATGCACGGCAGGGCCCGGGAGGCCGAGGAACTCGTCGGCGAGGTCGAACGGCAGGTGGAGGCCGAGAAGGGGGTGCCGCTGCCGGAGGCGGACGAGGCGATCACCGTCACCCCGCACCGGAGCATCGGCTTCGGACGGATCGCCCGCACCGTCTTCCGGTCCTACCCGCGGCGCGCCGTCCTCGGTCTGTCGCTGTTCGTCGGACAGGCGTTCCTCTACAACGCCATCACCTTCGGCTTCGGCACCATCCTGATCCGCTTCTTCGACGTCTCCAGCGGCGTCACCGGCTACTACTTCGCCGTCATCGCCTTCGGCAACTTCCTCGGGCCGCTCGTCCTCGGCAGGTTCTTCGACACCGTCGGCCGCCGTCCGATGATCGCGGGCACGTACGTGCTGTCGGGGCTGCTGCTGTTCGCCACGGCATGGCTGTTCGGCGCCGACCGCCTCACCGCGGTGACGATGACGGCGTGCTGGTGCGCGGTGCTCTTCTTCGCCTCGGCCGGGGCGAGTTCGGCGTACCTGACCGTGAGCGAGATCTTCCCGATGGAGACGCGGGCGATGGCGATCGCGTTCTTCTACGCGATCGGCACCGCGGCCGGCGGCATCTCCGGGCCGCTGGTCTTCGCCGACCTCACCTCGAGCGGCGTCCGCGCCGACACCGTCGTGGCGTTCTGCGTCGGGGCGGCGTTGATGGTCGCCGCGGGGGTGGTCGCCGCGTTCTTCGCGGTGGCGGCCGAGGGGCGCTCGCTGGAGCGGATCGCCGCCCCGCTCTCCGCGCGGTCCGACACCGCCTGAGCCCCCCCCGGCCGTACGTCAGTCGACCTGGACGCCGATCACGCAGGTGTCGTCGTCGGTGTCGGACCAGCTCTCGGTGAGCAGCCCGTCGAGGCGGCCGTCCAGGTCGTCGGCCCCCGAGGCGACCGTCCCCAGCAGGTGGGCCAGGGAGTCCTGTACCGAGGCGTCCCGGCGCTCGACCAGGCCGTCCGTGAACATCAGCAGGGTGTCCTGCGGTTCGAGCCGGACCTCCTGCTCGGCGTACGTGACGTCGGGCAGCGCGCCCAGCAGCAGTCCGTCGATGAGGGGCAGGGCGCCGGCCTCGCCCTTCCTGACCAGTACGGGCGGCAGGTGCCCGGCACGCGCCCAGCGCATGACGCGGGTCCGCGGATCGTAGAGGCCGCAGACGGCGGTGGCGGTGACCTGCTTGGTCAGGTGGTGGGTGACCGTGTTGAGCCAGGACATCAGCTGCGCGGGGCCGGCTCCGGTCACGGCCAGGCCGCGCAGGGCGTTGCGCAGGACGACCATCCCGGTGGCCGCCTCGATGCCGTGGCCCGCGACGTCGCCGACCGACAGCATGATGAGGCCCGAGGGCAGGACGAGCGTGTCGTACCAGTCCCCGCCGACCAGCGACTCGGTCTCCGCGGGCCGGTAGCGTACGGCGACCCTCAGCCCCGGCGCCTCGATGTGGTGGTGCGGGGGCATGATGGCGTGCTGGAGCTGGAGGGCGAGCCGGTTGCGTTCGGCGGACTCCGCCTCCGTCAGGGCCAGCTGGTCGCGCGTGGCGGCGAGGGCCACCTCGGTCCAGTGCTGCGCGGAGATGTCCTGGTAGGCGCCGCGGACGGCGTGCAGGCGCTGACCCGAGTCGAGCACGGGCTCGGCGACGACCCGGATGTGACGGAGGATGCCGTCCGAGCGTCGCAGGCGCAGGTTGACGGAGGCGGGACGGCGGTAGCGCATCACGGCGCGCAGGAACCGGCCGAGGGCCGCGGCGTCGTCGGGGTGGGCGTAGTCGGGCAGGTTCCGCAGCGGGACGGGCGAGGCGGTGCTCGGCAGCCCGTGGAGGGCGTAGAGCTCGGAGTTCCAGCTGATCTCTCCGGTGCCGAAGTTCTCCTCGAATCCGCCGATGCGGCCCAGGCGCTGGGCGTGCTGAAGCAGGTTCGCCAGCCGGGCGGTCTCGTCCTCGATGCGCCAGATCAGCAGGACCGCGGCGCCGTGACGGCTGACGCTGATGTCCGCGACCGAGGTCAGCGGGATCTGGTCGACGAGCGCCGTCAGGCTCACGCGCTCGGCGCGGAACGGTTCACCGGTGGCGTGTACCCGTTCGATGCTCTCGAAGAGGCCGTTCTCCCCCGCGGCCATCGGGTAGGCCTCCAGCAGCAGCGCACCGTTGACGTCACCGCTCGTCCGGCCCACGGGGTCGACGAAGCGGGTGTTCACGTGGCGGATGCGGAAGTCGGCCAGGCGGCCGTCCGGATCGAGTACCGGGGTCAGGATGATGGTGGGGTCGTGCAGCCCCTCGGCGAGGGCGATCAGCTCCGAGACGTCGGGGAGGAAGCCGTGCGGCGCCTCGGCCTCGGGCGCGACCGCCGTGTCCAGGGTGTGGGCGCACAGCTCGGCCAGCGCCTCGACCTGGCGCTGGATCTGCGGCGGCTGCGGCGGCAGCGGGTCGGGCCAGCACACTTCGAGTACGCCGTGCACGCGTCCGCCGGTCCCGGCCGGGACGGCCATCCGGCCGCCGTCGGGCCACTGCGGGCGCCCGATCGAGGGAATGCCCTCGCCCCGCAGGTCGGCGAGGGTGACCGTGGCGCGTTCGCGCAGGGCGAGGCGGGGCACGGTCGCCACTCCCGGGGGCACGTGACGCCAGCGGGAGGCCTCCTCGGCGGGGAACCCGGCGTGGCCCGCGAGGGTCAGTGAGCCGTCGGGGGCCGCGGCCCACACCGCCACGGCGACCGCACCCAGCGGGGTCAGCGCGTTGGCCAGCAGTGATTCCGCGACGGCCTGGGTGTCGGCGGAGGCGAGGACGCCGCTCTCGGCGGTGCGCAGGCGTACCGCGACGTCGGAGGTGCGCGGGGCCGGCCCGGCGGTCGCGGCCCGTTCGACGAACTCGGCGGCGACCTCGGTGACGTGGTCGCGGGCCGCCTGGTTGACGATGTCGGCGGCGAGTTCGAGGGGCGAGAGCCCGGCCTCCCGGCACAGCTCTTCGAGCTGGTGGGCCGCGGCGGCGGGGGTGCAGTCCAGGCGCCCCATCAGGATTCCCTTGGCCAGTTCGACCAGGGCCCGGCCGTCGGCGGCCGCGTGCGCCTCGCGCACCTCCCGGCGCAGGCGTTCGACCGTGGCGACGAGCCGCCCCAGGGGCGTGGCGGTCTGCCTGGGCAGGGCGGGCGGCGGGCGGTTCCCGGCGGGCGTCCCGGGCGATCGTTCCGCGGGGGAATGGGAGGTCTCGGAAGGGATCACCGTACTGCCGCTCCCTCGTCCTGGCGGCCCGGCGCCGTCAGCCAGTGCCGGACCCGGCCGATGAGGTCGTCGGCATCCACGGGCTTGGTCACGTAGTCGCTGGCCCCGGCCGCGAGGCTCTTCTCCCGGTCACCGGGCATGGCCTTGGCGGTGACGGCGATGATGGGCAGGTCGGCGTGCGCGGGCATGCGGCGGATCTCCGCGGTCGCGGCGTATCCGTCCAGCTCGGGCATCATCACGTCCATCAGGATGAGGTCCACCTCGGGGTTGCGGGTGAGCGTCTCGATGCCCTTGCGGCCGTTCTCGGCGTGGAGGACCTGCATGCCGTGGAGTTCGAGGATGCCGCTGAGGGCGAACAGGTTGCGCGCGTCGTCGTCGACGACGAGGACGGTGCGTCCCGCGAGGTCCCCGTCGGGGAGCGGGTGGGCGGGCTCGGCCTCCGCCGTCCCGTTGACGAGCGCCGGCAGCTCGCCGGGCCGCTCGGTGGACAGGTGCAGGACGATGCGTTCGCGGAGCTCGTCCAGGCTGGTCAGCAGTTCCAGCCGGCGGGACGCCGCCCGCTGCCGCAGGGCCTTCTCCTGGCCGTTGTCCAGGCGCGGGTTGTTGTGGGCGAGGACCGGCAGGGAGCTGAGCGCCGGGTCCCCGTCCAGGGCGTCGAGGAAGCGCAGGGCTTCGCCGTCGGGCATGCCGAGTTCGAGGACGACGCAGTGGAACGGCTCGGAGGCCAGTGCCGCGGCGGCTTCGCGCGAGCTGGTGGCGCCGACGACCTGGATGCCCGGCTGCGCGCCGTTCCCGCCGTGGCGCGGTACGAGGTCGCGCTCGGCGCTCTCCGCGACGAGGGAGAGCAGGCCGCTCGGGCGTTCCTCGATGACGAGGAGGCGGCGGCCCTGGCGCTGGCGCGCGGGCCTGCTCGGGCCGTCGCTGCCGTGCCGCGGGGCGGGGAGTTCCTTGACGGGGCCGCTGGGCGCGGGCTCCGGGGTGGCGGTGAGGGCCGCCGGGCTCCCCTCGGGGTCCGTGTGGGTGACCGGGAGGTACAGGGTGAAGGTGCTGCCCTGGCCGGGGGTGCTCTCGGCCGCCACGGCCCCGCCCAGCAGCTGGGCGATCTCGCGGGTGATGGAGAGGCCGAGCCCGGTGCCCCCGTACTTGCGGCTCGTGGTGCCGTCGGCCTGCTGGAAGGCGCCGAACACGGATTCCAGCTGCTGCTCGGGGATGCCGATGCCCGTGTCGCGCACGCGGAAGGCCATCATGCCGCCGTGCCGGACCAGTCCGGTGGGGATCTCCGCCTCGGAGGCCCGTTCGATGCGGAGTTCGACCCTGCCGCGCTCGGTGAACTTGACGGCGTTCGAGAGCAGGTTGCGCAGGATCTGGCGCAGCCTGGCGTCGTCGGTGAGCAGGTCGGCGGGGGTGTCGGGGGCGGTGGTGACGGTGAAGTCGAGGCTCTTCTGCGTGGTCATCGGCCGGAAGGTGGCTTCGACGTAGTCGAGCAGGTGCGGCAGGTGGACCTTTTCGAGGTGGATGTCCATCTTGCCGGCCTCGACCTTGGAGAGGTCGAGGATGTCGTTGATCAGCTGGAGCAGGTCGGAACCGGCGGAGTGGATGATGCCCGCGTACTCGACCTGCTTCGGGGTGAGGTTGCGGGTCGGGTTCTGGGCCAGGAGCTGCGCGAGGATGAGCAGGCTGTTGAGCGGGGTGCGCAGCTCGTGGCTCATGTTCGCCAGGAACTCCGACTTGTACTTGGAGGCGAGCGACAGCTGCTGGGCGCGGTCCTCGAGTTCCTGCCGGGCCTGTTCGATCTGCAGGTTCTTGGCCTCGATGTCACTGTTCTGGCTCGCCAGCAGGGCGGCCTTCTCTTCCAGTTCCGCGTTCGAGCGCTGCAACTCCTCCTGCTGGTCCTGCAGTTCGGCGGAGCGGGCCTGGAGCTCGGCGGTCAGGCGCTGGGACTCCTCGAGGAGTTCGTCGGTGCGGGCGTTGGCGACGATGGTGTTGACGTTGACGCCGATGGTCTCCATCAACTGGCTGAGGAAGTCGCGGTGGACCGGGGTGAAAGCGGAGAACGAGGCGAGTTCGATGACCCCGAGGACCTGGTCGTCGACGACGATCGGCAGGATCATCAGGCTGCCGGGCGTGGTGTGCCCGAGCCCGGACGAGACGATGTAGTCGGCGGGGACCTCGTCGGTCGCGATGGTCCGGCGGCTGCGGGCCGCCTGGCCGACGAGCGAGTCACCGAGCGCGAAGCGGACGGCCACTCCGTCGGACGCGGAGCGTCCGTACGAGCCGACGAGGGACAGCATCGTGCCCTGGGGGGTGTCCTCGGCCAGGTAGAAGGCGCCGTACTGGGCGGCCACCAGCGGGGTCAGTTCGTCCATGACCAGTTCGGCGACGGCCCCGAGGTCCCGGTGGCCCTGCATCAGACCGGAGATCCGCGCCAGGTTGGACTTGAGCCAGTCCTGCTCCTGGTTGGCGCGGGTGGTCTCCCGCAGGGAGCCCACCATGGAGTTGATGTTGTCCTTGAGGTCCCCGACCTCGCCCGGCGCGTCCACGGTGATCGAACGCGTGAGGTCGCCCTCGGCGACGGCGCTGGTGACGGCGGCGATCGCCCGTACCTGGCGGGTGAGGTTCCCGGCGAGTTCGTTGACGTTCTCGGTGAGCCGCTTCCAGGTGCCGGAGACGCCCTCGACCTCGGCCTGGCCGCCGAGTCTGCCCTCGCTGCCGACCTCGCGGGCCACGCGCGTGACCTCGGCGGCAAAGGACGAGAGCTGGTCGACCATCGTGTTGATGGTGGTCTTCAGCTCCAGGATCTCGCCGCGGGCGTCCACGTCGATCTTCTTCGACAGGTCGCCGTTGGCGACGGCCGTCGTGACGAGCGCGATGTTGCGGACCTGGCCGGTGAGGTTGTTGGCCATGGAGTTGACGTTGTCGGTGAGGTCCTTCCAGGTGCCCGCCACGTTCGGGACCCGGGCCTGGCCGCCGAGGCGTCCCTCGGTGCCGACCTCACGGGCCACGCGCGTCACCTCGTCGGCGAACGCGGACAGCGTGTCGACCATCGTGTTGATGACGCCGGCCAGCGCGGCGACCTCGCCCTTCGCCTCCACCGTGATCTTCTGCGACAGGTCGCCGCGGGCGACGGCGGTGGCGACCTGGGCGATGGAGCGCACCTGGCCCGTCAGGTTGGACGCCATGACGTTGACGTTGTCGGTGAGGTCCTTCCACGTCCCGGAGACGCCCCGGACCGTCGCCTGGCCGCCGAGGTTGCCCTCGGTGCCGACCTCGCGGGCCACGCGCGTCACCTCGTCGGCGAACGCGGACAGTTGGTCGACCATCGTGTTGATGGTGGTCTTCAGCTCCAGGATCTCCCCGCGCGCGGTGACGGTGATGCGCTGGGAGAGGTCGCCCTTGGCGACGGCCGTCGCGACGTGGGCGATGTTGCGGACCTGGTCAGTGAGGTTTCCGGCCATGAAATTGACCGAATCCGTGAGGTCCAGCCAGGCGCCGCTGACCCCGGGGACCTCGGCCTGGCCGCCCAGCGACCCCTCGGTGCCAACCTCGCGGGCGACCCTCGTCACCTCGGACGTGAACAGCGAGAGCTGGTTGACCATCCCGTTGAAGACGGTGGCGATCTCCCCGAGCAGGCCTTCCGCGGCGTCGGGCAGCCGGGTGCGGAAATCCCCGTCCCGTACGGCCGTCAGGCCCGCCAGCAGCAGCCGCAGCTCCGACTCCGTGATACCGCCCTCACCCGGTACCACTGGCGCTCCGCCCGGTACCGCGCCAGTCCGCTCAGCCATCGCCAACCTCACTCTCGCCGTCACTGCCGGTTGAAGGCTAACCCCGCGCCAGGAGTCCACCGGCCTCACGAGGCAAGGGCGCCCTCCAGATCGGAGTGGAGCGAGAGGACCGTATCGGCCCCGGTCAGGGCGAACAGGCGACGCAGCTGGTCGCCCGGACAGGCGATCCGGAGCCCGGTCCTGCGGTGCACCCGCAGGAGCAGGTTGAGGAAGGAGGAGTCGCCGAATGTGACGGAACTCGCGTCCAGGACCACCACCCGATGCCGGTCCGCCGCGGCGGTCAGCGCCTCCTCGAGCGAGGCCAGGGTGTCCTGGTCCAATTCCCCGCGCGCCGCTACGACCCAGCCCTGTCCCGCCGGGTAACTGGCCTCGACCACGCCGTCGCCCCGCGTTTCCTCTGCCCCGGTCATGTCCGCCTCCCCGGATTTCACATGCACTGGTTCCGCAAGGGAGTATGCATCCTCGATCCCCCGGGGACGACGCCGCCGCCGCGCGGCAGGTCCCGCGGAGGAAAACTCTTCGCCGGGACCGTGTAGGACGCGGATCTCGGGGCAGGGGGGCAGCGGCAGCCATCGACAACAGGGAGGGAACGGCCACCATGCTTCGTTCGGCCGAATTCACACGCCCCGCTCGTGCGACGGATCACACGGCTCCGGCATGCGCCCCCGCAACGGGCGCCGAGCCTCCGTCGGACACCCTGCTCCCCCTCGTGGAGCAGCCCCGGGAGGTCGCGCCCGGGGACGCCAGGGAGCTGTCCAGGCTGTTCTTCGGGAGGCTGCGTTCCCTGGAGGAGGGGACGCGGGAGTACCAGTACGCGCGCAACACCCTGATTGAGATGAATCTCTCCCTCGTGCAGTTCGCCGCCCGCCGTTTCCGGGCACGGGCGGCCGGCGGGGGGCTGGACATGGACGACATCGTCCAGGTCGGCACGATCGGCCTGATCAAGGCCATCGACCGTTACGACCCCGAGCGCGAGGTGGAGTTCTCCACGCTGGCGCTGCCGTACATCACGGGCGAGATCAAGCGGCACTTCCGCGACACCACGTGGGCCGTCCACGTCCCGCGCCGGCTCCAGGAGCTGCGCTCCGAGCTGGCCAAGGCGCAGGAGGCGCTCACCGACACCCTGGGCCGGGCTCCGACGGTCAAGGAGGTCGCCCACCACCTCGGGCTGTCCGAGGAAGAGGTGATAGACGGCCTGGTCGCCGCCAACGGCTACACCAGCGGCTCCCTCGACGCGGGCGAGACGGAGGAGGCCCAGGGCACCGGCCGCCCCGCCCGCGCGCTGGCGGAGAAGCTCGGTGAACTCGATCCCGCCATGGAGCTGTTCGAGGACTTCCACACCCTGGCTCCGCTGCTGCGGGAACTCTCGCCCCGCGACCGGCTGATCCTGAGCATGCGGTTCGGCCAGGACAAGACCCAGGCCGAGATCGGCGCCGAGCTCGGCATCTCCCAGATGCAGGTCTCGCGGCTGCTCTCGCGGACCCTGGCCCGGCTGCGCGCCGGGATGCTCACCCCGTAGGAGTCATGGTGGCCTTGACAGCCGTACCTCTCGGAGACCGGGCCGGCGCGCGCCTCAGCGGCAGCGGGGACCTGGACTCCCGGCGTGCGCTGGGTGCGGCGCTGGCCTCGGTGAGCATGATGCCGGGGCGGGTCGTCCATCTGGACCTGGGGGCGGTCAGCTTCCTCGACGCGGCCGCCGTGGCCGCCCTGGTACGGACGTCGGCCGCCTTCCGCGGGCAGGGCCGTTGCCTGCTGCTCCACGACCCCCCGTACTCGCTCCGCAAGGTGGTGGAGATGTTCCCGGACGAATGCGCCGCGCTGGAGGTCGCAGCATGATCACCGTTTCCGCGGCCGACGCCCCCGGGGGCTTCCACCATCCCGCGCTCTTCTACCAGGGGCCCGACGAGTACCTGGCCGGGGTGGGTGGCTTCGTGCGTACCGCGCTCGAAGCGGACGAGCCGGTCCTGGTCGCCGTACCCGGTCCCCGGCTCGGTCCGCTGCGGGAGGGCCTCGGCGGCGCCGCGTCGGGCGTCGAGTACGTGGACATGACGCGCCTGGGCCGCAACCCCGGCCGCATCCTCGCCGCGTTGCGGGACTTCGCCGAACGGCACGCCGGCCGGCCCGCCCGCATCGTCGGCGAACCCATCTGGCCCGGCCGGACGGAGGCCGAGGTGCTGGAGGCCACGCGCCACGAGGCGCTCATCAACACCGCCTTCGCCGGCCACGACGCCTCGGTGCTGTGCCCGTACGACGTGGCGGGCCTGTCCGCGGCGGTGGTGGCCGACGCCCGGCGTACGCATCCCACGATCGTCGAGAAGGGCCGCGAGCTGGTGAGCCCGGCCTACACCGACGCCTCGGTCGTCAGCGGCGACTGCGACGTTCCGCTCCCGGAGCCCGGTCCGGGAGCGGTCAGCCTCGACTACGTGCGTGGAGACCTCGCCCGGGTACGGGAGTTCACCGAGGCGTGGGCCCTCGGGACCCCTCTCGCTCCGGCCCGCCGGGGTGACCTGGTCCTCGCCGTCAGCGAGGCCGCGGCCAACTCCCTCGCCCACGGCGGCGGCCACGGCACCCTGCGCCTGTGGACCGCCCCGGAGCTGGGCGTGGTGGCGGAGGTCCGCGACGGCGGCCGCCTGGCCGATCCCCTGGCGGGCCGCCGTCGCCCCGCACTCGCGTCGGCCAACGGCGGGCGGGGCCTGTGGATGATCCACCAGCTGTGCGACCTCGTCGAGATCCGTGCCACGTGCTCCGGTCTCACCCTGAGAATGCGCGTGGCCGACTTCTGAAGGCCCGGCCCCCGTAAACTGTCCCGGCACTCGAAGTCGCCGGGGGAAGGAACCCGCCGGGTGTCACCGGCCGGCCCAGGGGGCATACGTACCGTCCGGAAACCGATGGAACCGACGGAAACAGCCGGGAGCGGCCCGAGCGGTCGCCACGAGAAGACAGCCGTGTCCCACGGCGGGGGTGAGACCACAGTGAAGAGCAGCGGATCGGAGACCGGCCATCCGCCCCGGCCCGTGGCGGCGGGCCAGCGCCGCGGCCTGGCGCTGGCCGGAGTCCCGGGCCAGGTCGCGAAGGCGCGCGACTTCACGCGGCTGGCGCTGCGCGACTGGGAGTGGAACGGGACCGACACGTCGGAGGACACCCTCCTCGTCGTCTCCGAGCTGGTGACCAACGCCGGTCTGCACGCCGGCGGCTGCGTGGAGTTCGTCCTGACCCGGGGTGACGTCCTGCGCATCGAGGTGTTCGACGGCTCCACGGCCATGCCGCGGCCCCAGGAGTCCCCCCGGCGCGGTGCCCCGGGCGGCCACGGGCTCCACATCATCGGCCGTCTCTGCGACCGCTGGGGTGCCGAGGCCCATGCGCACGGCAAGGTCGTGTGGGCGGAGATCGACGCCTCCCGGCTGCTCTCCGGCAACGCCGTACGGCGGTGAACGGGCCCCTCGAACGTCGAGCGGGCCCCTCCGGCTGTTGAGCGGGCCCCTCCGGCTGTGTCGAGCGGGCCCCCTCCGTTTCAGCGCACCTCGATGACGACCAGGCAGGTGTCGTCCGCGAAGTCCTCCCGCCCGTAGAGGTCCATCAGGGTGTCGAGGACCCGCTGGGCGCCGCGGCCCGAGCAGGTCGCGAGGCGCCGGCCCAGCGTGGTGATGCTCTCCCCCAGGTCCTCGTCCCTGCGTTCGACGAGGCCGTCGGTGTAGAGGAGCAGCACGTCTCCCGGCAGCAGATCGACCGTGGCCGTGGCGTAGCCGTCCCCGGGCAGCAGGCCCAGCAGGGGGCCCCGGTGCGAGGAGTCCAGGGCCGTCGCGCGGCTTCCGCGGAGCAGGAGCGGCGGCGGGTGGCCGGCGCAGGCCCAGGTGAGGCGCCGGTCGGTGTCGATGTGGCCGATCACGGCGGTGGCGGTTTCGCCGGAGGGGTCCGCGCAGATCAGTTCGTTCAGCCAGGTGGTGAGGTCTCCGGCGTCGGTTCCCGGGGCGTGGGCGAGACCGGCCAGCGCATGCCGCTGCTGGGCCATCCGGGCGACCGCCCCGAGGCCGTGACCGCAGGCGTCCCCCACCGCGAGCAGGATCCGGCCGTCCGGCAGGACCCGGCACTTGTACCAGTCCCCTCCCACGGCCGCGTGCGGCTCCGCCGGCAGGTAGGCCGCCGCGACGGCGTACCCGAGCTCGGCGATCTGCGACGAGTGGGTGGGCAGGAGCGCCTCGCGCAGCGCCGCGGCGACCCTCCTCTCGGCCGCCGCCTCCTCGCGGAGCCTCTCGGTCTGCTGCCGGCTGGCGGCGAGCCGCTGCCTGCTGCGGACCTGCGGGGTCAGGTCCCGGACGATGAGGTGGATCGCCCAGGGCAGGCCGTGGGTGTCGATCACCGGCCGGCCGACCACGTGCAGGGTGCGGGCGTCGCCGTGGACGCTGAAGCGGATGTCGGTGCCGGGCGGCTCCTCGCCGTCGAAGAGTTCCCTGAGGAGCCGGCCGAACCGGGCCACGTCCTCCACCAGCACCGCGTCGCACAGGTCCGTGAGGGTCATCCGGTCCTCCGGCCCCGTACGGAAGATCGCGCACAGGCCGTCGGACCAGGTGGTGGTACCGGCCAGCAGGTCGTAGTGGGCCCATCCCATGGAGGCGATGTACTGCGCTTCGAGGGACATCAGCTCGGTGTGCGCGTGCGCCGGCCGCCAGGTCGCCAGTACCTGGCCGCCGCAGGACGCCGCGTCGTACAGCAGTGTGGTGCGGTGCAGCCGGCCGCCCCGCCATTCGGTGTAGTCCACCGGGTGCGCCTTGAGGGCCCGGCCGGTGCGCAGGACGTCCGTCAGAGCGGCGAGCAGACCGCCGGCCTCGGCACCGGGCCGGGCCGCGAGCAGCCTGCTGCCGACCTGCCGGTCGGGCGGGTCGAGCCATTCCGCGGACCGGACGTGGTTGCCGGCCCGGACGACGAAGTCGGCGGTACGGCCGCTGTCGTCCTCGACGGGGGCGAGGAGCGCGGCCGAGACCGGGATGGCGGGCAGGGTGGCGCACACGCAGCCCCAGGGGTCGTGGTCCTGGGCGGCGTCGCCGCAGCTGTGGCCCCGGTCCTCGCTGCCGCCGCAGGGGCAGGCCCGCGCGGCGGGCTCCTCGCCCGGCGCGGGCTGGGGGGCGGCGGCGGGGTCCTCGCGCCGGACCCCGGCGCTGCGGCCGGCGGCGGCCCGCAGCGCGGCGACCTCGCGGGCGATGAGCAGTTTGAGTCCCTCGGGGTCCTCTGGAACGGCGGGACTCATGACGGGCCTGCCTTCGCGGTGGGGTGTCCGGACGGCGCGGCGGTGCCCCGTCGTCCGGCGGGGTGCACAGGCCATGGTGCTGGCAGCGGCCCGCCGGCGCACGTCGGAATCGGCGGCGAGTGGGGGGTTTGGGAGCGCGGGGACGGGACACACGCGGGATGTCGGTGCGTAGCCCCTTTGAGCGGTGTGGCGACGCCCGAGAGCGGTGGCCGCACTCCGTCCTCCTTCCCCCCGGAACGGTGTGCGGCCACCGTCTGCCGTCCACGCGTACGCCCCGGCCGGCCCGTTCAGCGGGCGCCGGGGCGTACGACCGCGCTCCCCGGTGCCTCGGCGGCACCGGGGAGCGCGGTCGTACCCGTCACCGGCGGCGGTCGCGGGCGGCCGTACGGCGCTGGGCGTCGGTGTTGGGGGTGAGGGCGTCTCCCGCCTCACCGTCCTGGCTGCCCGGTACGACGGCCTCCTCGGCTTCCTTCCGGGCCTCCTGGTCACCGCTCTCCCCCGGGGCCTGCGAGGGCGGGGTCGTCGTCCGGTGGTGCTTCTTGTGCTCGCTCATGTCTGGTGCTCCTCGTGCCGGTTCAGAGGGGACGGCCCCCGAAGGCGCCGCCGGACCGGTAGTAGGCCGCCAGTTCGTCGTGGTAGCCGCTGTCCCCGAGGTGCTTCTCCCGGTGGAACTCGGGAGCGTTCTTGATCTGCTCCTTCGTCCGGTCCACGTAGATCCTCTCCTCGTCCACGTCGATCCGCGAGACAGTGCCGGCCGGCAGGAGGACTTCCTTGCCGAAGATCCACGGACCGGTGTCGACCACGATGTAGGCGGAGCCGGCCTCGTCCGAATGCTTGTCGACCTTGCCGATGGCGCCGTCGACCGCCTCGACCTTGAATCCGCTCAGGTCGACGCCCTGAAGGCGGCCGGACGTCTCGTGGTAGCCCCACACGTTCTCGGTCATGAAGAGTGGTCCTTTCCGATCGGCTGGTCATGGTTGCCTTGCGTGACGTCCCGCCTGCCCCGCATGCCGGGTCTCACACGGTGCCGTGGCACGGCTGCTTCGTTTTCCGACCGTCCGCGGCCGGACCTTTCGCGCAGCGGCTTTCGCCGCGGGCCCCGGGTCGCTGAAGTAGGTGCATGCCATCCACACCGGCCGTACCGACCGCCGAGCCGCCCGGGGAGGGGCACGACGAGCACCGTGAGCGGGTCCGGCTCGTCCTGGCCCGGGCCGGTTTCGACACGTCCGCCCGGGAGGGGGACGGCCTGCGCGTGTGGACGGCCCCCGAAGGGGTCCTGGTGGGGTGGGTCGCCCGTGAGGTGCTGCGGCCGACGGTCCAGGTGCACGGCCACGAGGAGGACCTCTCCCGGTTCACCTCCTTGGCCGGCCTGCACAAGGCGCTCCGGACGGCCCTCGTGGTGATCCTGCGGGAGGCCGGGCTGCAGGTCGTGGAGCGGGGTGAGCACCTCCTCGTCGTCCGGCCGGGAACGGCGCCCGCGGACGGAGGGGGCGGGGCCCGGAACCGCTCAGGAGCCGGCGAGGGTGTGCCGGGGGGTGACTCCGTAGGCCTCCCGGTAGGCGGCGGAGAAGCGCCCCTGGTGGTGGAAGCCCCACCGGTGCGCGATGGCCGTGACCGTGTCCCGCGAGGGGTCCGCCGCGACCAGGTCGGCGTGCGCCAGGGCGAGGCGTACACGGCGCAGGTAGGCGGTCGGGGTCGTGCCGAGGTGGCGCCGGAAGGCGTACTGGAGGGCCCGGGCGGTGACGCCGGCGGCGGCGGCCATCGCGGCCGGGCCGATCTCGGAAGCCGGCTGTGACTCGATGAAGGCGACGGCCCTGCGGACGGTCTCCGGCGTCGCGTCGCGGGTGTCCGCCAGGACGGGGTCGGGCCGGCCGTCGGTGGGGAAGGCGGCCAGGACGGTCGCGGCCAGCATCCTGGCGGCGGCGTCGACCAGCAGCGGCTGGCTGCCCGTGTGCAGTGCCGGGACGCTCGCCTGGACGTAGTCGACGGTCCGCTTCCACTGGCGGGCCATGACGTCCGAGACGGGGGTGAAGCGGGTGAAGCGCAGCGGGCGGGCGGCCTTGCCCGGCGGGCGGCCCGCGAGTTCCTCCAGCAGGGCGAGCGGCACCGTCACGGCACGCAGATCGGCGGAGAACACCCGTCCCGCGTACGGGAGGTGGGGCTGGGCGATCACCATGACATCGCCGGGCCCGGCCCGGGTGACCTCGCCCGCGCACTCCCCGGCCATGCGGCCGCCGGCCACGTGCGTGACGGCCACCGCGCCGAGGGGGCCCGTGGCGTAGGCGTACTCGGTGGCCAGGGACAGGGTGCTCAGCCCGACGGGACCGGCGTGCGTGCGGGTGTACCGGAAGGCGCTGTCGTGGGCCGGGGTCTTCATGCGCAGGCTCGTCCCGTAGGCCGCCTTCAGCCAGTCCCGGGCGACGTCCACGTCGGTGGTCCGGAAACCCGGCCCGTCGTGCGGGCCGGAGTTCGACGGCTGGTGCATGCTGGGCTTCCTCTTCCGCGGGGGCGCGGCAGGGGGAGCGGCGCGGCCTCAGCGTACGTCGGGAAGCGCGTGGGCGGGGCGCGTTCGCGGGGTGCGGGCGGTCCGGCGCGCGGCCGTCCGGCACGGGTCCTCCCCCCGTACGCGCCGTCCCGGCCGGCCGCGTGCGGCGCTCCGCCGGACGGGGAACCCCGGCGCGGAGAGCGGTGCGGCGCCGGGTCCGCCCGGAGCGGGCTCCGTACGGCGTCTGTGCCTGCCGGTCGTCGACGGTCCCAGCATGCGCTCCTCGTAGCGGGCGAGCCCGAGGACGGCACACATCATCAGCGGCGGTACGAGCAGTGCCAAGAACAACACGGTGGGGATCCTTTGACGTGGTCTCGTGCGGCCGGAGCCGTCACCGCTCCCGGCCGCCGGGACGGGCTCACCTGTGCCGGGCGAGGCTGACCCAGAGGACGAGCACGGCGAAGGCCATCACCAGCAGGTGCAGCCAGGCGTGTCCGGTGTCCGCGGCCCACAGCGAGGCCGCCGTTGTGTTCGATGTCATACGGACGCGGGTGCCCCCGAACGGAGAGGTGACACCCCCGGATGCGGGTCCGGGGACCGGGGGATGCGGTTGTCGCGTGCCGCGGGTTTGGCCCCAACGGATCGGCGCAGGCGGGTTTCTGACGCGCCCGTGCCGGGAGCGGACGGTGCCGGGCCGTTTGGCGGCGGCTCGGACGGACATACGCGCCAGGAGGAATTCATGGCCAACGCATCCGACGGAGAAGAGAAGAAGGCGGGCGGGGGGGCACGACCCCTGAGGGCCGCTTCGGTGATCAGGGCCGCGATCGAGCAGCTGTCGGAGCTGTTGTCGCAGCCCGCCGAGGGGGTCAGCCGCTGCGAACGCGGCGAGGACGGCGTCTGGCACCTCGCGGTCGAGGTCCTCGAACTGGCCCGCGTTCCGGACACGATGAGCCTGCTGGCCTCCTACGACGTCGAGGTCGACGCCGAGGGCGAGCTCGTCGGGTACCGGCGTACCAGCCGGTACGAGCGGGGCCGCGCGGATCGCCGCTGAGCCGGCGCGGTTCGCGCCGCGTCAACGCCGCCCCTGTCCCGTCCCCGTCCCCGTCCCCACGTGACGAAAGGGAACCGGAAATCATGACTGTCGTTCCTGCCCAGCCCGCTCCCGCCGCCTCGGGCGGCGGCTCCAGCGGCCTGTACGACGTACTCGAACTCGTTCTGGACCGCGGCCTGGTGATCGACGCGTTCGTACGCGTCTCCCTGGTCGGCATCGAGATCCTCAAGATCGACGTCCGTGTCGTGGTGGCGAGCGTGGACACCTATCTGCGTTTCGCGGAGGCGTGCAACCGCCTCGACCTGGAGGCCGGGCCGCGCAAGAGCCCGGGCCTGCCCGACCTCGTCGGCGAGATCACGGAGTCCGGGGCCCGCGGAAAGACGAAGGGGGCGTTGAGCGGGGCCGCGCAGACGATCTCGGACGCGTTCCACCAGGCCCGCGAGGACGCCTCGGAGGAGAAGACCGAAAGCCGGCCCCGTAGCCGGCGCACCACCGCCCGCCGGGAGGAGAAGGAATGAGCACGTACGTCTACGGCATAGCCCGGGCCGGTCAGGACCTGCCCGACACCCTGGAGGGCGTGGGGGAACCGCCACTGCCCGTGCGCACGGTGCGCGCCGGGAAGCTGGTCGCCCTGGTCAGTGACGCGCCGGCCGAGCTGAGGGCCAAGCGGCGCGATCTGCTCGCCCACCAGCGGGTGGTGATCCAGGCGGGCGGCAGGGGGCCGGTGCTGCCGCTGCGCTTCGGCGGGGTCTCCCCCGACGACGACACCGTCACCTCCGTCCTCGAGCGGCGTCAGGAGCGCTACCTGGAGCGGCTCGCGGAGCTGGAGGGCAAGGACGAGTTCAACGTGAAGGCCTCGCACGAGGAGGAGGCGGTGCTCTTCGACGTGGTCGGCGCCGATCCGGAGCTGCGTGCCCTGCACCAGGCCAACCGGGAGGCGGGCGGGGGCACCCACGAACAGAAGCTGGCCTTCGGGGAGCGCGTCGCCCGGGCCGTCTCCGCGCAGGAGCGCGCCGACGCCGCCCTGGTCGAGCGGACGCTCAGGCCGTACGCGGCCGCCCTGCGGCACGGCCCGGAGGGCACGGGGTGGCTGGCGAACCTGTCGTTCCTGGTGGCCCGCGAGCGGCGGGAGGAGTTCCTGGGGGCGGTGCGCCACCTGCACGAGGAGCACGAGCGGCTGCGCGTGCAGGTGACGGGGCCGCTGCCCTCCTACAGCTTCGCGGACGCGGACTGACCATGGGTCTGCTCACGGAGGTACTGCTGCTGCCCGCCGCCCCCCTCCGCGGGACGGTCTGGGTGCTGCGGCAGGTGGTCGAGGAAGCCGAGCGCCAGTACTACGACCCGGCCGTGGTCCACCGGGAGCTGGCCCGGCTCGTCGAGGCGCTGGAAGCGGGCGAAGTGGACGAGGCCGAGTTCGACCGCCGGGAGGACGAACTCCTGGCACGACTGGAAGGGGGGGCGCGGACGCGATGAACGACCGTGTGACGATGGGCCTGGCCGTGGGCGCCGGCTACCTGCTCGGGCGGACCAAGAAGGCGAAGCTCGCCTTCACCGTGGGAACCCTGGTCATGGGCAGGAAACTCAAACCGGACGCCGAGGTCCTCGCCTCACTCCTCGCGAACCACCTGAAGGAGCACCCGCGGTTCAGGGAGTTGGGAGAGCAACTGCGCGAGGACCTGCGCGGGGTCGGGTCCGCGGCCGCGGGGTTGCTGGTGGACCGGCAGCTGGAGGCCGTCGCCGACCGGCTGCACGACCGGACCCGGGACGTGCGGGAGCGGCTGGCCGCCATGGGGCCCGCCCCGGCCGACGGCGACGACGGCGGGGACGGCTCGGGCCGGGGCCGTCCCGCGCGCCGGACGGCCACCCCGAAGAAGGCGTCCCGCTCGGCGCCCGCCCGGAAGGCGGGCGGCGGGCCGGCGTCCGGGGGCGGGTCCGGCCGGCGCCGTCCGGCCAAGCGGGCGGCCGGCGGCGGTGAGGGGGGCGACGATGGCTGAGCCGCGTTCCGGCCTCCTCGGCCGGCTCGGGGAGAGCCCCGCCGCCGACCGGGTCAGGCTGGAGCTGGAGGCCTACCTGATGGCCCGCGCCGAACGGCTCCTGGCCGGCGCCGGCGCGAGCCTCGGACGCTCGGTGGCGCGCCTGGAGGACGTGGCGTCGGGCAAGGGCCCGGGGCTCGGATCCCTCGTGCCGCGCCGCCGCCCCGGACACCGGGGCGGCGGCGGGCGCGGTGGCGGGCGCGGTGGCGGGCCCGCCGTGGTCCTGGAGTCGGTCGACGTCGGCGTGGACGTCGAGGAGGCCTACGACCGGTGGACCCGCTACCGCGGCTTCCGGGAATCCCCCGGGGACACGGCCGGGGACACCGCCGGCGACGGGACCACCGGGGCCTTCCGGTCCCGTACGGCCCGTGTCACCGAGCGGACCCCCGGCGAGCGCATCGCGTGGACCTCTGAAGGCACCCGGGGCACGACCCGGTGCGTGGTCACCTTCCACGCCCTCGCCGACGGGCTCACCCGGGTCCTGCTGGCCGTCGAGCACCACCCCCGGGGCCTGTTGGAGAGGGCGGCCGGCCTGTGCGGGGCCCCGGGCCGCCGGGCCCGCGGGGATCTGAAGGACTACGCGCGGTTCCTCGCCTTCGAGGGCGGGGAGCCGGACGGCCGGAACGGCCGGACCGAGGACGACGGGGCCTTCGCGCCCCACGAGGAGGAGGACGCCGTGGAACCGGGCGAGGACGCAGCGGACCGCGAGGACGGGGCGTACGCCGCTCCGGAGGAACCGTCCGACGGCGACTACGCCTTCGTGGACGGCGAGTTCGAGGACGACGACGAGTACGAGGAGTACGAGGAGGAGTACGAGCCGGATGACGAGGACGAGGCCTACGACGAGGAGGCCGAGCCCGCGGAAACCGGGCCCGCGCCGGCACGCGCGGGCCGCCGCGAGGAGGCCCGCCGGTCATGACGATGCCCTCCGGCCTGCCGGGTACGTACGACGGCGGGTCCAGCGCCAACCTCGCCGACATCCTCGAACGGGTCCTGGACAAGGGGGTGGTCATCGCCGGCGACATCCGGATCAACCTCCTCGACATCGAACTGCTCACCATCAAGCTGCGTCTCGTCGTGGCCTCGGTGGAGCGGGCCAAGGAGATGGGGATCGACTGGTGGGAGCAGGATCCCGCCCTGTCCTCCGCGGCACGCGGGCGCGAGCTCGGACGGGAGAACGAGGAGCTGCGCCGGCGCGTGGCGGAGCTGGAAGGGCGTCAGGAGCGGGCATGAGCGAGCCGGAACTCTTCTACGTGTACACCGTCGTCGGGTCGGGGCCGGGAGTTCGCGACTCCTTGGCCTCCTGCGGCCCGGACGGCTCCGGTCTCGGGGTGGTGGACGACGGCGTGCTGGCCGCGGTGGTCTCCGCGGTCGACCCCGCCGAGTTCGGCGAGGCCCCGCTGCGCCGGCGGCTGGAGGACCTGGACTGGCTGTCGGCGCTGGCCCGGCGGCACCACCGGGTGGTCGCCGGCGTCGGCCGCTCCCTCACCACGGTGCCGCTGAGGCTGGCCACCGTGTGCCGCGGGGAGGAGGGGGTGCGCAGGCTCCTGGCCGAGGGGCGGGAGCGGCTCGCGAGCGCCCTGGAACGGCTGGCGGACACGGAGGAGTGGGGTGTGAAGCTGTACGCGGCGGACTCCCCCGCGCTGACGACGGCCGGGCCGGCCCGCTCCTCCGCCGAGGGCGGTCCCGACGGGTCGGCGGATCCGTCCGACGGCGTACCGCGAACCGGACGGGGCTATCTCAAGCGGCGCCTCGTCGACCGCCGGCGCCGCGAGGAACGCGCGGGCCTGGCCGCCGGAACGGCCGAACAGGTGCACCGGCGGCTGGCCGGGCGGGCGAACGACGCGGTCCTGCACCCCCCTCAGCAGGCCGGGCTCTCCGGGGTGCGGGACGCCAACGTGCTGAACGCCGCGTACCTGGTCCCCCGAGAGGCCCGGCAGGCCTTCCTCGACGCCGTGCCCGGCCCAGCGGACCTCCCGTCCGGGATCCGCGGCGAGGTCACGGGGCCCTGGGTCCCCTACTCCTTCACCCTGACGGCCGCCGAACGGCGCGGGGAGGAGCGGTGACCGGCGAGCAGGTCGCGCTCGTGGACATCCTCGACCGGCTGCTGGCCGGCGGGGTGGTCCTGGCCGGCGACATCACCCTGGGCATCGCCGGCATCGATCTCGTCCGCGTCGACCTCAAAGCCCTCATCAGCTCGGTGAACGACGCCGTGCCCTCCCCCTGGAAGCAGGTGAGCCCGTGAGCACGCCCAGGCGAGTGGAACTCGACCCCGATACCGTCGAGCGCGAACTGGGCCGCCTCGTGCTGACCGTGATCGAGCTCCTGCGGCAGCTGATGGAGCGTCAGGCGTTGCGGCGCGTCGAGGCCGGTGACCTCACCGAGGACCAGGAGGAACGGCTCGGGCAGACCCTCATGCTCCTCGAGGACCGCATGGACCTCCTGCGGACCCGCTTCGGACTGGCTCCCGAGGACCTCAACATCGACCTCGGTCCTCTGGGCTCACTCCTGTGAGACGAACGGGGGAATAGTAGGACCATGTTTATGCATATCATCTCCGCGTCTTTTGCTTAACCGAGACATTCCACGTCGTGTCCGGCCCTTCGGGGGCGGACAGGTCGTGCAAAATGGGCGGTCGTCGGGAGCCAATACGCAGTCACCGAGAACAGTGCCGTCACGGCCCTGTCCTGTATCTGAATGCGGAGGTATCACGATTGCCGAAAACAAAAGATTGCTGGAAGAGCCATCGCTCCCCCGTTTTCCTCCTCGCGATCTCCGTGGCCGCGATGTTCGCGCCCGCCAGCCCGGCTCAAGCCGCTTCCCTCTACGGCATAAAGGCCGTCAAAATCGCAGCTTCCAAAGAAGGCTCCCCCTACGTGTACGGCGCCACCGGCCCGAGGGAATTCGACTGCTCGGGCCTCACCCTCTACGCGTTCCGGAAGGCCGGCCGACGCCTTCCCCGCACCGCCGAAGCCCAGTACGAGAACACGCTCCACATCCCGCGCACCCAGCGCGCCCCCGGCGACCTCGTTTTCTTCCCCTATGGGGGAACCATCGGCCACGTCGGCATCTACGCGGGCCACAACAAGATCTGGCACGCCCCCAAGCCCGGCACCCGCGTCCGGCTCGAACGGATCTGGACCGGCAAGGTCCGCTACGCCCGGGCCAATTGAACGCGGCACCCGGCCCGTACCGCCGCCTGAGCCCGAGACCGACTCGAAGAGCGCGTTTCCGGCCGAGAACGATACGGCGGGCAGGCATATCCGACGCGACGGAATGCCCTCCCCCACCCTTTTCCGCGATAGGTCACCGACACCGGACCGCTGTGCGGCTTTTCCCTTCCCGACGACTGCGTTCTCCGTACCCGGCGCCCCTTCGCCCCGGTGCCGCGAGAACGGGGAGAACGCGCACCGGAAACGGTGTCACGGCGTGACGAGACCCGCCTCGTAGGCGAAGACGACGGCCTGGGCGCGGCTGGTGAGGGCCAGTTTGTTCATGCACCGGTGGACGTGCGTCTTGATGGTCGCCGGGCTGAGTACGAGGTGCCCTGCGATGTCGGTGTTGGACAGGCCCCTGCCGACCAGGGACAGGATCTCGATCTCGCGCGGGGTCAGGGCGTCGAGTCCGGGGCGCGGGCGGCCGCCGCGTCCCGGACCGGCCCCGCAGGCCTTCACGAGTTCGGTGAGGGCGGCGGGGCTCAGCAGCACGTCTCCGGCGTGGACCGTGTGGATGGCCGCCAAGAGCCGTTGCGGCGGCGTGTTCTTGAGGAGGTACCCGCTGGCTCCGGCGCTGAGCGCCTCGTAGACGTACTCGTCCAGGTCGAAGGTGGTGAGCATGATCACCCGAGGGCTCGGCACGGAGGTCTGGCCGACGAGGGCGCGGGTCGCCGCGATGCCTCCCATGCCGGGCATGCGGACGTCCATGAGGACGACGTCCGGACGGAATTCGGCGGACAGCCTCACCGCCTCCTCACCGCTGTCGGCCTCGGCGACGACCTCGATGCCGGGGGCCGCCCGGAGCAGCGCGGCGAGCCCGGAGCGGACGAGGACCTGGTCATCCGTCACGAGGACCTTCGGCATGATGGACGCACTCCCCCGGACGACGGCTCTCCTCGCGGCCGACCGGCCGTCAGCCCTCCGGTACCGGCATGACGAGATCGACTTCGAATCCCCCTTGTGAGCGGGCCCCGGCCGTGACGGTGCCCCCGTAGAGTGTCGCCCGTTCCCTCATGCCCAGCAAGCCGTGACCCGGGCCGTCCCGTTCCTCGGGCCGGGGCCGGGCGGGCCCGTCGTCGGTGACGCGGACGCGGAGGGAGCCGCGGCCGCGCGAGAGGGACACGGTGGCCGTGGCGGTGGGCGCGTGCTTGAGCACGTTGGTCAGCGCTTCCTGGACGACGCGGTAGACGCACATGTCCAGGCCGGCGGGCAGCGGTTCGGCGAGTCCTCCGGTGATCCGGACGGGAACGCCCGCCGCCCGGACCCGCTCGGCGAGTTCCTCCAGACGTGCCAGCCCCGGGGCCGGCCCGTCCGCGTCGGGAAGGGCGCCGGTGCGGTCGTACGCCGTGTGCTGGACGCCGTGCCTCAGGACGGCGAGCATCCGGCGCATCTCCTCACCGGCGTCACGGGCACTGCCGGAGATGACTCCGACGGCCTGGTGCGCGGTCGCGGGGTCCGTGGTGAAGACGTAGTCGGCCAGTCCCGCCTGGATCGAGATGACGGAGACGTGGTGGGCGATGACGTCGTGGAGTTCGCGGGCGATCCGCATGCACTCGTCGGAGACGGCCCGGCGCGTCCGCTCCTCCTGCTCGCGGCGCAGCTGCTCCGTCAGCGCGGCCAGCCGGCGCCCCCGTTCGGCGAAGCGCCGTGACACGTCACCGGTCACCCAGGTGACGGCGGCCGTCGCCGTGACGAACGCGACGCTGAGCACGCCGATGCCCGGCTCGGCCAGCCTGGTCCCCCACAGCAGGACCAGCCACGTCGTGACGGTGCAGGGGACGGACACGGTACGCGGACGGTGCGCGGCGACGGTGTAGTTGGCCAGGGCCAGGCCGCACACCGCGACCGGGTGGTAGTAGGCGAGGGTGAAGTAGGCCAGTACGACGGCGGCGGTGGCGGCGAGAATCAGGAGGGGCGCGCGGCGGCGTACGGCGAGCGGCAGGTAGACGGCCGCGAGCAGGGCGTAGGCCAGGGCGTCGGGGGTGCGCCAGTAGTGGTTCGGGTCGGGCCAGTTGTGGAGCATCGAGGCCGATATCGCCAGCGATCCGAACGCGTAGACCGTGTCGGCCACCTGTGGGAGCACCGCGCGTACGGTCGCCCACCGCCCTCCCCGAAATGCCATGGCGAGAGCCTAGACGGCCTGGTACGGACACTCGTACAACCAGGGTGGTACATCGTCTACCCCCCTGGTGGCAGCGGATGATCACCCCCTGGTTGGCCGCGCCCCGGGCCGCTCGTCCGCCAAGCTTTCGGGAGGTCGTCCGCAGGCGCGTGAAGGCACTATCGGGGGTTCACCATGGGAGCTGCTCGCAGCAGATCGAAGCGTTGCGTCATCGGGGTCGCGGCGGTCGCCGCGCTCTTGTGGTCCACGGCCTGCCAGGCGGGCGGCGGCGCCGGCCGGGGGCAGGGAACCGCCGCTCCGTCCGGTTCGCCGGGCGCGTCCGGTTCCCCCGCTCCGGGCGGGACTTCCGGCTCGCCGAGTGCGCCAGCCACCCCCTCCGCCCCGGCCGGCACGCCCACCCGTCAGCAGGGCTCGCCGACGCCCGGCGGCTCCGGCGGACCGGGGACCGGGAGCGGACCGGGGACCGGGAGCGGTTCGGGGGACGGGAAGGGCACGGCCGCGGCCTGCACCGACGCGAACGTCTCGATCACCGGGGCGTTCGAGCGGCAGGACAGCGAGCAGAACCTGTTCCTGACGGCGGTCAACACCGGCGGCACGCCGTGCACGCTCTACTTCTACCCGATCGTGCGCTTCGGTTCCGCCGACGAGGTCCCGCCTCCGCCGATGGAGTCCCCGGCCCGCGCGCCCGCCACCGTCAAGCCGGGCGAGAAGGCGTACGCGGGCGTGCGGCTCTTCCGGGCCGGTGAGCAGACCGGCACCGTGACGTCGCTGACCGTCGCGTTCCACAGCCGTACTCCCCATGACGAGGTGGGCCGGCCGGCCGGTATCGCGCTCACCCACGGGTTCCTGAACGTCGACTCCAAGCCCATGGTCACGTTCTGGAACCTCGACGCCGCAGCGGTCAAGAACTTCACGTTCAAGGCCCGCTGACGGCCGGCGCCCGGCACGCGCCCCGCGGGACGGGGGTTCACGGGGCGCGTGCCGGGCGGCCTTCGCACTGGCCGGGGAACCTCCCGCGGTGACGCCGCGGGAGCGCGGCGCGTGGTGGGAACACTCCAAGATCGACTCGTGATCGTTGTCCACCGGCACGGCTCCGGACCTGCGGGACGCTGCCGCAGACTTTCGGGGTGCGGCGGCCGGTTGACCGCCGCACCCCCCTCCCGGCCGGCCCGAGGACTGCCTTCGTGAACGAGCGCGTTCTGACCCCCCGCAACCGCGGGTTCCTGTTCCTGGACTCCCACCCGGCGGGCTGCCGCCAGGTGGTGACCGACATGTGGCGGGCGTGCCCCGCTCCCGCCGCCGTGCCGCGCGGCCCCGGGCCCGTGGCGCTCGTCATCGGTGCCTCCGCCGGGTACGGCCTCGCCGCCACTCTCGCCGGGCTCAAGCGGGCCGGCATCCGCGGGATCGCGGTCTCCTTCGAGAAGGCGTCCACCGAGCGGCGTACCGCCACGGCCGGCTGGTACCGCACCGCCGCCACCGCCGGCCTCGCCCGCACCGCCGGGCGCGACCTGGTCTTCCTCAACGGTGACGCGTTCTCGGACGCGGTGAAGGACCGGGTCGCCGACCTCATCGAGCAGCGCTTCGGCGGCAGCCTCGACTACCTGGTGTACTCGGTGGCGGCGCCCCGCCGCACCGACCCCGACACCGGTGCCGCCTACGCCTCGGTCCTCAAGCCGATCGGCGGGCCGCACCGCACCAAGACCCTGGTCTTCGACGACCGGGGCGCTCCCGAGGTCCGCGAGATCGAGACCGGTCCGGCCGGGGGCGACGACGTCGAGCAGACCGTGGCCGTGATGGGCGGTGCGGACTGGGAACGCTGGGTCGACCGCCTCGCGGGCCGGGGTCTGCTGGCCGGAGGTTTCACCACCGCCGCGCTGTCGTACATCGGTTCGCCGCTGACGGCGGCGGTCTACCGGCAGGGCACCATCGGCGCGGCCAAGGCCCACCTCGAGGCCACGGCCCGCGCCCTGGACGAGCGCCTCGGCAAGGCGGTGGGCGGCCGGGCCGTGACCTCCGTCAACGGGGCCGCCGTCACGCAGTCGTCGACCGCGATCCCCGGCATCGCCCTGTACACCGGCCTGCTGCGCGGTGTCCTCGGCGAGGGCCTGGTGCCGCCGGTCCGTCAGCTCTCCGCCCTGTGGGACCAGCTGACCGGGGCGGCCCCGAGCGTTCCGGACGAGGAGGGCCGGATCCGGCTGGACGCCTGGGAGCTCGCCGACGACGTCCAGGCGGCCGTCGCGGAGCGGTGGGAGGCCGCGACGACCGCCACCATCGCGGGTCTCGCCGACCTCGACTGGTTCCGTGCCGAGGTCCGGCGCCTGTACGGGTTCTCCGTCCCGGGCGTCGACTACGCCGCGCCGGTGGCCACGGACGTCCCGTGGCCCGCTCCCGCGTCCTGACCCCGGGTCAGTCACCCCCTCCGCCGCCGCCTCCGCAGGACGATCCGCACGAGGATCCGCCACCGCAGGAGTCACCGCCGCCGTCGCCCCACCGGGCCCTGCGCCGCCGCGGGCGCTTGCGCCCCCACAGCACCTGGAAGGACACCACGAAGATCACCACTGCCATGGTCAGGACGACTTCCATGCGTTCCCTCGTTCCTCCGCGTTCCGCTGGTGCGGGCACGATGCCCTGACCAGGGGCGCGCCCAATCCGGAATTGAGCGAACTCAGAGGTTCGGCCGGCAGGTGCGGCGGGCCTCGGCGACGAGCCCCCGAGGCAGGTCCGGCCCCGCGCACGCGTACTCGACCAGCAGGTTCCGGTACGCCGGGTTCGGGAGCTCCGGCGCCAGAGCGATCAGGTCCCCCAGATCGTCGGACGAGCCGGCAAGGCGTGCGGCGTAGGCGGCACGAGCCGCGCGCAGGGTGACGTGGTGAGGTTCGTGTTCCAGGCCCTGCTCGACGAGGCTCACGGCCGCGGCGAAGTCGCCCTGCTCCGCACGCAGGTCCGCGAGGTCCAGGAAGAGGGACCAGTTGGCGGCGTCCATGAGCAGAGCGGCTTCGAAGGCGGCGGCGGCCCGGTCCAGGTCGCCCATCGCCCGGCAGGTGGCCGCTCGTGCGACCGCCGTCCACATGACCCGGCCGACGGCATCGGCGCGGTCGCAGAGGGCGAGGGCCAGGTCGTACCGGCCGCAGGCCCGGGGCAGCCGGGCCATGGCGGCCAGCGACTCCGGCACGGGGTCCCGTCCGGACACCACGTCGAGGGCGCGGAACCAGGGCGCGAACCGCGCCCGCATCCCGTCGGAGTCCAGGTCGTGGCCGTGGTCCAACGTCCGCAGACACGCCTCGGCCAGGGCCGGGGCACCCACCGCGCCGAGGAAGCGCGCGTCGCCGAACCAGGGCGCGGCGCCCCATGCCACGTCGGGCCGCACCCCCGTGACCGAACCGAGGGCCATCGCCGCGTCGTCCATGTCCCCTTCGAGGAACGAGAAGTACGCCTGCGCCGGCACGGACCTCGAGGAGCCGTTCCCTTCGAGGGACTCCTTCAGATCCGGGCCCCGCTCCCGCCACAACGCGGCGAGGGCCGCATAGGGCTCCGGAGCCGCCGGTGCCGAGGCCATCACCCCCGCCAAAAGCTCCACCGCGGCCACCGGGCTTCCGCCACAGTGCGCCATCACACCGGCGAGACCGACTCCCGCCGCCACTGACTGATTCGACATCGCCGGAGAATACCCCTGGCCGGAGCCCCGCCTGCGGCCAGGGCGTGTTCTTACGCGTACCCGGTCGTTGGCCTGGGGGCGGGACACACGCAGGTGCCCCGCCCTTTCGCACGGATGGGTTCCGGAGGAGCGGTGATGGTGAGTCAGGATTTTCTGACGGCGAAGATCGAGCAGGGTTTCGACCAGCTCGACGCGAACGGTGACGGGGTGCTCACCGAGGACGATCACAGGGAGATGGGCCGCCGGGTGGCCGCCTCCCTCGGCAACGGGGAGGGGTCTGCGGCCGAGGAACGGATCGTCGCCGCCTACCTGGACATCTGGCGGGAGGTGCACCTGCCGTTCGTCCCGGTCGGCGGCGAGGGGATCACCAAGGACCAGTTCGTCACGTCGACCCGGACGCTGGCGGAGAATCCGGAGGCGGCGGCGGCCGCGCTGGGCGGGATCGCCCGGACCTACCTGGACATCGCCGACATCGATCGCGACGGCCGGATCAGCCCCGAGGAGTTCTTCGCGTTCCAGCGTGGACACTTCCCCGGCTTCACCCGGGAGCAAGCGGCCGAGGCGTTCGCCCACCTCGATGCCGACGGTGACGGGGCGCTGTCCGCCACCGAGTTCACCGGTGCGGTCATCGAGTACTGGACCAGTCCCCGCACCGACGCCGTCGGGAACTGGTGGATGGGGCGTCCGCGGCCGCCCCGGTCCTGAGCCGTCCGGCCCCGCAGGGGCCCGGGGCCGACCGTGGCCGGGCCCCTGCGGGTACCACGCGGCCGGTCACCCGGATGCCGCCCGGGCGGCCGTGACGGGACGGCCGGAGCGGGGCATCAGAACGCGAAGACGGCATTGCCGTTGAGGGTGGCGTTCATCGTGCAGGTGTTGGAGAAGGTGTGCTTCCAGGTGACGCGGCTGCCCTGCCAGACGCCCTCCGCGGTGACGGTGACCGGTGCGTAGTGCATCGGGCAGGCACGGTTGGCGTCGGGGGCGGCGAGCAGGCGGTCGAAGGTGCCGCCGGTGGAGTTGAGGGCGCTGCACGCGGCCTTGGGGTCGGGGTGGGTGCCCTGCGCCGACGGCATACAGCTGAGGGTGGCGGCGCGCAGGACGGTTCCGGCGTTGGCGTCGTCGCCCTGGGTGACGGAGAAGACCAGCGCGGACGGCGCGTACAGGCTGGTGGGCTTGGCCTCCGCCATACCGGTGGCACCCGCCAGGCAGAGGAGGGCGGCGGACGAGACGGCTGCGAAGCGGTAGCGCACGACAGGACTCACTTTCGATCCGAAGGTCTAGCTCGACAATCACTTTCGTTGTCGGGCTCTGTTGCGGTCGAGTCTGTCGGTTGTGAAGGTGACATGCATATCGACGGCCGATTTACGGACAGCCAGTTCGAATACCGGATAGCGAATGGGCGTTCGGGCAGCTCAGGCCGTGTGTGCCGCTGCGTGTCCGGTCGGAAACGGCGGGTGAGGAGCGGGGGTTCCCGCGGAACGCGGGCCGCTGACCTGCTGCCGAGCGGCCCGCGTTCACCTGAAGGCCACTCACCTTGTCCGGATCGGTGCGGTTTTCCGTCCCTCCCGCCGTGCCGGGGCGGGAGGGACGGCCCGCGTCCGGCGGGCGGGCTTCCCGCCCACGGGCCGGACCCCCGGGGCCGGCCGGATACGGAAAGGCGGGTTCCGCGCCGTGCCCCGTCAGGGGTACCGCGCGGAACCCGCCTTTCCGGGGTTCCGGCTGTGGCCTGCCCGTCTCAGGCCGTGGCGGACGGCGAGGGCTCGGCGGCCGGGGTCGGCTCCGGGGTCTCCTCGGCGGTGGCCGCGGCACTGTCGGGCCGCGGGATGCGGTGCAGGCCGCGGCGGTCGTAGAGCCGGGTCACGGCGAAGCCGAAGACCAGTGCCGCGACGAGGGCGATGCCCATCGCGGTCCACGCGCGGGTCAGGCCCGCGTCGGCCTGGGCCCCGTAGTACAGCAGGGAGCGCAGACCCTCGGTGATCTGGCGCAGCGGCTCGAACTCGGCGAGGGCGCGGAAGAATCCGGGCAGCGCCTGGACGGGGACCGTGGCGCCCGAGGAGGGGACGGCCATCGCGATGAAGACGATGGTGGCCAGCAGCATGCCGGGGGTGCCGAACGCGGCGAACAGGGCGAGGCTGCCGACGCCGACGACGGCGATGGTGGCGACCGAGTAGAGCCACAGCAGGCCGAGGTGGGAGGCGTCCATGTCGAGGATGGCGACGGTGGCGACCTCGACCAGGGTGCCCATGACCAGCGACATGCCGAGCATGAGCGCCATGGCGACGGCCAGGGTGCGGACGCGGCTGGTGTGCTGGACGGGTTCGCGCTTGCGGACCGGGCCGTAGTCGGTGTGCAGGTAGCCGAGGGCCGTGTCGACCTGGGAGTTGACGAGGTTGGCTCCGAGCATGCCGCAGACGACCAGGACCAGGGCGTAGTAGAAGGCGCTCAGGCCCATGGCGCTGCGCGAGCCCAGCGGGTGGCCGTCGGCGACGGTCACCGTCACCGGGTCGGTGAGCTTGAGCTGCGCGGCCGTCGGCAGCTGGGTCTTCTGGGCCGCGGCCTGCTTGAGGAGTTCCTGGCCGAGTTGCGCGGAGGCCGCGCGGGCGGCCTTCTGGGCGGCCTGGGAGGACATGGAGGAACCTATGCTGCCGGCGGCCTGGTTGGTCAGCACCGTCAGCGTCGGAGGCGCGGCCTTGCCCTGGGCCGGGGGCTGGGGGGAGGCGAGCGCGGTCATCGTGGCGGAGAAGTCCCGCGGGATGACGAGGGCGCCGAACACCTTGCCGCTGCCCAGCCGCTTGTCGGCCTCCTCACGGCTGACGAGCTGCCAGTCGATGCTCTCGTCACCCTTGGCGGCCTTCTCGACGCCCTCGACGACCTGCTGGCCGAGGTTGACGCGGCGGCCGCCCGCGTCGGCTCCGGCGTCGGCGTTGACCAGGGCCACGGGCAGGTCGCGCAGGTTCCCTCTCGGGTCGACGTTGCCGCCCACGTAGAGCAGGGCGAACAACATGGAGACCACTGCGGCGATGAGTCCCGTACCGATCCACAGCTGGGGTCGGCGGAGCACGGAGGGTGGCGTGGGGTGAGGCATCGATTCTCCGGTGCGGCTGCGATTCCTGAGCTGGATACTTATGGTATCCAGCTACTGGATACTGGCAGTATCTTGTTGTGGTGTCCAATCGCCGATGGCGTGTACCGGCCGGCCGGGACCGCGGACCAGGAGGGAAGCCGTATGAAGATCTCGGAGCTCAGCCGGCTCACCGGCGTGCCGGTCGCCAGCATCAAGTACTTCCGGCGGCAGGGTCTGCTCCCCGCGGGGCGGGCGACCGCCGCGACCCTGGCGGAGTACGGGGAGGAGCACGCGGAGCGGCTGCGGCTGATCAAGGCCCTGACCACGCTCGGCGGCCTGTCCATCGCCGCCACCCGTGAGGTGCTCGCCGCCGTCGACCAGGCCCACAGCACCGAGGGCGCGCTCGGCGCGATCAGCTACGCGCTCCCGGTGCCGGTCGCCTCCCAGCGCCCGGAGGGCGGCGCGGAGGAGAGCGAGGCCGAGGAGGCCGCCGGAGCGGAGGTGTCCGAGCTGCTCACGGCCCTGGACTGGCGGGCGCCCGCCACCTCGCCCCACGTGCAGGGGCTCACGGCCGCGCTCAAGGAGCTGCGCCGGCTCGACGCCCAGTACGCCCCGGGCGAGCTGGCCGCGTACGCCCGGCTCGCCGAGTCGGTGGCCCGGCTGGACCTGGAGCGCGCCTCGTGCCTCGACGATCCGGTGGCCCTGGCGGAGCGGGCCGTCATCGTCTTCGCGATCTGCGCCCCGGTCTTCGAGCTGCTGCGGCGCCTCGCCCAGGAGGACCAGGTCCGGCGCCGCGTCCCGGAGGACGGCGCCGGCTCCACGGGGTCCCCCTGAGCCCCGCCGTCCAGGCCCCGCCGGGCCTCACCCGGTGACGGTGTCGCCGTGGCGGTGGGCCACCCTCCACTCGCCGCCCTCCCGCCGGTACACCTGGGTGGCCCGCAGGGTGTAGGTCCGCGGTGCTCCGTCCACGGAGGCGGAGACGTGTTCCAGGGCCGCCGTGTAGGCCATGTCGCCCACCACGTCGTACGCCTGGAGTTCGAACTCGTACGAGGCGCAGTCGGAGAAGCTCTCCCCGAGGCGGGTGAACAGCGCGTCGAGTTCCCGCTGCCCGAAGGCGTTGCGCCACGCCCCCAGCACACTGACCGGCTCATCGCGCGACCACAAGGCCCGCCGGGGCGCGGGATCACCGTCGTGCAGCGCGCGTTCCGCCTCGTACAAGGCGGTCCTGACCCAGTCCAGGAACTCGTCTCGGTCGCTCATGACCACATCATGCCCCGCCCCGACGGTGGCCGCCCGGGCTGCGCGGCGGTACCGCCGGGGTCCCTGCGGGGCGGCGGCCGGCGGCGGGCCGCCGGGCTCAGATGGTGACGCAGATGCCGTCCTCGATGGTGCGGCCGTCCCGCTCCAGGCCGCCGCAGACGAGCTTGGCGTCCGCCTGCTCGTAACCCACCGTCCAGCGGTGGGAGGCGGCGTTGACCCTCGGGCCGTGGAAGTTGCCCCAGTAGGAGCGGAGCGTGCCCGGCAGACCGTCCTTGGTCTGGACGGTGATGTCCTGTACGAAGCGGTTGTGGTGGGCGGTCATCACGCAGATGTACCTCCCGCACTGGCTGTCGACGCCGCTGGGGCGGGCGTCGGCGGGGGCACCGGCGGTGAGCGCCAGGGTGAAGCCGGTTGCCAGGGTGGCGGCGAGGTACCGCAGGCGGTTGTTCATGGAAAGGGCCGTCTCTCTGTCGCTACTCGGGGAACGCCGACGGGCGGCGGTGACAGCCGTGCCCGAAGGGAACACGTACCTGATCACGATCCGTTTGTAACGACCCGCGGTCCGCCCGGGACAGGGCTCCGGGGGTAACTCACCCGCCTGGACCAGTGCGTTCACCTGGTGAAACGCCACTGCACCGGCGGAGCGGGACGGCCGGAAACAAACAAGGGCAAGGAGCACGCGCTCCTCGCCACTCTCAACATATAGCGCACTGGGGGGCTTGCGGCAAGGCCCCCGGCCCCCCGCAGAATGGGCGGCCGAATCCAGAACCTGTGAAAAAGTCTCGTCGAATGGGTGTTTTTCATGATTGACGTCATCGTGACGGGCTGCGGTCCGACCGGCCTGATGCTGGCCCGCGAACTGCGGCTGCACGGCGTCCGCGTGCTCGTCCTGGAGAAGGAGACCCAGCAGTCCAGGCAGTCCCGTGCGCGCGGCCTGCACGCGCGCAGCATCGAGGTGATGGACCAGCGCGGTCTGCTCGAGCCGTTCCTCGCGCGCGGCGAACGGTTCACGGTCGGCGGCTTCTTCGCCGGGGTCGGCACCTCGTGGCCGGACGGACTCGACACCACGCATTCCTACGTGCTTTCCATCCCGCAGGCGGTCACGGAACGCCTGCTGACCGAGTCCGCCACCGGGCTCGGCGTCGAGATCCGGCGCGGCCGCGAACTCGTCGGGCTGAGCCAGGACGAGGAGGGGGTGACCGTCGTGCTGGCGGACGGCACGCGACTGCGCTCGCGGTACCTCGTCGGCTGCGACGGCGGCCGCAGCACGGTGCGCAAGCTGCTCGGGATCGGCTTCCCCGGTGAACCGAGCCGGGTCGAGACCCTGCTGGCCGACGTGGAGCTGACCGCGTCCCCGGAGACCCTGGCGACGGTGATCGCGGAGGTCCGCAGGACCGAGACGCGGTTCGGTGCCATACCCGAGGGGGACGGGGTGTACCGGTTCATCGTCCCCGCCGAGGGAATCGCCGAGGACCGTACCGTCCCGCCGACCCTCGATGAACTGCGGCGGCAGCTGAAGGCGTACGCCGGGACCGACTTCGGCGTGCACTCGCCGCGCTGGATCTCCCGCTTCGGTGACGCGACGCGGCTGGCCGAGCGGTACCGGTCCGGCCGGGTGCTGCTGGCCGGTGACGCGGCGCACATCCACCCGCCGACCGGCGGGCAGGGGCTCAACCTGGGCCTCCAGGACGCGTTCAACCTCGGCTGGAAGCTCGCCGCCGAGGTGGCCGGCTGGGCGCCGGAGGGACTTCTGGACACCTACCACGCGGAACGCCACCCGGTGGCGGCCGACGTCCTGGACAACACGCGCGCCCAGATGCAGCTGATGTCGAACGAGCCGGGCCCCCGTTCGGTGCGCCGGCTGCTGGCGGAACTGACGCGGTTCGAGGACGTGAACCGGTACCTGGTCGAGAAGATCACGGCGATCGGCGTCCGCTACGACTTCGGCGACGGGCACGAACTGCTCGGCAAGCGGCTGCGGGACGTGCGGCTGGGACGGGGCCGTCTCTACGAGCTGATGCACGGCGGCCGCGGGCTGCTGCTCGACCAGACCGGCCGGCTCTCGGCGGAGGGCTGGACGGACCGGGTCGACCACGTCGTCGACGTCAGCGGCGAACTGGACGTGCCCGCCGTACTGCTGCGTCCGGACGGCCACGTCGCGTGGGCCGGCGAGGACCAGCAGGACCTGCTCGGCGCGCTGCCGAAGTGGTTCGGGTCCGCCGCCGGCTGAACCGTCGGCCCTCCCGGGGCGGCGGTCGCGTGACCGGGGACCGGGGAACGGGCAGCGGGCCCCGGCAGGGTCCCTGACGGCGGCTCACGGACGACGTCGCGGGCGGCCGGGTCGGCGATCACCGTGTCCGGGCCGTCCCCGCAGTCGATCCGGTCGTAGCCGCCGTCCCGGCTGAGGGTCCCGGTCGTCGCCGACGCCCCGGCGAAGGCGTTCCCCGTCCGCGGGACGGGCCGGCCGTCGGGGTCGGACGGCCGAATGCCCCGTGCGGCAGCGGTCACACCGTGTGCTGGTGGAGGACGTCCAGGTAGAAGCGGGTGCGGTCCGCCACGTCCGCTTCCGCCGTCGGCAGGCCGAACACCGCACAGGTGCCGGCGGGGTGGGTGATGACGCCGGACTGTTCGTCGAAGGTCAGGACGGGGTCGGCCTCGTACCGGCAGCCGGCGGCGTCGAGGGCGGCGGTGAAGTCCTCGCGCAGGACGGTCGCCGTGTACGCCCCGGCGTCCGGCAGCACGCACTCCGGCAGTCTGACCGCCGCGCCCGGCCGGAAGCGCAACGAGATCCCGCTGACGTGCCCGCGGGTGACGAAGAGTTCCAGCCCGCCCCAGGCGTACGGGTACCCGTCGAAGCCGGGGCCCTTCATCAGGATGACGGGGTGCGGCCGCCCGGGGCCGAGGAGTTCCTCGGCTCCGGCCAGCGGCATCCCGCAGTGGAGCGGGCCGGCCCGGCCGGTCGAGGCGAAACCGACGAGCGCGTTCATCAGGGTCACGACGGTGACGGTGGCACTCCCGGCGGCAGTCCGCACGCGGATTATTGCTTCGCAGAGCGGCACCCCCGCGGCGAGGCCGCTGACGCGTGGCGCGAAAGGGATCACGGCGGCGCTCGCCGGGGCGGGCGGTCCCTATGCTGGCGGGCATGATCGACATACCCCTTTCGGCGCTCGAGGTCGCGATGGTCCAGACCGGCACCCGGGCGGTGGACACCCTGCGGGACACCGCGGCCTTCGCGCGGGAGCTGGAACGGCTCGGTTACCACCGGATCTGGTACGCCGAGCACCACCACTCCCCCGCGATCGGCGCCTTTCCGCCGGTCGTCCTGACCGCCCACGCCGCGGCCTCCACCTCCGCCGTCCGTCTCGGCTCCGGAGGCGTACTGGCCCCCAACCACGCGCCCCTCACGGTCGCGGAGCAGTTCGGGACGCTGGCCGCGCTGCACGAGGACCGCATCGACCTGGGCATCGGCCGGGGCCCCGGTACCTTCGACGAAGGGATCGCCCGGGCCCTGCGCCGGGGGGCCGGGCCGGCGACGGACGCGGAGTACCGCGAGGACGTGGCCTCGATCCTGTCCCTGCTGGTCGACGAGGTCGCCCTCGGGCCGCTGCCCGAGCCGTGGCTGCTGGCCTCCAGCACCGCGGGGGCGGCTCTGGCCGGGGAACTCGGCCTCCCGGTGGCCGTCGCCCACCACATCCGGCCGGAGAACACCCGCGCGGTCCTGGACCGTTACCGGACGGCGTTCACGCCTTCGCGCTGGTGCGCCCGGCCCCGGGTGCTGCTGTGCGTGGAGACGGTGTGCGCCGAGACGGAGGAAGAGGCCCTGTGGCGGGGCGGGCCGATGAACGTCGTCAAGGCCGGGCTGCTCAAGGGGGTCAGCGACATGCCCTTCCCCACCCCGGAGGAGGCCGCCGCCCACCCCTTCACCGAGGAGGAGCGGCAGGCCCTCGCGGGCTTCCGCGCCCAGCAGGCCGTCGGCAGCCCCGACACCGTCGTACGGCGCCTCGCGCAGCTGGCCGACGAGGCCGGCGCCGACGAGCTGATGCTGACCACGCCCGTTTACGACGTCCGCGACCGCGTCCGCTCGTACGAGCTGATCAGGAAGCACGCGGGATAACCGGGTGGAGCGGGCGGCGGGTCCCGGGCCGGACGGGCGGGTGCGGGGGCCCGGCCGGCCGCCCTCGTTACTTCTCCAGCGCCCGGACCGCCCGGCGCTCCAGGTCCACGCAGCGGTCCACGCGCTCCGCGCAGGCGTCGAAGAGTTCCCGCCGCTCCTGCGGACCGGCCCCCGGGTCGGCGTCGCGGGCCAGCATGGCCAGTTGCGACCAGTGGCCGGCGGACTCCCGGAAGAGCCCGGCCGCCTCCGGGCGTCCGACGAGGTCGAGGAAGTCGGCGTACAGCGGGCGGGTGGCCCCCGGAGCGGTCCACTCCTCCTCCAGGCACGCGTACAGCCGCCCGGTGCCGGCGCGCAGGGCCTCGGGCGAGCTGCCGAACCGCCGCTCCCAGCCCGCCGCCGTGGTGCCGTCGCGCAGCTGGGCGGCGAACTTCTCCATGCCGGTGAAGCCGAAGTTCACGTCGAACTCGTTGCCCAGCACGGGCCCCGTGAGGTGCGTGACGGTGGAGGCGATCGCGCCGTCCACGTCCGGCTCCCCCTCGGCCGGGCCCGTGGGCACGATCAGCTGGTGGCGGCCCTTGCGGTGGGCGGTCCAGGCGGCGCCGAACTCCTCGCGGTCGATCCGGTAGGGGGTTTCGGCGCCGTCCTCGACCAGCAGGTCGTCGCCGTCGTAACCCGCGATGACGACGGTGTACGGGTCGGTTCCCGTCATCTCGGCGTCCGGGTCGGCCGCGTGCCAGGGCAGGGAGGAGCGGTCGACCACGCAGAAGGCGGGCTGCCCCGCGTCCAGCGCCGCGCGGACCCGGCCCCAGCGGGGGTTCATCGCGCGGGTGGCCTCGTACGGGACCCCGAGGCGGCCGAGCGCGACCTGCACCCAGGGCTCGGGGTGGGCCTGGGCCACGATCGTGAGGATCGGCAGGCGTCCCTCGTACTCGAAGACGAAGTACATGAAGCCGATGCCCCCGGCGAGGCCGGCCACGAGCTCCTCGTCGTGGACGCTGCCCAGGGCGTGCCGGATCAGCGAGGCCTCGCGGTGGCGGCCGGTGCCGAAGTCTTCGTATACGAGCACAGTCATGGGGTGAGCCTAACCGCGCGGGGCCGCGGCCGGTGACCGGCCGCGGCCCGGTGCGGGAGGGGTGTCAGCGCGGTGCGGGGATCACGTCGCGCGTCTCGTCGGCCTCGATGCCCGCGGTGCGGCGGCCGGGTGCTCCGGGGGGCGCCTCGTCCGCGCAGACGGTGCCCGGGGCGGGCAGCGCGAGGGTGGCGAGGTACCGCGTGGCGAGGGCGCTGACGCACGCGCTGCGGTTGTAGGCGGTGTGGCCTTCGGCGTCGAAGGTCAGCAGGCGCCCGTTCTCGAGCGTCCGGGTGAGGGTCACGGCGTCCTGGTACGGGGTGTCCGGGTCGCCCGTCGTGCCGAGGACGAGGATCGGCGCCGAACCGGCCGCGCGGTAGGAGCCCTCGAAGCGGCTGGGGCGCTCCGCCCGCCACTGGGCGCAGGTGGTCGCGTGGTTGTGGTCGTAGGTCGGCGGGCCGAAGCCGATCGGCGGTCCGAGCAGCGGGGCGGCGGCCGCTTCGGCGCTGACCAGCGCGGCCACCGCGAGGGGGCCGGCGGGGTAGGCGCGGTCGGCGCACTCGACGGCCAGGTTGACGTTGAGGAAGTCGAAGGATCCGGGTGAGGGCGGGTTCAGCAGGAAGGAGGGCTGGCGTTCCTGGGCCGCGCGCAGGGCCTGTCCCAGGTGGGGCCAGATCTCCTTGCCGGCGTTGATGTTGAACATCAGGCGGTAGGCGAGGGTGTAGCCGGTGGCGGGTCGTCCGCTCGCGGTGACGACGGGGTCGGCGTCCAGTGCCCGCTTGAGCTCCTCGAAGGCCTCGCGGGGGCGGCCGTCGCCGAATCCGCACGCGGCGGCGTTCCGCGCGCACCAGTCCAGGAACCGGCCGGCCGCCGCGTCCAGGGCGGCGAACTGCGCGGCGTCGTAGGCGTAGGGGACGTCGGCGTAACTGCGGGGGTCGTAGGCACCGTCCAGGACCATGGCCCGGACGCGCCGGGGGAACCGCGCGGCGTAGACGGTGCCGACGTAGCTGCCGAAGGAGCGGCCGTAGAAGGTGAGCGTCCGCTCGCCGAGGGCCTGGCGGAGCAGGTCGATGTCCTCGGCGTTGGAGCCGGTGCCGACGTACGGCACGAGGTCCGCGGCCCGCTCCCGGCAGGCGGTGGCGAAGTCGAGGCCCTGCCGGATCGCGCCGCGCACGGCTCCCGGGCCGGGTACGCCGCGCGCGGCGTCCACGGCGGCGGCGTACTCCTTGTCGTTCCAGCACTCCACCTGCCCGCTGCGGCCCACACCGCGCATGTCGTAGCCGACGACGTCGAAGGCGTCGCGGAGGGAGGCGGGGAGGTTCTCGTGGCTGTTGCGGGCGAAGTCCACACCGGAGTTGCCGGGCCCGCCGGGGTGCAGCAGCAGGACACCGGTGCGGTGGGCCGGGTCGGCCGCCGGCTTGCGGGTGACCGCGAGGGGGATCGTGCGCCCGGCCGGGTCGCGGTAGTCCAGCGGTACGCGGGCCGTCGCGCACTCGAAGCCGTCCTCCGGGCGGTCGGCGCAGGGGCCCCAGGTGAGGGTGGGGACGGGCGGGCCGGCGGGCGGTGCCGCCGTGGCGGCCCCGGGCGCGGCCCCGAACAGGGCGGTGACCGCGATCAGCGCGAGGGATATCCCCCACACCACTCGCTGGTGCGGTGCATCGGCCGGACGGTTCCGCATGCGGCGGACTCTCCTCTGTGGCGGGTCGGCGGAGGGCCGCGCGCGGCCGGGGTTCGTGGACGCCCTCGCCCGGCCGGGCGGCGTGGTCAGGTTCGCACCACGGCGCCCGGCGGGACAGACATCGGGAGGTCATCTTTCCGGCCGGGACGGGCGGTGCGTCAGCCTTCGACACCCGTGGCGTGGTGCGGGGCACCGACCGGCTTGGACTCCGGGGAGCCGCGCTGGCGCAGGTAGACGGAGAGGATCGCCATCGCGGCGACCGCGAGCAGTTCGGACTGCCAGTTCTGCAGGGACCGGTTCCAGAAGTCCGCGGAGGCGAGGTACGCGCCCCAGCTCAGCGGCTCCTGGAGCTGGCGCACCTGCTGTTCGCCGTGGGCCGCGGCTCCGCTGGTGGCCTGGGCGAGCCAGGACAGCAGGAAGAGCATCGCCATCACCAGTCCGAGGGAACGCGAGTAGAGCGACTGCCTCCAGCCCCCGGTGCCCGCCCAGCGCGGGGAGTCCGTCCTGGCGTGGGCGCCCATGCGCTGCTCGCGGTCGCTCTCGGTCCCGGCCTTGTGCAGTTCCTTGGACTCCGGGGAGCCGCGCTGCAGGAGCCAGACGGTGCCGAAGATGTAGAGGAAGAACTGGAGGAACTCCGACTGCCAGTTCTCGGTGACGTCCACGGCGAAGTCCGAGGACATCAGGTAGTCCCCGAATCCGAGGGGCTCCAGCCCGTCGACCGCGAGCGCCTCGTTGAACTCGGCGTGTCCGGCGACGGCCTGGCCGGCCAGTACGAGCAGGAACCCCGCTCCGAAGGCGAGGGTCAGGCTGTTGTCGTGCCAGAAGCCCCGGCGTCCGCCCTTGCTCCCGCTTCCGCCGTCGCCGCCGCCGCCGTGGTCCTCGCCGTGGTCCGCGGGCGCGTTCACCGGTGCATCACCCCCAGGGCGATGAAGTAGCCGAGGCCGCCCAGGATGACCGCGAGACAGGTGATGAAGAGGCCTTTCATCTCACTCCCCCTTGAGCGTGCACTGGTACGGACGGTCGGGGCGCGGTGTGCAGCCCGCCGCCACCACCTTCCAGCCGCCGCGGAACTGCGACAGGAACAGGGTGTCGGCGCTCAGCCGCAACAGCGCCTGCCTGCCGTACACCTCGGTGGCGCGTACGGGGCCGCCGCGCGGCACGTCCGCTCCGGGCAGCGCCTGGGCGCAGGGTCGTTTCTCCTCCTGCTCGAGCTGTTCGCGGGTGCCGGGGGCGAGCAGTGCGCACGCCGCCGCGTGGTCGGAGGCGGCCAGAGCGTGTTCGAAGGCGGCCGCCGCGTCCCGGGCCGCGTGCTGCCGCGGTGCGGGCGCCTCGCACCCGGCCAGCAGGGTGGCCCCCGCGGAGCAGGCGAGGGCGGCCGCCAGGGTTCGCGGAAGGCGGTGCCGGGGCCGGGCCCGCGCGGGTGTGGTGCTGTCCAAGCCGCTCCTCCTGACGCCGTACGGCGGGCACGCAGCGGGTGCACCGCGTCCGTCAGGGTTTCCCCGCGGGCGGGTCGCGTCCCGGTCCGGGGCGGGAATGCACCCGTGCGTGGTAGCCCGGGCGGCGGTCGGCGGCGCCCGGGCCCCGCCGGTTGACCAGCCGGCCCTTCGGATCGCGCGGCGGGTCGGCCTCGTCCACCGCGGAGGTCACTCCGTGAGGGTGGGCGGCGTGGTCAGGAACGGGCGCAGTTCGAGCCACTCGTGGATCGGCTCGCCGCCCGCCCCGGGGGCCGCCGACAGTTCGCCGGCCAGCTCGACGGCGCGCTCGTAGCTGTCGACGTCGATCACCATCCATCCGGCGATGAGGTCCTTGGTCTCGGCGAACGGGCCGCTGGTGACCGGCGGGCGTCCCTCCCCGTCGTAGCGGACGAAGGTCCCCTCGGGGGCGAGCGCCTGGCCGTCGACGAACTCGCCGCTCTTCTCGAGCCGGGCCGCGAAGTCGTTCATGTACTGGATGTGGGCCGAGACCTCCTCCGGCGTCCACTGGTCCATGGGGACGTCGTTGACCGCCGCCGGGGCGCCTCGGTAGTGCTTGAGCAGCAGGTACTTGGCCATGGTGACGCTCCTCGGTGCTGGTGCGGCCCGGTGCGGCCGCTTGCGTACGGGGGACGGAGCCGTCCGCGGCTTCTCGGCACCGCCCGGAACCGCTTCCGGCGGGCCTCCCGCACGTACGCGGGCCCGCGCGGGCGCGCCGTCCGGTGCCGCGGCTTCACGAGGTGAGGGCCGGCCGGCCGCCGGGGGTGAAGGTCACCGGCAGGCTCAGGGGGCCGCGCAGGCCGCCGGGACGCCAGGGGATGCCGTCCGGCGGTACGGCCGGCGCGAGCCCGGGGAGCCTGCGCAGGGCCGTGCCGATGGCGATCTCGCCTTCCAGCCGGGCCAGTGGTGCGCCCAGGCAGTAGTGGATGCCGTGCCCGAAGGCCAGGTGGGGGTTGTCCCGGCGGGTGACGTCCAGGCGGTCGGGGTCGTGGAAGCGTGCCGGGTCGCGGTCCGCGATGGCCGAGGCGATCAGTACGGTCGAGCCGCGCGGGATCCTCCGCCCGGCGATCTCGACGTCCTCGCGGGCGAACCGGGCGATGCCGGGGCTGACCGGGCCGTCGTAGCGGAGGAACTCCTCGACCGCCCCCGGCAGCAGCCCCGGATCGGAGTGCAGCCGGGCCAGCTGGCCGGGGTGGGTGAGCAGCATGGCGAGGCCGCCGCCGATCAGGTTGACGGTGGTGATGTAGCCGGCGGCCAGCAGCAGGAAGACCATGGCGATCAGCTCGTCCTCGGTGAGCCGGCCTTCCTCGTCCCGGGCGGTGACGAGGCCGCTGAGCAGGTCGTCACCCGGGTGGGCCCGCTTGTCCCGGAGGAGCCCGGTGACGTAGCCGTGCATGTGCTGCCACGCCTCGTTGACCACGGCGGGGTCCGGCGGCTCCGCGCCCCGTGTGATCAGTCGGTCCGTCCAGCGCTGGAAGTCCTGGCGGTCGTCCGCAGGCACCCCGAGCAGTTCACCGATCACCGTGACCGGGAGCGGCAGCGCGAGGTCCGCGACGAGGTCGGCGTGGCCGGCGGGGGCGACGGCGTCCAGCAGGCGGTCGGTGACGGCCTGGATCCGGGGCCGCATCCCGGCCACCCGGTGGGCCGTGAACGCCTTGGACACCAGGCGGCGCAGGCGGGTGTGGTCGGGCGGGTCGCTGCGGAGCATGTTGCCGAGCATCGCCTCGCGTTCCGTGCCGGGCAGCTGCCGCAGCAGCCGGGCGTCCGTGGCGTCGCGTACGTCACTGCTGAGGCGGGGGTCCGACAGGGCCGCCAGCGCGTCCTCGTAGCGGGTGACGAGCCAGGCCTCCAGGCCGCCCGCGATGACCGCGCGGTGTACGGGCGCCTCCTCGCGCAGGTGCCGGTAGAGCGGGTGGGGGTCCGCGACGAACGCCGGGTCGGCGTAGGGCAGCACGACCGGCCGCTCGCCCGGGGTGTCGCGGGGGCCGTCGCCGAATTCGTCACCGGGGTCGTCACCGGAATCCGTTGTCACCCGGTCATGATGCCCGCCGGGTCAGTTCCGCAGCAGCAGCGCCACGGCGGCGAGTACGGTCGCCAGGGCGAGCGCGGCGAGGCCGTGGCCCGGCCGGTGGCGGCGGAGGAACGGCACCGCCCGGTCCAGCGCGAAGCGCCCGGGGCCGGTCAGGGCCAGGGTGACGGCCGCGGCGACGATCAGGGACTCGAACTCGACGCCCTTCTGGCCGAAGACGGAGCCGGTCCACTTGACCGTGATGGCGTTGAGCATCACGCCGAAGACGGAGGCGGCGGCCAGCGGGGTGAGCAGCCCGAGGACCAGGCCGAGGCCGCCGAGGGTCTCGGTCAGACCGGCGACCGCCGCCATGGTCTCGCCCGCCGGGTAGCCGGCCCTGCTGAAGAACGCACCGGTGCCCCGGAGGCCGGGGCCGTCGAACCACCCGAACAGCTTCTGGGTGCCGTGGACGGTCATGATCATGCCGAGTACCGCGCGCAGCACGGGCAGGCCGACGTCGTAGGGCGTGGTGGTGGCGGGGGAACGGGTCACGGGGGCGAGGATCGCGGCCATCGTGGTGCTTTCTGTCGGCGGTGGCGGGAGTCCCGGGCCGGGGCACGTCCGTCATGCAAGCACGTGGGGGCCGTCCGGCGGGGCCGGGGCGCGCGGGGCCGCCCCGCCCGTGTGGTCCCCGTACCGGCGTCCGGCCCAGTCGTGCGGGGCCGTCAGGCACGGGCCGGCCGGGCCCCGGCGGAAGCCGAGGAAGCGGAGGAGCGTCGTCCTGTACTTCCGCGCGACGGACCGGACGTCGACGGCAGGGCGGGACGGCGGGCGGGCGGGAGCGCGTCCGTGAACGCGCTCCCGGCCGGGCCCCGCGGGGCTCCCTACCCCCGTGGCTTCCCTCCGGAGGCCGGGTCCGGGGTGCGTCCGGCCATCTTGGAGTGGCGGTAGGAGTAGCCGAAGTAGACGACCAGCCCGATGAGGAACCAGAGCGCGAAGCGGATCCACGTCTCCACGCGCAGGTAGGTGATGAGCCAGATCGAGGCGATGACGCCGATCGCGGGGGTGAAGGGCATGAGCGGCGTGCGGAACGTGCGGGGCAGGTCGGGGCGCCGGTAGTGGAGCACGATGACCGAGGTGCACACGACGGCGAAGGCGAGCAGGATCCCGATGTTGGTGAGTTCCGCCGCCTCTCCGATCGGCACGAATCCCGCGATGGCCGCCGATGCCACGCCGACGATCCAGGTGACGCGGGTCGGGACGTGCCGGGTCGGGTGCGTCTTGGCGAACCAGTGGGGCAGCAGTCCGTCACGGCTCATGGAGAACCACACGCGGGTCACGCCGAGCATGAAGGTGAACATCACCGTGAGGATGCCGATGATCGCCCCGACCGCGATGATGTCGGCCACCACGGGCAGCCCGGCCGCCTTGAAGGCGCTGGAGAACCCGCTCTCCGGGTCGACCTCCGTGTACTTCTGCATGCCCGTCAGGACCAGGCAGGCGAGCACGTACAGCACCATGGCGATGGCGAGGGAGTAGATGATCGCCCGGGGCATGTGCCGCTGCGCGTCCTTGGACTCCTCCGCCGCCGTACTCATGGCGTCGTAGCCGAAGACCGCGAAGAAGACCGTGGCCGCGCCGGTGAAGGCGCCGCCGACGCCGAAGGGGAAGAAGGGCGTGTAGTTCTCGGATCTGACGTGGAAGAAGCCGACCACGACGACCAGCAGGACGACCAGCACCTTGAGGACGACCACGACGGTCTCGAAGCGTGCCGCGTTCTTGATGCCCAGGGTGAGCAGGTAGGCCGTGAACAGGCACAGGACGGCCGCGATCAGGTCGAAGCGGTGTCCTTCGCCGGTGCCCGGGGCGCCGAGCATCCAGGTGGGAAGGGAGGCGCCCGTTTCCTCCAGCAGGAAGTTGAAGTAGCCGGAGATGCCGATGGCGACGACCGCGACGATGGCCGTGTACTCCAGCAGCAGGTCCCAGCCGATGAACCAGCCGGCCAGCTCGCCGAGGACGGCGTACCCGTAGGTGTACGCGGAACCGGCCTTCGGGATCAGGCCGGCGAACTCCGCGTAGGAGAAGGCCGCCGCGGCGCTGGCCACGCCGGCGATGAGGAAGGAGACCAGCACCGCCGGTCCCGCGACGCCGTTGGCCACCGTCCCGGCGAGGGTGAAGATGCCGGCGCCGATGATGCCGCCGACGCCGATCGCGGTGAGCTGCCACAGGCCGAGGGTACGGGCGAGCTGCTCACTGGGCGCGCCTTCGGGCTCTTCGATGTGTTCGATCGGTTTGCGGCGGAGTACGCCCTGCCCTGACCACCACGTGGCCATGCTCCGTTCCTTTCGGCCGGGAGTGACGAGCGCACATCATCTCGGAAGCACCCGTCTCGCGGAACTAGGCGCTCCGGCGGGTGGGGATTCCGGTCCGCCCCGGCGGGGCGCCCGGCGTGTCGAGCACCGCCCGGGCCCTGCGGGGCCGTTCAGTTCCACGTCCGCAGCTTCTCCGGGTTGCGCACCGCCCAGATGTGGGTGATCCGGTCGTCCGTGAACCCGAACGCGGCCACCGTGACGGTGGTGCCGGCGTGCTGGGCCACCAGGCCGGGGCGGCCGTTGACCGACCGTTCCAGGAGGGTCGTGCCGGGCGCGGCCCGGCCGCCGAACCCGGTGATGAGGCGGGCGATCGCCTCCGCGCCCAGGACGGGGCGGAGTACCGCGCCGACCAGGCCCCCGCCGTCGGCGATCATCGTGGCGTCGGGGTCGAGGAGGCCGACGAGGGCCGCGACGTCCTTGGCCTCCCAGGCCTGTTTGAAGTCCCTGATGACGCCGGTCCGCCGGGCGGCCGTGTCCGTGCGGGGGCGCGCCGTACCGATGCGGCGGCGGGCCGATGAGGCCAGTTGCCGGCAGGCCGCCGGGGAACGGCCGACGATCGCGGCGACCTCCGCGAAGGGGTAGCGGAAGACGTCGTGGAGGATGAACACGACCCTCTCGGCCGGGGTCATCGATTCGAGCACGACGAGGAAGGCCATGTCGACGGACTCGTCCAGGGTGATCCGGTCGGCCGGATCGCCGGCGGCCCCGGCGGGCCGGGCGTTCCTCCACTCCGTACGGTCGGGCAGCGGCTCGGGAACCCACTGGCCCACGTAACGCTCGCGGCGGGCCCGGGCCGAGCCGAGTACGTCGAGGCAGACGCGGCTCGCCACCTTCGTCAGCCACGCACCCGGTGACTCCACGGCCTCCCGCTGCTGCCGCGGCAGGGCGAACCAGCGGGCGTACGTCTCCTGTACGGCGTCCTCGGCCTCGGCCAGGGAGCCGAGGAACCGGTAGGCCAGGTTGATCAGGCCGGCGCGTTCGCCCATGAGCACGCTCAGGCCCGGGTCGGTGGTCATGGCGGCGGCCCCCTCGTGCGCGTCTGTTCCGTCGCCATCCTCGACGACGTGCGGGTGCGGGAGGGGAAGCGGTGAGCCACCTCACACGGGGGCGGCTCGGGTGCCCGACGACGCGGCGGGGTGTCGCCGCGGGGCCGGGTCCTGGCCATCCGGCCCCTGGTCGTGGTGAAGACCGCGGTGTGGTGGAGGCGTACGGGCTCCACCACACCGGGCACCGCGCCGGCTAGGAGGCGGACGGGTGGGTCGGCGCGGGGTTCGCCCCGTCGCACATCGCCTCGTCGTAGAGCGTGGAAAGGGCGTCGTCGATGGGGTGCGGCAGCGGCTTCCCCGAGGCGTCCCGGGCGTTCCAGCGCTGGAGGTTGAAGCCGACGGACATCTGGCGCTTGCCGTCGTCCCGGGTCAGGGACATGGTTCCGGCGCCCCAGGCGGAGCCGTCGTGGCCCCAGAAGGTGCCGCAGCCCTCGACCGTGACCCGGTGGAGGCCCAGGCCGTACTGGACCGTCGTGCCGTCCAGGGCGCGGACCGGGATGGTGCGCTGCATCTGGGCCAGCGAGGCACGGCTGACGATCCTGCCGTCGAGGAGCTTGGCGTAGAAGCGGTTGAGGTCGTCCATCGTCGACACCAGGGCCGCGCCCGTCCCGACCCAGGACGGGTCGTAGACGCTGTAGTCGCGCGGCGGGTCGAGGAGGCCGTGGGCCGCCTCGTACATCCGCGCGTGCGGGCCGTCGAGGTACGGGCCCGTGGGGAACCCGGTGTGCCGCAGGCCCGCGCGCCGGATGACGTGGCGGGTGATGTACTCCTCGGCCGGGGTGCCGGTGACCCGTTCCAGGAGCTGGCCCAGCAGGAGGTAGTTGGTGTTGGAGTACACCCCGGTCGGACCGCCGGGTTCGCCGGTGGGGGGCGCCGACAGCCCCAGTTCGATCAGTTCGGCCGGGCGGAACCGCCGGAACTGGTTGTCGTCGAGGCTCTGGGGCGAATTGACCGCCAGGGAGGGGAAGGCGTAGCGGACGTAGTCGGGGAGGCCGCTGGTGTGGTTGAGCAGCATCCGCACCGTGATCTTCCTGCCGCGCTCTCCCGGCACGAGGTCGGGGAGGTAGTCGCCGACCGGCGCGTCGAGCCGGATCCTGCCCCGCTCGACCTGCTGCATGACCGCCGCGGCGGTGAAGGTCTTGGTGACGCTGCCGACGCGGTGGCGCATGTCCGGGCTGACGGGGCGTCCGGTCGTGACGTCGGCCACTCCGGAGGCGCCGCGCCAGGTCCGGCCGTCGACGCGTACCTCCCCGTACACGCCCGGGATTCCCGCCCGGTGGACGGCGTCCATCGCCGTCTTCAGCTCGGCGGGCGTCGTACCGTGGGGAGCGGGTGCCGCCACCGCGGGGGCCGCGGCGGCGGTCGTGAGCAGGGCCACGCCGGCGCACAGGGCGAGGCGGGTGCGGTTCTTCGGTCGGATCGTCAAGGTCCGGTCCTTTCGGGGTCGTCGGGTGGTGGGGCGGGTGCTTCAGCCGGCGAGGGCGCGGCCGAGGGCGGCGCCGAGTTCGGCGTTCTGGCGCTGGGAGACCTCGGCGGACAGCAGGGCCTGCGAGCCGTGGAAGGTGCCGGGCCACTGGTGGATCTCGACCGGTACGCCCGCCCGGAGCAGGCGCAGCCCGTACTCGAGGCCCTCGTCGCGGTTCGGGTCGAACTCCGCGGTGGAGACGTAGGCCGGGGGCAGGCCGGACAGGTCGGTGGCCCGGGCCGGCGCGGCGTACGGGGTGGCGGGCCGCGGGCCCAGGTAGTGCCGCCAGCCCGCGGTGGCCTTGTCCCGGTAGAACCAGGGCGTGTCGGTGAAGTTCCGCGCCGACCAGCTGTCCTGACGGTCGTCGAGCCCCGGCTGGTTGAGCAGCTGGAACCGGATCTCCGGTCCCCCCTCGTCGCGGGCCCGCAGCGTGGCCGCGGCGGCGAGGTTCGCGCCGGCGCTGTGGCCGCCGACGGCGATGCGGGCCGGGTCGATGCCGAGGTCGGCCGCGTGTGCGGCCGTCCAGGTCAGTACGGCGTACGCGTCGTCCAGGGCGGCGGGGAAGGGGTGTTCGGGGGCGAGGCGGTAGTCCACCGAGATCACCACCGCGCCGGAGCCCGCGGCGATGCGGCTGGCCCACGGGTGCTCGGTGTCCAGGTTGCCCATGAAGAATCCGCCGCCGTGCATCCAGACGATGGCGCCCCGGGCTCCGTGCGGGGAGTAGATCCGTACGGGGACGTCCGGGTCGGCGGGGACGGTGCGGTCCTCCACCCGCATGTGCGCGGCGTCCGGTGCCGGTACCGCGGTGGCCAGTTCGGCGAAGGCCTCGCGGGCGGCGACCGGGTCGCTCAGGTCGGTCCGGGGGAAGAACGGGATGAAGGCTTCGAGTTCGGGATCCATGGCGAACATCCTCACGGGCCCGGCGGGGCCGGGTCGTCCGCCGCCCGTCGGGCATCCCGGCCCGATCGCGCGCCGATCGGCGGCCGCGTCCGCCGGTCCGGCCTTCTATGCTGCCGTCATGGAGGCACTGGCCGTACGGCTCTCGGGACTCGACGCGTACGTCGACGGGGCGCTCCGCATCGTCGCGTTCTACGACACGCTGATGCGCCGGCGGGTGGACCTGCCGGCGCTCGCCCGGGCCTCCGCGGGCCTGGCGGAGTGCGTCACCGGGATCCGGCTCCACGGCACGGGGCGGACCATCCGTGTGGCGTCCGACGGGCGTGAGGTCCCGCGGGAGGCGGGGTCCGTGTCCGCGTCCGGCGGGGTGGCCGTCGTCCTCGACGAGGAGGAGATCGGTTCCGTGTGGCTGGAGCGGCCGGGGCCGGCCGGACCGCTCGACGAGGTCCTGCTGGAGCGGCTCGCCATCGCCGTGGCGGCCGCCGTCGAACGGTACGGGCCGGCCCGTACCACCATGGCGGACCCGGCCCTCGTCGAGCTGGTGATCAGCGCCGGCACGGACGAGGCGGCCAGGGCCCGGGCGCTGCGGCTCCTGGGGTTCGCCGCCGGTCCGCCGGTCCGTGTCGCCGCCGTCCGGTCGCAGCGGCTGCCGCTGGACCGGGTGGGCGGTCTCGTCTGCCCGGGTCGGCCGGTGAAGGGGGCGGTGCTCGCCGGGGTGGGTGTCCTCCTGGCCGCCGCCCTGGATCCGGAGCGGTTCCCGGAGGGCGTGTGCGCGGGCGTCGGGGCCGCCGAGAGACCCGACCTGGCGTGGCGGGAGGCCCGTACCGCCCTGCGGTTCACCACGCCGCGCGAACCCGTCGTCCGCTACGCCGGTCTGGGCGCGCTGGCGCTCCTGGCGGAGGTGCCGCAGGAGACGCTGCGCGGCAATCCGGATGTCGTGGCGCTCGCCGGCGTGGCCGGGGGTCCGGAGGACCTGGAGACGCTGGAGGCGTACTGCGCCACGGGGTCCCTGCGCCGGGCGGCCGACCTGCTCCACCTGCACCACAGCAGCGTGGCCCGCAGGATCGAGCAGATCGGCAGGGCCCTGGGTCTCGACCTGAGCGCCCCGGCGGGACTGATGCGGGCCAGGCTGGCCCTCGCCGCGTGGCGGCTGGCCGACGGCTGAGGGACCGCGGGCGCGTCGCCACACGGGCGCCCCGGCCCGGCCCGGCCCCGCGGGGCGGCGTGCTTCCGGAGTCCGGCACCCCGTGGGGTCACGGGCAGCCGGATCCGATGCCGGGGTGGTGAGGGTCCGCGGCTCGCTCCGGCGGTGAGCGTGCCGATGTCACAGGGACGGCGTCCGGGACGGATCGGCCGCGGTGTACCCCGTCTGACGCGGAGACCAGCCGCGGCCCGACGGCCAGGTGTCCTTGCGGTGGACGACGCCCTCGGTGCTGTCCTCGGGCTGGGGCTGACCGGCGTTCGCCGGTACGTACCGGGCGATCACGCGGGCCGGGGCGTTGCGGCGGGTCCGGTTGCCGCCGAGGACGGTGAACCAGAGGTTTCCGTCGGGTCCGGCGGCGACGCCGGGCCGGGCCGCCGCCGAGGACGGGAACTCGGCGGTGCCGGCGGTGCGCGGGCCGGCGGGGCTGCGGCAGCAGGGCTGTCCCCGGTTCCGGCGCCCTCCGCTCGGGGCGACGCGCGCGTCGTACCGGGCCCGGATCGTTTCTTCGGGCGCGGTGGCACCCGCGTCCCACCGGACCTCCGCCCCGATTCCGCCCGTTCGGAGCCATGACCGTCTCGCCGGGCCGGTGACCCGCGCGGTTCCTATGCTCGAAGGGGACGGCCATCGGACCGTACGGACGAGGGAGGCGGGTGGCATGACGGAGACGGCGGACGCGCGCGAGGCCGACCGTGCGCTCAAGGCGAAGCACCGGGCGATGTGGGCGCTGGGCGACTATCCCGCGGTCGCGACACGGCTGGTGGCGGCTCTCGGGCCCGTACTGGTGGAGGCCTGCGGGGTGAAGGAGGGGGACCGGGTGCTGGACGTCGCCGCGGGGTCGGGGAACGCCTCGATCCCGGCCGCGCTGGCCGGCGCCGAGGTGGTGGCCTCCGACCTCACGCCCGAGCTGCTGGCCGTGGGGCGGCAGGAGGCCGCGGCGCGCGGAGTCCGGCTGAGCTGGCAGGAGGCCGACGCGGAGGCGCTGCCGTTCGAGGACGGGGCCTTCGACACGGTGATGTCCTGCGTCGGGGTCATGTTCGCCCCGCACCACCAGGCGGCCGCCGACGAGCTGGTGCGCGTCTGCCGGCCGGGCGGCACGGTCGGCCTCATCAGCTGGACCCCGGAAGGGTTCATCGGGCAGATGTTCGCCACCATGAAGCCGTACGCGCCGCCGCCCCCGCCGGGAGCGCAGCCGCCGCCGCTGTGGGGGCGGGAGGAGCACGTACGGACGCTCCTGGGCGACCGCGTCACCGACGTCGACGCACACCGCCGGACGCTCCGCGTGGAGGCGTTCGGGGAGCCGGAGGAGTTCCGCGAGTTCTTCAAGGCCGCCTACGGGCCGACGATCACGGTCTACCGGAACATCGCCGACGATCCCGAGCGGACCGCCGCCCTCGACGCGGCCCTGGCCGGCCTGGCGGCCGGGGCCCTGCGGGACGGGGCCATGGAGTGGGAGTACCTGCTGCTCACCGCGCGTCGGAGCGCCGCGGGAGGGGGATGACGACGGCTCCGGGGGCGCGGGACCGCGTACCCGCCGGCAGGGCGCGCGGACGGCGCCGGCCGGGACGCGGAGGGGCCGCGACCGGGCCCGGCGCCGGCGTGCGGCTGGGCGCGGTGCCTCCGGGGCCCGCCGCCGACCGGTCCACTCCGGCGGGCCGGTAGGGCCCTCCCCCGGCTCCCGCCCGGGTTGCGCTGCGGCCTCGGCGGGGACGGCCGGCACCGGCACCGCCGCCGTGCGCTGCGCGGCCCGCACGCCCCGCGCGGCCGGTCCGGCCGACGTCGCGGCCGGGCCGGTCTGCCCGCCCCCGGCTCCGGGCGCCCCGTTCGCCATGCTCCGGCGCGAGGCCCGGCAGCGGCTGCGGACGGACCTCCTCGCCCCCGGCCGGCTCGGCCCCGGCCCGTTCACGGTAGGGGGCGCCGTCCGGTGCCACCGGACTCACCGACCGCGCCCCACCGGCCGCTCGGCGGTGCTTTCCGGCCGTTCCCGGCCGCCGGGCGGGAACGGACCGGTATCGGGGGCACGCGCGCAAGCGGCGGCGTCCGCCGCCGCGCGCGGACGCGCGCCCGTCCACAGCACCCGGAGGAACGGTCATGCTGATCACGGTCACCCGTACCGGCGGCTTCACCGGAGCCGAGAAGCTCCGCTCACTCGACACCGCCGGCCGGCGGGACGCGGCCCGGCTCGAGGAACTCGCCCGCCGGGCCGTCTCCTCGGTGGCTGACGGCTACCACTACCGCATCACCGTCGACGGCGAGGTCCTCGACGTCGAGGACCCGAACCTGTCCGACGACCAGCGGGCGCTGATCCGCACCGTGCTCGGCGAAGGCGCCTGACGCCCGGGCACCTCAGTGCAGGGTCCAGGTGAACTTGCCGCCGCCGACCCACCGGACCTCGTCCAGGTCGTCGAGGTCATGGATGGTGATCCCCGCCTCGGCGGCGACCAGCAGCACGTCCGTCATCGACTCCGCCCGGCCGACGAACTCTCCGTCGAGCTCGACGATCCGGAAGGGCGGGGTACCGGGTTGCACACCCAAGACGGTGATGCGCGCCGGGGAGAGGTGAGGTGTCAAGCCTTCGGTCATGGGGAGACGGTTGCACGCCGTGACCGGTGACGGGCGCGGCGACACGTCGCGGGGGGCCGATCGGCTGCGTACGGGCGACCGCGCGCCGGGCCGGCCCTCGACGGCGCGGGGGCGGGCCCGGCGTGGGTCCGGCGTCTCGGCGGGGCGCGCCGGTCAGACCCGCCGCCAGGCGGCCATCGCCCACGAGAACAGGCCGAACAGCACCAGGCCCGCCGCCACCACGACCAGCAGCCACGGGCCCGCCGGGGTGTCGGCGAAGGCGCGCAGGGTGTCGTCGATGCCCTTGGCCTTGCCGGGGTCGTACGCCACCGCCGCGTAGAGCGCGCACCCGCCCACCCCCGCGAACAGGGCGCCCCGGGCGAGACCGCCCCCCACGCCGAGCACGTCGACCACACCGCTCAGCCAGGCCGGCCGCGCGGGGAGCGCCAGGTCGTCACGGAACTTGCGCCGCACCGCCGACACCGCGATCACGACTCCGCCCACGGCCACGGCCAGTCCCACCAGACCGACCACCCAACGGCCGCCGGGCCATTCGAGGACGCTCGCGGTGGCGTCGCGGGACTGCTCGTCGCTGGACTTCTGGCCCTGCCCGGCCGCGAAGGCGAACACGGACGCCGCGGCCACGGCGTAGAAGACCGCCCGGGCGGCCGCCGCCAGCCTTTTCCCGGCCTTGTGCCCGTCGGCCCCGGCAGCGCCGAAGACCGCTTCCGACAGGCGCCACAGGGTCATCCCGACCAGGCCGATGCCGACGGCCCAGATCATCACCCGGCCCAGGGGCCCGCCCGCCAGGCCGGCGAGCGCTCCTTGCCGGTCCGCCTCCCGCCCCGTGTCCTGGCCGAACGCGATGCGCAGGGCGATCGCGCCGACCAGGACGTACAGCACCCCGCGCGTGGCCAGGCCCGCCCGGGCGGCGACGATGACGCCGGTCCGGGAGGCCCCGGTCCGGATCCCGCCCCCACCAGAAGTCGATTGCATGATCAGCCCTCCGGTCCGGGAGCGCGGTCGCGCTCCCCTCCCGGGCGTCTGCCCCGTACGGCGCCGTTGTCCCAGACACGTTCGTTCGAGGCGGTCACACCGCGTGGACCGGTCACCCCGCCTCCGGCGGTGCGGCGAACCGGCGGCGGGCGTGTCAGTGCCGTCCGGCAGCATGATCCCCATGAGCAAGGTAGTGAACTACAGCATGGCGAACCGCGGCGAGGTCCTGCGCTTCGTCCCCGCCCGGGACCTGAACGCCGACGAATCCCGACGCCTGGAGAACATGCGGGCCAGGGCACGGGCGCGTCAGGCCGGCCTCGACCGCCACGGCGTGGACTGGGGTCTGTCGGTCCCGGACGCCCTGGAGGAACTGATAGCCGGCCGGGCCGGTTCCTCCGCCGACTACGCCGGGAGCGCCTACTACGCGGCCCTCCAGATCATCATCGACCACAACGCCGGCGACAGCGCCACCCTGGCCGGTTACCGGAGCCCGGTCACGTACTTCTCGGCTCTGGACGCCGCGCTGAGCGCGGAAGGCGTCCCCGCGGACCTGCTGCCGTACCAGTACGTCTTCAGCGGCCCGCCCTCGGAGATTCCGTTCCACATCCCCCATCCCCTGGACGGCTCACCGGAGATCGGATGCTGGCCACTGGCGAAGGCCGGGCCAGCGGTGGAGGCCTACCGCGCGGTGCTGGACCGGGTCGACGCCGATCTCCGCTACGACCTGGAAGAGCTCGTCAAGGCCCTCGACGGCTGGGCCTCGGCGTGGAACGAGGGGCAGGGCGCCTGGTGGTGGGCCGAGGACGGCTCGATCTTCTTCTCGATCACCGGCTGACCGGCCGCGCCGGAACCGGGGGTGGCGGGCCGGATGACCGTGGCGGCGTGACGGGGGGTCTACGCGGGGCGGTCGAGGCCCCAGGTCTGCAGGACGAACGGCCGCCCCTTCTCCTCACCCTTGATCAGCGGTACGTCGAGCAGGCCGAAGCCGGCCTTGCGCGCCACGGCGACGCTGGCGGCGTTCTCCGCCTCCAGTTCGAGGATGACCTGCTCCGCGTCCAGCCGCTCGAACGCGTACGCGGCCATCACCCGCACGGCCCGCGCCGCCAGTCCCCGGCCCCGGTGCGCGGGGCCGACCGCGTAGCCGATCTCCATGCCCTCGGGCGCGCGCCGCAGCATGATCTCGCCGAGCGGCGCGCCGCCGTCGACGGTGATGGCCAGCAGGACGGTCGTGCCCTCCAGCCGCAGCTGCCGGGCCCGGGCCAGCCGCGTCCGCGCGGCCGCCTCGTCGAAGGGCGAAACGATCGGCGTCCAGTACGCGATGTCCGGGTGGTCGAACAGCTCCGGCATCGCGTCGAGGTCCGTTTCCGTCCAGTCGCGCAGGACGAGCCCCTCGCCCGAGAGCTCGATCCGCTCGGGCAAGGACGACGGTGTGGCACTGCTCATGGTGGGGGCCTCCCTGGCCTGTTCAGGACGAGGCAAGATAACCGAGACGGGCCCGGGAGCAGGCATCTTTTTCCGGGGGCGACGGCTTCGGCCGGGACGGCCCGCGCGGTCCCTCCGGCTCCGCGCCGCTCACTCCTCCGGCGTCCCTTCCCGGGCGGCGAGGACGAACGGGTGGCCCGCCGGGTCGGCGTAGCGCCGCAGCGTGGTCCGGCTGCCCGGCCGGGTCTCGCCGCCCTCGGCGGCCAGCGGACGGGCCCCCAGGGTCACCGCCTCGCGTTCGGCTTCGTCGAGGGAGCCCTCCGCCACGAGGATGCGCAGCTCTGCCCCCTGGGACTCTCCCGGGGGCGGCCAGCTCGGCGGGGCGTGGTCCGGGTCGCGGCGGACACCGAGGACGACGCCCGTGCGGCCGGTGACGAGGATGAGGTCTCCGTCTCCCTCGGCGGGGCCGGCCGTGGCACCGGTCAGTTCGGCGTAGAAGCGGGCCAGGACCTCGGGTTCGGCGCTGTCCAGGACGAGGACGGGCGTCTTGGGTACGGTCATGAGCCGCGTGTGCCCCCCGGCCGTTCCGGCATGCGCGCCGGGTCCCGACTCGCTTGCGGGGACGCGTGGTTGGGGGATTCATCCTCGGGGTGCCGCGCCGGACCCGGGCGCGCCCGGCGACGGCGCGAGGAGGACGCGGGGCAGGGCCTCCGGATGCTTCTCCGACAGCCAGGCGATCAGCTGTTCCCGTACGGCACAGCGCACCGTCCACAGGTCGTCGGCGTCCTTGGCCGTGACGATCACGCGCACGACCATGGTCGAGGGAGTGGTCTCGGTGACGGCCACGTCCCAGCCGCGCCCGTCCCATTCAGGGCACCGCTCGAGTATCTCGTGCGCCTTGTCCCGTATGAGGTCCACGGGGGCGGCGTGGTCGCAGTGGAGGAAGACGGTGCCGGTCATCTGGACGCCGCCGCGCGACCAGTTCTCGAAGGGGCGGGTGGTGAAGTACGAGACGGGCATGGTGATCCGGCGCTCGTCCCAGGTGCGCACGGCGAGGAAGGTCAGTGTGATGTCCTCCACCACGCCCCATTCACCCGCGACCACGACCGTGTCCCCGATGCGCACCATGTCGCCGAAGGCGATCTGGAAACCGGCGAAGAGGTTGCCCAGTGTGGACTGGGCGGCGACGCCGGCGACGATGCCGATGATGCCGGCGGACGCGAGCACGGAGGTGCCCAGCGCACGGAAGCTCGGGAAGGTCAGCAGCATCGCCGCGGCCGCGACGACCACGACGACGGCGGTCACGACCCGCATGATCAGGGTCACCTGCGTGCGCACCCGGCGGACCCGGGCCGGGTCGCGGGTGCCGGTGGCGTAGCGGGCGTAGGCGGATTCGACGACGGCCGAGGCCACGACCACGACGAGCCAGGCCCCGGCACCGATCAGGGCGAGGGAGAGGATCCGGCCCACGACGGCCTCGTGTTCCTGGAGCGGACGCCACGCGGTCTGCTGGAGGGCTCCTCGGAGCAGCGCGGCCAGCAGCACGATCTGCAGGGCCGGGCGGCAGCGGCGCAGCGAGTGCCACAGGGGTGTTTCCGGGTGGCGCGCGTCGGCCCGGCGCAGCAGCAGGTCGACGGCCCAGCCGGCCGCGCCCGTCAGCAGGATCGCGGCAGCCAGGACGGCAAGCGGGCGGAGAGCGGCGTTCATTCATCTCCTCGGCGGATGTGGATGGCGACGGCACGGACCTCCACGCCCCTGCCCCGACGGCGTGAGCCGACACCCCCGGTGGCGACGGGTCCGGCGCATGGGCCTCCCGACGGCGGGTACCCGGGGCCGTGGACGTCCTGACGGAGCGACCGGCACCGAGGGGTGCGGGGCTGCCGGGGACAGGGAAGGGGTGGACATGTCGCATGTCGAGGAGTACGTCGAGGTCAACGTTCCGGTGCGTACGGCCTACAACCAGTGGACGCAGTTCGAGGACTTCCCCGCTTTCATGGAGGGCGTCGAACGCGTCGAGCAGCGGAGCGACACGCTCACCCACTGGGTGACGAACGTGAACGGGGTGCAGCGCGAGTTCGACGCGCGCATCACCGAGCAGCTCCCGGACCAGCGCGTCGCGTGGATGACGGTGGACGGGGAGACCCGGCAGGCCGGGCTGGTCGTCTTCCAGCCGATCGACGCGAGCACCACCAAGGTGGTCCTGCACATGAACTGGGTGCCCGAGGGACTGGCCGAGAACGCGGCCGACAAGCTCGGCTTCGTCAAGCGTCAAGTGGCCGGGGACCTGAAGCGGTTCAAGCTGTTCATCGAGTCGCGCGGGGTCGAGACGGGCGCCTGGCGCGGCGAGGTCTGACCACGGCCGGGGCGATCCGTCCGCGCCCCGGTCACCGGCGCCGCCGGCCGCCCCGTCCGGTGCCCGCACGTACGCGAAGGCCCCGGTCTCCGTGAGGAGGCCGGGGCCTTGATCGAGCGCTGGGCAGGCCTTGCACCTGCATCCCCCCACGGGAAGTGGGGTGTCTTTCCTTGGACCACCAACGCCGGTCCCTCCACCGTGTTCCACGGCGGCGAGCTCGAGATCAACTATACGGCACGCCGCCGGCCGGTTCGAACCGCCGCGCCGGCCGCGCCCGGCCGCCCTGGAGGACGGAACACGCCGTTGGTCAGGTGAATGCCGGGCTCAAGGCCCCCGCAGGCGGTGTGATCCTGCTTCGACGTTCCGTCATCTACCTTGGAGTGACATGCGCATTCGAACTGCGATCGCCGCCACCGTCCTGGCCGCGGCCGGCATTCTGGGCGCCGGCGGTTCCGCCGTAGCCGACGCCAACGCCAGCGGCCTCGCCGTCGGCTCCCCGGGCGTGCTGTCCGGCAACGTCGTCCAGGTGCCGATCCACATCCCGGTCAACGCGTGCGGCAACAGCATCAACCTCGTCGGCCTGGTCAACCCGGCGGCCGGCAACGTCTGCGTCAACAGCTGACCCCGGCGCGGCCCCCGGCCGCGTCCCGACGGTCCCGTCCGGCGGCACGTCCGCCCGGACGGGACCGTCGTCCCGTCCGGCGGACACCCCACTCCCGTGCGGATGTACGCCGGGATACCTTGTTCCTCCAGGTCAAGAGGGGGGAACAGTGATGTCGTACAACTCCGGGTGGGGTCCACACCCCGGACAGTCCGCGCCGCCGTGGGCGGGGGGCTGGGTCCCGCCGGCTCCGCAACCGGGGGTCGTGCCCCTGCGTCCGCTCGACGTGGGCGAGCTGATCGGCGGCGCCTTCACGGCCATCCGCCGGTACTGGAAGCCGCTGGTCGGCGTCATGCTCGCGGTACAGGGCACCGGGTTCCTGCTGGCGGTCGCGGCGGTGGTGGTCGCCGTCCTGGCCCTGCCCGACAGCTTCTCGGCGGTCTTCGACCCCGCACCGGGGCGACGGCCCGACGGCGCGGAGGTGACGGACGTGGTCCTGGCCCTCCTGCCGGGGGGCCTGCTGCTGCTGTTCGTGATGCTGGCCGGCACGGCGGTGATCGGCGCGCTGTGCCCGGCGGTGGTGCAGGAGGCCGTGCTCGGCCGCAGCGCCACCTTCCGCTCCATGTGGCGCCGCAGCTGGTCCCGGATGCCTTCGGTGCTCGGCAGCGTGCTGCTGGTCGGGCTGATCGCGGGCGGACCGGTCCTGCTGATCTACGCGATCGGTTTCCCGCTCGCCCTCATGACCTGGGACGGTTCCGGCGCGCCGGCCGCTCTCCTGCTGATCATCGCGGCCGTGCTGGCGTGGATGCCCGTGGCGGTCTGGCTCGCGACCCGGTTCAGCCTCGCACCCGCCGCGGCGGTGTTCGAGGAGCTCGGTCCCGTCGACGCTCTGCGGCGGTCGGCCCGGCTGGTCTCCGGCAGCTGGTGGCGCGTGTTCGGCATCACCCTTCTCGCGTACGCCGTGGGGATGATCGGCGGTTACGCCATCCAGATGCCGTTCGGCCTGGTGGGCGTCCTCGCGCTCTTGCCCGCCCTGCTGGACGCCGGCTCGGGCGGCGAGGACGTCGCACCACTGTTCTTCGGAATCGCCGTGTACTCCGTCTGCCTGCTGGCCGGCGTCGTGATCAGCGCGCTGTTCCAGCTGGTCTACCCCCAGCTCGTGGTCTCCCTGGTGTACGTCGACCAGCGGATGCGCAAGGAGAACCTCGCGGCGGCCCTGGTCATGGCCGTCCAGCCCGCGCCGGCGCCTGGCCCGCACCCGGGTGCGGGTCCTGCTCCCGGTCCGGGTGCGGGCCCTGGTCCCGGTCCTGGTCCGGCGTCACCCTGACGGGCGGCCCTGGCCCCGGGCGCCGTGGCGCCCGGGGCACTCGGGGCACTCGGGGGTCAGCGCGCCGCGCCGAAGTCCTGCGTCCAGTACTGGCCCGGCTGGGCGAGGCCGATGCCGATCTCCTTGTAGGAGCAGTCGAGGATGTTCCGCCGGTGCCCGGGGCTGTTCATCCAGCCCTCCATGACCTGCTCGGGGCTGCTGTACCCGTAGGCGACGTTCTCGCCGTACGTGCGCCACTCGTAGCCCGCGCGGGTGATGCGCAGGCCGGCGTCTGAACCGTCGGAGCCGGTGTGGGACATGTTGCGGTGGGCGGCCATGTCGGCGCTGTGGTCCTGCGCGGCCTTCGTCAGCTTCTCGTTGAGGGTGACCGCCGGGCAGCCGGCGGCGGCGCGCGCCTGGTTGACGAGTTCCAGGACCTTGGTCCGCGCGTCGGACGGCGCGCCGGGGGCCTGCGGGGCGGCGGGCTCGGCCGAGGCCTCCGCCGGCTCGGGCCGCGGCTGGGACCGCTGGGGCCGCGGCGGCTGCGGGCGCGCGGGCGGCGCGGCCTCGACGACCGGCTCGACGACCGGCTCGGCGGGCTGTTCGGCGACGGGACGCGCCGGTTCCGCCGCGTCGGCGTCGGGGAGTGCGGGTGCGTCGGCCCCGGCCGGAGTCCAAACCGGGAGCGGGGCCCCGGTGCCGCCGAAGGGGACGTCCTGCGCCGCGGCGGGCCGGGCGCGGCCGGTGTCCCCGGTGTCCAGGCACGCCATGGCGGCGGTGGGCACGCCCACGACGGCCAGCGCCCCGACCGCGACGGCTATCTTCCTGTAGTGCGTCTTCTTACGGTGCTTCTTCATGCGGGACCTCACTCGGTGATCGCGAAGCTCCCGGCGCCGGACCGCGGGAGCGCCGGAGGATGCGCCATTCTTAGAAGCCCCGCAGAGGCATGGCAAGCCGGCACCGATGGGCCGGCCGGGTGCTCCCGGTTCCGGCTTGAAAGGGCGGGAAGATCGTGCATGGGCCCCGTCGCGGCCCGTCGCCCGCAGCTGACGCGCCGCTAGAACCACCTCCCGTCGGGAGCGTTGGGCGAGGTGAAATGAAGGCCCCTTATTCCGTTTCTGGCGGAGTGCGGCATGTCAACGCGAAACAGGGACAAATGGCGAAATGACCGGCGCCGACGATCTTCATGGGGCCCTGCGGACCGGCGGAAGCGCTGTGTCGCATGTCACGCATGCGGAAAGCCCCGTACGTCCGTCCGGCTGACGGTCGTACGGGGCTCACGAGCGGACCGGGCGGGGGGCGGCACGGCGCCCCCCGCGGCCGGCCTCGTCCCGTCCTGCGTCAGAGGGAGCTCTTCGACGCGCTGGCGACGACGCACTCCTTGTACTCGCTGCCGTTGCCCTTCCCCGTGTACGGGGTCGTGGCCTCGGTCTGCTGGGAAGCCCCCGCCTTGACCTTCAGGCCGCTCACCCGGGCCTGGGCCGGGATCGCGGTGGAGGTCGAGTCGCCGCGGAACTTCATGGTGATGTTGTACGTGTAGTCCAGCGAGCCGCTGTTGGTGACGGTGAGCTTGGCGACCAGGTTCTTGCCGGTGCTGTCCAGCTTGCACCCGTCGATCCGGATGTCGCGCTCGGCCTTGTCCCTGGAACCGCCCGTGACCGAGCCGCTGGTGGAGCTGGAGCTGGTACCGCTGCTGGTGCCGGTGGTGCTGCTGCTGTCACCGCTGGTGCCGGTGGTGCCACCGCTGATGCCGGTGCTGCCGCTGTCGCCGCTGCCACCGGTGGTGCTGCCACCGCTGGAGCTGCTGGAGCTGCTGTGGCTGCTGCCGCCGCCACAGCTGGCACCGTGCGAACCACGGGCTCCGGTCAAGGCGAAGACGGCGATACCGAATACTGCGACCGCGCGGACATGGCGAAGCTTCACGTTCAAACCCCGTTGAAATATCAGTGAGCAGGAGGGCCCGTCTTGACGGGCGCACGTCACCCTACCGCCGACGGGAGGGTGCTCCGGACACCGTTCGGGCCCGCACCGGACCCGCACACCTCCGTGGCCGCGTCCACACCGCGGGCACACACCACCCTCACGCACCGGTCCGTGCGCGATGGGGCGCGGCGCGGGGCGATGCGTGTCAGGGTGAACGGAGGAACCGCACCCCGGCAGCGAGGAGTCACCGTCATGGGCGGTACGAAGGACGCGCGGCAGGGACCCGGCGGACGGCGCGAGGACCGCGAGGACCTCGAAGACCCGCAGCCGCCCAGCCAGGACCCCGTCCACCCCGAGCCCGTCACCGCGTCCCGCAGCAAGCGGGCCGAGGAGAAGGGGCGCCGCCGGGAGGAAGAGCGCCGGCGCGGCGGCTCCTGAGCCGCGGCCGGCCCAGGCCCCTCCCCGCCCGGCTCCCGTACGGCGTGACGGTCAGCGCCGCCGCCGCACCTCCGGCGGATCGTCCTCGGGCCACAGACCGATCATGTCCAACAGGGTCTCGAGGTCCTCCGCACCCAGGGCGCGCGAGGCGACCGCGCGCCGGGCGGCTGCCCGGTCCATGCTGTCGGCCCGGGCCAGGAGAGCCGGCTCGTCACATCCGAAGGGATCCTTCATACGACCGATGCCACCACGCCCCCGGCACTTCCGCAGCCGCCACTGCTCCCATCAGCCCCCGTTCCGGTACGCCGCGTCCCGGCCTCGGGGTGAAACGTCAGCGGGCGTTCCCGTCGCCGCCCTCCCTGCGCCGGCGGCCGCGCCGGCCCAGGGCGCCGGCCAGTCCGATCAGGCCGCCGGTGAGCGCGCCGGCCACGAGGATGCGCAGCAGGTCTTCCATCGAGTACTCCCCCTCTGGTCAGTCCCGGGCGGGGATGTCGGTACGCCCGGGTGTCTGATCGCTACGAACGGGGACACGAGCGGCGCGCGGGCCGCCCGGCTTGGACGAATCCGACCTCGCCGCTCACAGGGGGAGCGCCCCCTCCGACACGCGGGCGGCGGCCATCCGTCCGGGAGTGGTCCCGGCCAGGGCGCGGAACTCCCGGTTCAGATGGGCCTGGTCGTAGAAACCGCAGGCGGTGGTCACCTCGGTGAGCCGCGCGCCGCCCCGGGTGATCAGCCCGACCGCCCGGTGGAAGCGGAGCACGCGGGCGGACGCCTTGGGCGTCAGACCCACCTGTTCGGTGAACCGGCGGGCCAGGTAGCTCTGGCTCCAGCCGACTTCGGCCGCGATCCGGCCGACGGGGACCGCCCCGCCGGTACGCGACAGCAGGCGCCAGGCGTGGCCCACTTCCCGGGAGGGAACGGGACCGTGCTCGAACCCCGCCGCCAGCGCGGCGTCCAGCAGGTCGAAGCGGGTCCCCCAGTCGCCGGCGGCCGCCAGTCGTTCCACCAGCGCGTCGGCCCGGGGTCCGAGGACGTCCCCGAGTCCGACCGCCCTGTTGGTCAGCTCGCTCATCGGGAGCGCGAAGAGACGGTAGGCGCCGAGCGGGGTCAGCTCGACCCGTATCGCCTCCTGGCCGCCGGGATGCTCACACACCCTGGGTCCGTCCTCCAGGCCCACGACCAGCGAACCGGGCGTCGCAGCCCGCCCGTTCGGGGCCGTTTCGTCCATCCGCCGGACCTGGGCGAACGGCTCCCCCAGGCTGATCACCACGACGGCCCGCCCGTTGGGCACGATCCGTACCCGGTAGGGCGAGGCGGCCGTCTCCCAGTAGCCGGCGTAGCTGTGCACGTACGGGCGCAAGGGGGCGGGCCACGGCCGGGTCACCCGCCACCGGCCGGCGCCCACGCGGGTCATCCCGACGCGCATGTCTCTCTCCCGTCACGTGCACCGGCGTCCCCGGGGGCCGGAGTGCGGGCGGCGGGCCGGGCCGGCAGGTACGGGGCCGCGTCGCGCGATCCGTCCGAGGGGGTCGTCGAGCGAGGATGCCACGGCCGGCCGGGGATCCGCCACGGCCGGTCCCGCCCGGCGCCCCGGGGCCGGGCGGATCAGGAGGCTCCGCCCCCGCCCGGTCCGCGGGACACCTAGGGTGGTCGGATGAGCGAGATGGAGATCGTCGCCGAACACGGCGCGTGGCGGGGCGGGTTCGAGGAGCGGGTGCTGGCCGGGTACCGGGCCGCGGGGTGCTCGGAGCCGCTGGCCCGGGCCCTGCTGGAGCGGGCCGTGAAGGGGATCGACGACTGGACGGTGGCCACGGACGGCACGGGGTGGATCGCGGTCGGGGTGACGGAGGACAACGGGGCGGTGGTGGGCCGGATCCACGACCTCACGGTGCCGCACGGCCGGGAGTGGGCCGAGCGGTGGTGCGCCGAGCACGGAGCCGAGCGGATCGAGGTCCGGCTCACCGGCGGAGCCGGACCCTTCGCCGGATATCCCGTACGGGGGCAGAACCGGATGCGCACCGTCCCTGAACGGCCGGAGCTGCCGCCGGGGCTGACGGTCCGCCGGCTCACGGAGGACGAGTACCCCGCCTGGTACGCCGGCGAGGAGGCCGCCTACATCGCGGACATCGTCCGGGCCGGTTCCCTGACCCCGGAGCAGGCCAAGGAGAAGTCCGACCGGGACTTCGCCCGGCACCTCCCGCTCGGCTACCTGACCCCCGGCCACGCCTTCTACGCCATGGAGACCGGCGGCGAGGTGATCGGGACGGGCTGGGTGAACCACGGGTTCCTGCCGGGGGTCACCTTCGGCTTCTCCCTGGAGGTGTACGAGGAGCACCGCGGCAAGGGCTACGGCCGGGCCGCGATGGCCGTCGGCGAGTGGGCGACCCGGCACGGCGGCGACGAGGCGCTGATGTTCAACGTCTTCGGCGGCAACGAGGTCGCGATGGGCCTGTACGACAGCACGGGCTTCGCGGTCCTGGACGAATACCGCTCCATCGCCCTGCGGTGATGTGACCCGCGGCCGGCGCGGGCGGCCGGCCCGCGGGCTCAGCCGTTCAGCGACGCCATGAGCTCGGGCGCGTACCGGTCGCCCGAGACCGCGCCGTGCGGTGCCACGGCGTCGATGGAGGCCAGGTCGGCGTCGGTCAGGGTGACCCCGGTCGCGGCGACGTTCTCCTCCAGGTAGCGGCGGCGCTTGGTGCCGGGGATGGGAACGGCGCCCATGCGCAGGGTCCAGGCCAGCGCGAGCTGCGAGGGGGTGATCCCCTTCTCGGCGGCGAGGGCCCGGACGCGGTCGACGACGGCCAGGTTGCGGTCGAAGTTCTCGCCCTGGAAACGGGGGTCCGTACGCCTGAAGTCGTCGGCGGCGAAGTCGTCCGGGCTGGTCACGGCGCCGGAGAGGAAGCCCCGGCCGAGCGGCGAGTAGGCGACGAGGCCGATGCCGAGCTCGCGCAGGGTGTCGCGTACGCCGTCGTGCTCGATTCCGCGCTCGAAGAGGCTGTACTCGGTCTGTACGGCGGCCAGCGGGTGCACGGCGTGGGCGCGCGCGATGGTGGTCGCGGCGGCCTCGCAGATCCCGATGTGGCGGACCTTGCCGGCGGTGACCAGCTCGGCCATGGCGCCGATGCTCTCCTCGACGGGCACGGCCGGGTCGACGCGGTGCAGGTAGTACAGGTCGATGTGGTCGGTGCCGAGGTGGCGCAGGGAGCGGTCGGCGGAGCGGCGGACGTACTCGGGTGTGCCGTTGTGGCCCCGGTAGGCACCCTCGTCGGTGAACTCGATGCCGGTCTTCGTGGCGATCACGGCGGCGTCACGGCGGCCGCGGAGGGCCTTGCCGAGGAGCCGCTCGTTGAGGAAGGGGCCGTAGCCCTCGGCGGTGTCGAGCAGGGTGACGCCCAGCGCGAGGGCGCGGTCGATGGTGGCGAGGGACTCGGTCTCGTCAGTGGCTCCGTAGTGGGCGCTCATGCCCATGAGGCCGAGGCCTTCGGCGCCGACCTCCAGGCCCTGGCCGCCCAGTGCGCGGATCTCCATCGTGTCCTCCGGGGGGTGTGGTGGTGGGGGTGTCCGTCCAGTAAGTAACTAACTGGATAGTTTGAGTCTGACCGAGGGGGCGGCTGATGTCAATAACCAGATAGTTACTTGCTAGGCTGCCCGCCATGGCACGGGATTCCAGCGCAACCAAGGCCCGCCTGCTCGACGCCGCCTTCGCCGAGTTCGCCGCGTACGGCATCGCCGGGGCGCGGATCGACCGCATCGCGGCCACCGCCCAGGCGAACAAGCGGCTCATCTACGTCTACTACGGCAACAAGGAGCAGTTGTTCGACGCCGTGCTCCAGCGGGCCTTGGAGACGGGCTCGGAGTCCGTCCCCTTCGACGCGGAGGACCTGCCCGGGTACGCGGGGGCGGTCCTCGACCACTTCCTGGCGCACCCCGACCTGATGCGCCTGGTGCAGTGGAAGCAGCTGGAGCGGCCGGACACCACGGAGCTCGTCGCGGAGTCCTACCGGAGCAAGATCGCGGCCGTGGAGCGGGCCCAGGCGGCGGGGAGGATCGACCCGGACCTCGACCCGGAGGACGTCCTGACGCTGGTCATGGGGCTGACGCAGGCGTGGACGGGGGCGGTGGGCGGCCCGGCGGCCGGCGGCCCGGCCGGGCCGTGGCCCGCCGCGCGGCTGGCCCGCCACCGCGAGTCGGTCGTGGAATCCGTCCGCCGCCTGATCAGGCCGCCGCACCCGCGGGGGTGACGGTGCCGGGGCCGCGCCGCCACCGGATGCGCGGCGTCAGGGCCGGGAGCGGGCGGTGGCCTGGGCCAGGAGCTTGAGCGCCGTGTGGTGCTCGGAGCCGGCCGGGGCCGTGGCCACCAGCAGCGTCTGGTCGTCCGTCACGCGCAGGGCCTGCTGGGTGACGGTCAGGTTCCCCACCAGGGGATGCCACATCCGCTGCTCGGCGGCGGTGCAGGGGCGGGCCCGGTGGTCGGCCCACATGGTGGCGAACTCGTCGCTCTTCATGCTGAGTTCGCCGACGAGCGCACCGAGAAGCGCGTCGTCCGGGTGACGGCCCGCCGCGTACCTCAGGTTGGCGACGGCGGCCCTCGCCTTGGACTCCCACGTGACGTACAGCTCGCGCAGGTACGGGTCGAGGAAGATCAGCGACGCCATGTTCGGCCGGTCCGAGGGCCGGTCGGGCGCGGCGGGGTCGAGGTGGCCGGCGAACAGGGCGTGCCCCAGCGGGTTCCAGGCCAGGACGTCGGCCCGGCGGCCGGTGAGGACGGCCGGGACGTCGGGCATGGAGTCCAGCAGCGTGCGTGTCGCCTCGTCGACCCGCTCCGCCGGCGGGCGGCGGGCGGCGGGCCGCCTCACCGCCAGGCCGGCGAGGTCGTGGACGTGCCGCCGCTCGGACTCGTCCAGGTTCAGCGCGCGGGCCAGCGCGTCCAGCACCTCCGGCGAGGCGTTGTGCGAATGGCCCTGTTCGAGCCGCGCGTAGTAGGAGGCGCTCACCCCGGCGAGGAGGGCGAGTTCCTCGCGGCGCAGGCCGGGGACGCGGCGCCGTTCGCCGTACGTGTCGAGGCCGATGTCCGCGGGCGTCAGCCGGGACCGGCGGGCCTGCAGGAACGCGCCGAGACTGCTCTGTCCTTCCATGCGCCCCAGTATCGCCGGGGCCGCGGGAGCTTGCCCCTCCCTGCCGGGGATAGGCAGCGGAGGGTGTGGCTGCCGCGCCGGAACCCGCGCAGGGTGAGAGCCATGAACACCACAGACACCATCGAGTTGGGCAATGTCGGCGTGACCCGGGTCCGCGAGTTCTACGGGCCGCTCGGTCTCACCCCGCACGAATTCATCCCCGGCAGCAGCACGGACGTCTGGGCGGCGCACGCCGACTGGCTGCGGCCCGACTTCGCGGACGGCGAGCCGCCCGTGTCCCGGGTGGCACTGCAGACGTGGGTGCTGCGCAGCGAGGGCCGCGTCATCCTGGTCGACACCGGCGGCGGCAACCACAAGGCGCGCCCCGGCACGCCCTGGGACCGGCAGGAGACGTCCTTCCTCGACGAGCTTGCCGGGGCCGGGGTCAGGCCCGAGGACGTCGACCTCGTGATCAACACCCACCTGCACGGGGACCACGTCGGGTGGAACACCCGCCTGGACGGGGACCGCTGGGTTCCCACCTTCCCGAACGCCCGCTATCTGATCAACCGGAACGACTTCGAGTTCTGGAACCCGGCGAACGGCCACCCCTCCGTCCTCGGCGACGGCAACGCCGGCGTCTTCGAGGACAGCGTCGCCCCGGTCCACGAGGCCGGCCAGGTGGTGCTGTGGGAGGACGGCCACCGGATCGACGCGAACCTGCGGCTGGACCTCGCCGCCGGGCACACCCCCGGCTCCAGCGTGCTCACCCTCGCCTCCGGCGGCGACCGGGCGGTGTTCGTGGGCGATCTGCTGCACAGCCCGGTGCAGATCATGGAGCCGGACGCCAACAGCTGCTTCTGCGAGGACGCCAGACAGGCCCGGGCCACCCGGCGCCGACTGCTGGGCTGGGCCGCCGACCACAACGCGCTGCTGGTCCCGGCACACTTCGGCTCCCACGGCGCCCTGGAGGTCGTACGCGACGCGGGCGCCTTCGCGGTGAAGGGCTGGGCGCCGTTCGCCGCCTGCGCACCGGGTGCCGAGGGCGGCGAGGGCTGACCCCCGGGCGGCGCGCCCCCGGGACCGCCCGCCCCCGGGACCGCCCGCCCCCGGGACCGCCCGGCCTGGGGGCCGCCGCCGGACCGATGCGAGCAGGGCCCGTCGTAGACAGGGGGCAACCCATACCAAACTGATCCGGCCCCCATGCACGCACCGGATCGTCCAGCTGACCCAGGAGCGCGGACGCGTCGAAGTCCCGGCCCCGGCCGAAGAGTTCGGAGTCACCCAGGAGACGGTCAGGCGAAGGGAGGGCGGCCTGCTGCTGGACGCGGGCACCACCGTCTGCCAGCCGGCCGCCCTCCTCCCGCAGGCCGGGCTGATCACTCCCGACCTGGCCGAGGCGGCGGTCAGAGCACGGCGAGCCGGTCCACCAGCAGTTCCGTCCTGCGTTCGGCGTCCTCCAGCGGCAGCCGTCCCGCCCGGGTCAGCGTGGCCAGCCCGTGCAGGGCCGCCCAGAACACCTCGGTGAACAGTCCCGGGTGGACGCCGTCCCCCGCGACCTCCCCGAGGCTTTCCAGCAGGGCGGCGAAGGCGTCCTTCAGCGGTTCCGGGGTTTCCTCCGCCGCGAACGCCAGACCGCCGTCGAGCCGGAACATGGCGTCGTACACCGCCGGGTGGCGGGCGGCGAAGTCGAGGTAGGCGCGGGCGAGGGCGGCGACCCGGGCGCGCGGTCGGTCCGCGGTGGAGGCCGCGGCACGCAGCGACGCGGCCATCTCGGCGGCGCCCTGGAGGGCGACGGCGCCGATGATCTCGCGTTTGCCGCGGAAGTGACTGTAGAGAACGGGCTGGCTGTACTCGATGCGCTCGGCGAGCCGGCGGGTGGTGACCGCGTCCCAGCCCTGCTGTTCGGCGAGTTCCCGGGCCGTCGCCACGATGAGGCGTTCACGGTCCGCCCGTTCGCGTTCCTTGCGTTCCTGTACCGACATGAGGCGATCCTAGCAGCGCTAGACAACCAAGCGGCAGCAGGACTAGCATTGCCTCATCATCTAGCGGCGCTAGATCCCGGAGGGGTCACCATGCTCAACGCACTCGAGGTCTTCACCACCGTGCTCGTCGGCGTGATGGTGGGGGTGGAGTTCTCCGTCGCCTTCGTCATCAACCCGATCCTCAACGGCCTGCCCGAGGACAGCGGCCAGCTCGGCCGCGCCCACGGGGGCCGGATGCTCGGCGCCGTGATGCCGGTCTGGTACATCACCTCGCTCGTCCTCGTCGCGGCCTGGGCCGTCGCCGGACGGCACCACCAGGGCACCGGCCTCGTCGTCACCGCCGGCGCACTGCTGATCGTCAGCGTGATCATGTCGGTCCTGCTGCTCGTACCGATCAACAACCGGGGCAAGACGTGGACCCCCGACAACCGGCCCGCCGACTGGAAGCAGCAGATGAACCGCTGGGACCGTTTCCACTACGTCCGCGTCGCCGTCATCATCGCCGCCTTCGCCCTGCTGGTCGCCTCCCTCGCCTGAGCCCGGCGGGCCGCCACGCGCGGTCGCCCCTGCCAGGCCGATCTGACGGGGTGGAAGGTGACCGGAGCGGCCGGAGGCGGTACGAAGGCGTACGTGAAGGAACAGACCCAGGCCCCCACCGTCCGCGTGTTCATCGCCCTCGCCCCGCCCGACGGGGCGAAGGAGGAACTGGAGCGGGCCCTCGGCCCCGCCTACGAGGCGTACCCGCGCATGCGGTGGAACCGCGTGGAGGACTGGCACATCACCCTGGCCTTCCTGGGCGAGCTCCCGGCCGGCGCCGTTCCGCCGCTGCGGCCGGCGCTCGCGGACCTGGCGGCCGCGCGGCGGCCCGTACGGCTGTCCCTGCGCGGCGGCGGGCACTTCGACGAGCGGGTGCTGTGGAGCGGGGTGGGCGGGGAGCTGGAGGAGCTGCACGCGCTGGCCGACGAGGTGCGCGCGGTGGTCAAGGAATGCGGGATCGCCTTCACGGACCGGCCCCTGCGCCCCCATCTGACGCTGGCCCGGGCCCGCCGGGGCGATTCCTCCGCCGCGGTGGAGGCCGCCGCCGGGTTCGCGCCCTTCAGCGGGCGGGAGTGGGAGGCGGGGCGCCTGCACCTGGTGGGCAGCAACGTCGGCCGGGGCCCGGGACCGATCCGCTACCGCGACATCGAGTCCTGGCGTTTCGGGGCGCGGCCGGAGCGCGAGGCGCACGGATCGGACCAGAATTGCATGACCATGCGGGAGCATGCATAATCTTCCTATGTCTAAGGTCCTCACCTCCCTTCCCGCCGGCGAGCGCGTCGGCATCGCCTTCTCGGGCGGGCTCGACACCTCCGTCGCGGTCGCCTGGATGCGCGACAAGGGTGCCGTCCCGTGCACCTACACCGCCGACATCGGCCAGTACGACGAGCCCGACATCGCCTCGGTGCCCGGCCGCGCGAAGACCTACGGCGCCGAGATCGCGCGCCTGGTCGACTGCCGGGCGGCACTGGTGGAGGAGGGCCTGGCCGCGCTGACCTGCGGTGCGTTCCACATCCGCTCGGGCGGGCGGGCCTACTTCAACACCACCCCGCTCGGCCGTGCCGTCACCGGCACCCTGCTGGTCAGGGCGATGCTCGAGGACGACGTCCAGATCTGGGGCGACGGCTCGACCTTCAAGGGCAACGACATCGAGCGGTTCTACCGCTACGGCCTGCTCGCCAACCCGCACCTGCGGATCTACAAGCCGTGGCTCGACGCGGACTTCGTGACCGAACTGGGCGGCCGCAAGGAAATGTCGGAGTGGCTGCTGGCCCACGACCTGCCCTACCGCGACAGCACGGAGAAGGCGTACTCCACCGACGCCAACATCTGGGGCGCCACCCACGAGGCCAAGACCCTCGAGCACCTGGACACCGGCGTGGAGACGGTCGACCCCATCATGGGGGTGCGGTTCTGGGACCCGTCCGTCGAGATCGCCACCGAGGACGTGACGATCGGCTTCAACCAGGGCCGCCCGGTCAGCATCAACGGCAAGGAGTTCCCCTCCCCCGTCGACCTGGTCATGGAGGCCAACGCCATCGGCGGCCGCCACGGCATGGGCATGTCGGACCAGATCGAGAACCGGATCATCGAGGCCAAGAGCCGCGGCATCTACGAGGCGCCGGGCATGGCCCTGCTGCACGCCGCCTACGAGCGCCTCGTCAACGCCATCCACAACGAGGACACCCTCGCCCAGTACCACAACGAGGGCCGGCGCCTCGGACGGCTGATGTACGAGGGCCGCTGGCTGGACCCGCAGGCGCTGATGGTCCGCGAGTCCCTCCAGCGCTGGGTCGGCGCGGCCGTCACCGGCGAGGTGACCCTGCGGCTGCGGCGCGGCGAGGACTACTCGATCCTCGACACGCGGGGCCCGGCCTTCAGCTACCACCCCGACAAGCTGTCCATGGAGCGCACCGAGGACTCGGCCTTCGGCCCGGTCGACCGGATCGGCCAGCTCACCATGCGCAACCTGGACATCGCCGACTCCCGCGCCAAGCTCGAGCAGTACGCCGTCCTCGGGCTGATCGGGACCGGCAGCCCCGCCGTCGGCGCCGCCCAGGCGGCCGCGACCGGTCTGATCGGCAGCATGCCGGAGATGCCGGAGGGCGGCGCCGAGGCCATCGCCTCGCGCGGCGAGGTCTCCGACGACGAGCAGATGCTGGACCGGGCCGCGATGGAGTTCGGCACGGACTGACCCCGCCGCGGCGCGGCGGAGGGGCCGGGGAGGCGGGGGGAGGGAGGGGAGGAGGGGGTCCCTCCCGTCCGCCCCTCGGAAGGCGGTGCTCCCTTCCTTTTGGCGTGCGGG
>NZ_JBVISM010000005.1:0-297559 GCF_055575515.1 Streptomyces sp. NPDC034086 | reverse complement strand
CCGTCGCCTCGTGCAACGGGGGCTCCGACGACGAGGAGAGGAGGGGCCAGCCGGCGATGAAGGGCGGCGCGGACTGACCCCTCCGCCGCTCCTCAGTAGACGAGCTTGTACGTCACGTCCTTCGGGACCGGGTGGGGGGCGGCGTCCTTGTAGATCAGCCGGATCGTCGTGAACCGGCGGACGCCGGGGCGCTCGGGCCAGGCCTGCGGACGGCTCAGCGTCACCTGCACGGGGTACGGGCGGAAACGGCCCGCCGCGCAGTAGGGGCGGCAGTCGTTGACCATGTCCGTCCCGGTGGCCGTGGCCTCGCTCGGCCCCCAGCTCTCCCAGCGCAGCCCGACGAGCCGGTTGTTGCCGTCGCCGCAGGCCAGCAGGTACTCCTCGGGGCGGACCTGGGGCCGCTCGAAGCAGTCGGCCACTACGACCGGATCCGGGGCGGCGCGCGTGCGGGCGGCCGACGCCGGGACCGCGGCCGCCGCGAGGGCGGCGAGCGAGCACAACAGCACCGCCCTGCGCGTCCCGCGCCGGGGCAGCCCTGCCGGCCGGGTCTCCTGCGAAGCGTCCATCGGCCCCTCCTCGCCAGTCCGCCCCGCCGCCCGCCGGCGCCGCGGCACTGACCAGCTTTCCGCATCCGGCCGCCCCCCGCACCCGCTGGCGGACCGAGGGCACGGCTCGGAGTAGTAGTGACCTGAGTCGGAGATCTGCTGGTGGATCTCCGACTCAGGCCACTAGACGTCCCGCGGGGGGCGTCGCATGGCCCACAGGGTGGGGCCGCCGCCCGGCAGCTCGACCTCGCCCAGCACCGTGAACCCGAAGTGCTCGTAGACGGGCAGGTTGGCCGGCTTGGAGGACTCCAGATAGACGGGCAGGCCCGCCGCGTCGGCCTTGGCCAGGCCCGAGCGCAGGAGTGCCGAGCCGTGGCCCTGGCCCTGGCCGGCCGGGTCCGCGCCGATCAGCGCCAGGTACCAGTGCGGCTCCTGCGGCGCGTGCCGCGCGGCCAGCTCGACGGCGTCCCGGAACAGGGGGGCGCGGTCGCCGAGGATGGCGGTGAGCTCCTGGATGGTCTCCGCGTCCGGGACGGCCTTCTCGTGCCCCTCCGGCGACACCCAGAAGGCGGCCGCCGCGTCGGTGCGCTCGCACACGCCGTGACGGACGTACTGGCGGGTGTAGATGGTGCTGAAGTAGCGGGTCAGGCTCTCCTCGCGCGATTCCCCGGCGGGGAAGAACCAGTTCATCATCGGGTCGTCGTGGAAGGCGCGGGCCAGGGTGCGGCTGATCGACGGGGCATCGTCAACGGTGGCCGTCTTCGGCAGGTTTGTCATCGACATACGGGTCATTCTGCATCCCGATGATCTTCGCTCCGACGCGGGGTGCCCCTTGACCCGCAGCCCCTACGTGCCGGTAACTTGGCCCCGCCCAGGAGGTTTCGAGGATCCGACGCAGAGAGCGGGACCGTGGCAGATCACGACCTGACCGGCTTCACCAAGAGCACGTTCACGTACGAGGGCGCCACCCGCCGGGTGCTGCGCCGGGGTTCGGGGCCGGCGGTGATCGTCATCGCGGAGATCCCGGGCATCACCCCCAAGGTCCTGGAGTTCGCCGCGCGGGTGGCGGAGGCCGGGTGCACCGCGGTCCTGCCGGTCCTGTTCGGCGAACCGGGGCGTGACGCGGACCCCCGTACCGCCGGCTGGCCGAAGGCGGGCAGCTACCTCGCCAAGACGGTGTGGCGGGTGTGCGTGAGCCGGGAGTTCACGCTGCTGGCGACGGGCCGCAGTTCGCGGGTGGTGCGGTGGCTGCGGGCGCTCGCCGCCGCCGAGCACGAGCGGTGCGGCGGTCCCGGGGTCGGCGCCGTCGGCATGTGCCTGACCGGCGGCTTCGCGCTGGCCATGGCCACCGACGAGCGTCTGCTCGCCCCCGTGCTGGCCCAGCCCTCGCTGCCGCTCGCCTGTACGCGCGGCCGCGCGGGCAGCATCGACATCTCCCCCGAGGACCTCGCGGTCGTACGCGGACGGTGCGAGCGCGAGGGCCTCCAGGTGCTCGGGCTGCGGTTCCGGGGCGACCGGCTGGTGCCCGGGGACCGGTTCGCCCACCTGCGCCGCGAGCTGGGCGACGCGTTCGTCGCGGTCGAGCTGGACGCCGGCGACGCGGCTCCCGGGAGCGCCATGCCCCCGCACTCCGTCCTGACGGAGCACCTGGTCGACGAGCCGGGACAGCCCACGCGGCAGGCCCTGGACACGGTCCTCGACCTGTTCCGGGCGCGGCTGCTGGCGCCCGGACCCCGCTGACGCCCATCAGGGGCGGATGCGGGCCAGGTCCTGGCCGGCCAGGTCGGGGCGGGCGGCGAGTTCCTCGTGGACGGCCCGCAGGAGCGGGAGGCGGGCCCCGGGGGTGTCCAGGGCGAGGGCGACGTCCTTGGCGGCGAGGGCGACGGGGAAGTGGGAGCCGGTCGCGAAGGTGCGGGCGACCGCTCCCGACAGCGGGCCCTTGGCCAGCTCGCCGCGGACCAGGTCGGCGGGCAGACCGAGGGCCGCGCCCAGCCGGAGCGCCTCGGACACCAGGGCCACGCCGCCGATCGCCGCGTTGATCAGGACCAGCTTGAGGGCGGCACCGGAGCCGGGGCCCCCGCATTCGGTGACCGCTCCGAGCCGGTCCAGGACCGTACGCACCGGACCGGGCAGCGGCCCGCCCGCCAGGATCCACAGTTCGCCGGTCGCCGCCCGGTCCACGCTGCCCATCACCGGCGCGTCGGTCAGCGTCACCCCCTCGGGCAGACGGGCGGCCAGTTCGGCGATGGTGTCGGGTCCCACGGTGGAGGTGTCGATCCAGTGGGTGCCCGGCCGCAGGGCCGGGAGCACGCGCTCGCCCACGGCACGCGCGGCCGCCGGGTCGGCGAGCATGGTGATGACGAGGTCGGCCGCGCGGACGGCCTCCGCGGGACTGTCCGCGAGGCGGGCGCCGGCCGCGGTGAGCGGGCCGGCCTTGTGCGGCGTACGGTTCCAGACCGTCAGCGGGTGACCGGCGGCGAGCAGGCGGCGGGCCATCGGCAGCCCCATGCTGCCGAGGCCGAGGAATGCGATCTTGTCCATGGCTCCGACCGTAGGTCCCGCCCTGACATGCGACAAGCGAATGTCTAGCATGGCTGCCATGCCCGAATCGCATGGCTTGTACGAGGTGTTCCTGCGGGTGGCCCGGGAAGGGTCCTTCACCGCCGCCGCCCGGGGTCTCGGCTACACGCAGTCGGCCGTCTCCCGGCAGGTGCAGGCCCTGGAGGAGGAGTGGGGCACCGCCCTCTTCGACCGGCTGCCCCGCGGGGTGCGGCTGACCGAGGCCGGGCGCGTCCTGCTGCCGCACGCCGAGGGCGTACGGGACCGGCTGGAAGCGGCGCGCGCCGAGCTGGCCGCGCTGGGCCGCCTCGGCGGCGGGACCCTGCGGCTCGGCGCCTTCGCCGCCGCCAACGTGTCCCTGGTCCCGCGCGCCCTGGCCGCGTTCGGGGAGCGGTACCCCGGCGTCACCGTCACCCACGCGGAAGGACCCACGGCCAAGCACGTGGCGCTGCTGGCGGAGGGCGGCCTCGACCTGGCCGTGCTGGGCACGCCCGCCGGAGTCCCCCCGCACGGACCGGAGCTGCACCATCTGCTGGACGAACCGATGTACGTGGCCCTGCCGCGCGGCCACCGGCACGCGGGGCGTCCCGTGCTGCGCCTGGCCGAACTGGCCGACGAGGACTGGATCGAGGGGGACGTCGCCCCCGAACGCACCCTGCTGGCCCCCGCGCTGGCGGCCGGGTTCGCACCGCGCGTGGCGTTCCGCGTCAACGACTGGACGGCCAAACAGGGGTCGTCGCCGCCGGGCTCGGCATCACGGTGCTGCCGGAACTGGCGGTGGGGGCGGTGCGGCCCGACATCGCCCTCGTACCGGTCGACCCGGCGGACCTGCCGGGCCGGAAGGTGTACGCCGGCACGCCGCGCGGGCTCGGCCGTTCCCCCGCGGTCGGCGCCTTCCTCGCGCTGTTGCGGGCCGCGGCCGCCCCCGGCCGGGCGCCGGGAACGCGTTGAGCGGTACGAGGAAAGCGGAATGCGCGCCATATGGCCGGCCGTCAAGAATTCCGCCGGGGCCATGGATTCACCAGGCAAGTCAAGGCTTATCCTCCGGGAAATCCGACCGTATGGTGTGGCTCGAATCGAAGGAGCCTGCCGTTGTCGAACCCAAATGACCCCGCCGCACGTGCGGTTGCGTCGGAGCGGGATCATGTGTCCTCCCTGTACGCGCTGCTCACCGAGCGGCTCGCCGAAGCGCGAACACACCGGTCGAATGTGCTGAAGACCCCGGCGGAAAGCCCCGGCGAGGCATACGAGAGAGAAATCGCCGCCGAGCGTCTCGCCAGGGAAATCGGCCGGCTGGAGGGCGCCGAAAAGGGATTGGTCTTCGGTCGCGTCGACCGGACGGACGGCACGGCGCTGCGCATCGGGCGGATCGGGCTGCATACGGAGGAGGACGAGCTGCCCCTGCTCGTGGACTGGCGCGCGAACGCGGCGCGGCCCTTCTACGAGGCGACTCCGGTCCATCCGATGGGGCTGCGGCGGCGCCGGCACCTGCGCCTGGAGGGGCGCACGGTCGTCTCGGTGAGCGACGAGCTGCTGGACGGGACCGCCCCGACCGACGAGGACGTCGTGGGGGACGGCCCGTTGACCGAGGCCCTGTCGGCACGGCGCACCGGCAGGATGCACGCGGCCGTCGCGACCCTCCAGGCCGAGCAGGACGAGATCGTCCGCTCCGCGCACCGCGGGGTCACCGTGGTGCAGGGCGGGCCCGGCACCGGCAAGACCGTGGTCGCCCTGCACCGGGCGGCCTACGTGCTGTACGCGTTCCCGCGCGCCGCGCAGGAGGGTGTCCTGGTGGTGGGTCCGAACACGCGGTTCCTCGACTACATCTCCCAGGTGCTCCCCTCGCTCGGGGAGAACGACGTCGTCCTGACGACCTGCCGGGAACTGGCCGGAGTGCCGACGGACACGGTGGACCCGTACGCCACGGCGCGCCTCAAGGGCGGCCTCGCACTCGCCGACGCCCTGGCCGGCCTGCTCCGCGTGCACCAGGCCCCCGCCGGGGACTTCACCGTGCGGGTCGGCAGGGAACCGGTGCGCCTCCGCGGTGACGAGGTCGCCGCGGCGCGCGACGCGGCCGTGGCGGCCGTACCGGGGCACAACCCCGCGCGCCAGGTGTTCAAGGAACTCCTGGTCGACGCGGTCACCGACGCGGCGCACAGGGACATGGGCGAGCTCCTCGAGCAGATCGACGCCGACAGCGAAAGGATGACGGGCCTCGACCTCGACCGGTTCACGGGAGCCGCCCAGCGCCGTGCCGAAGGCGCGGCCGACCCGGGTCCGGTCCACGCGCTCGACCTGGACGCCCTGCGGGCCGATCTCCTCGACGACGCCGGCGTCGACCGGGCGGTGGAGGTGCTGTGGCCGCGGCTGGTGCCCGGCGACCTCGTGAAGGGGCTCCTGACGGACGCCGGCGCCCTCGCCGAGCACCTGCCCCGCCTGACCGCGCGGGAGCGCTCCCTGCTGCTGCGCGGTCCGGACGACCCGTGGACCGATGCCGATCTGCCGTTGCTGGACGAGGCGGCGAGCCTGGTCGACGGGCCGCCCGGGCGGACGTACGGGCACGTCGTCGTCGACGAGGCGCAGGAACTGACCGCCATGCAGTGGCGGATGATCGTCCGCCGCTGCCCGTCGAGGGCGATGACACTGGTGGGCGACTTCGCCCAGGCGGGTCCGGTCGCGACGGCCCGCGACTGGAAGGAAGCGCTGGGCCCCCACGTCGGGCCTCGGTTCCGGCTGCACCACCTGACCGTCAGCTACCGCACGACGCGGGAGATCCTGGAGGGCGTCCGGGACCTGCTCACGCGGATCGCTCCCGACCAGAAGCCCACCCGGTCGCTTCGCGGCGGCGAGAGCCCCCGTACGGTGACCGCGCCCGCGGACGGGCTGTCGGCCGCCGTCGTCCGGGAACTGCGCGCCCAGCGTGCCGCGTACCCGGGCGAGCTGCTGGGAGTGATCTGCCCGGACACCAGGGTGGACGAACTGACGGCCCACGGCATCACCGACCAGGCACGCGTCGTGCCGGCGTCCGAAGCGCGCGGCCTGGAATTCGACGGGGTCGTCGTCATGGACCCCGAGGAGATCGTCGCGGCCCGTCCCGGTGGGGAAAGGGACCTGTACGTGGCCCTGACCCGGGCCACCAAGCGCCTCTGCACGATCAGCCTCCGGCCCGCCTGACGGCTCGGTGCCCGCGTCGTCGCCCCGGCGCGGACACCCGGCGGTGCGGACACCGGCCCGCGCGCACGGGGCGGCCCGCGCGCACGGGGCGGCCCGCGCGCACGGGGCGGTCCGCCCGTGACACGCCGCGCCGGGTGCCGGGGCCGTCGCGGCGTGTCGGTGCCCGGCCGTGACAGACTCCGCGCGGACTCCCGAGTCCCGTCCTCACGGGAGGTCCTCCGTGTCGCACCGCCCCGCTCCCGGCCACGTCCGGACCGCCGCCCTGGCCGTCGGCGCCCTGGCCCTGTCCCTGGTCCTCGCCGCCGGGACCTCCCCCGCGGCGCCCGCGCCCCCGCCGGCCGCCGGGCCCGGGGCGACGGTCGTGGCCGAGGCTCCCGGGAGCGGGACCGTCCTGGCCCGGTTCGCGATCCAGTCGACGGCGAAGGTCACGGACTCCGCCGCCACCGTGTCCAGCCCCGGCTATCCGGCGACGGGCTGGTACCCCGCCGGGTCCCGCTCCACCGTGCTCGCGGCGCTGCTCGCGGCCGGGGTCCACCCGGACCCCTTCTACTCCACCCGGCAGAAGAGGATCCCGGCCGGGGACTTCACCGTCCCGTGGTGGTACCGGTCGGAGTTCCTCGTCGCCGACACGGGCGCCCGTACGTACCTGGACGTCAGCGGGGTGATCTCCGCCGCCGACGTCTACGTCAACGGACGCCGGACCGCCGCTGCGAGCACGGTCGCGGGTGCCTACACCCGGCACGAACTCGACATCACGGACCTGGTCAGGGCGGGTGCCAATACGGTGGCGTTCCGGATCCAGCCCAACGATCCGCGCAAGCGGCTCACCATGGGCTGGCTGGACTGGCTGCAGCCGCCGCCCGACGAGAACATGGGGATCGTCCGCGACGTCACCGTCCGGCGGGCCGGTCCGGTCGCCCTGCGCGACGCGCACGTGGTGACCTCGCTCGCCCTGCCGTCCCTGTCCTCCGCCGAGCTGACCGCCAAGGCCAGGGTGCGCAACGACTCGGCGGCCACCGTCACCGCCACCGTCTCGGGCACCGTGGGCCCGGTCGCCGTCAGCCGGAGCGTCACCCTGGCCCCGCACGAGACCCGCACCGTGGTCTTCTCCCCCGGCGACCACCCGGGCCTGCGGCTGGAATCGCCCCGTGTGTGGTGGCCCGCCGCGATGGGCGAGCAGCCGCTGTACGCGCTGGACCTGACCGCCACCGTGGACGGCCTGCCCTCCGACACCGCGCACCGGTCCTTCGGCATCCGTGACGTGCGGGCCCCGCTCAACGGCGACGGGGCGCGCCAGTACGCGGTCAACGGGCGCCCGCTGCTCATCAAGGGCGCGGGCTGGTCGCCCGACGCGTTCCTGCGCTGGGACCGCACCTACGTCGAGGACCGGCTGGAGTACGCCCTCGACCTGGGGCTGAACGCCCTGCGGCTGGAAGGTCACATCGAGCCCGACGAGTTCTTCGACCTCACCGACCGGTACGGGATCCTCACCCTGCCGGGATGGGAGTGCTGCGACAAGTGGGAAGGGGAGGTCAACGGCCCGGAGGCCGGTGAGCGCTGGGAGGACGCCGACCACACCGTGGCGAAGGCCTCGATGGCCGCCGAGGCCGCCCGGCTGCGGGACCACCCCAGTGTGGCCTCCTTCCTGATCGGCAGTGACTTCGCACCGGACCGGACGATCGAGCAGGGCTACCTCGACGCGCTGGAGGCCGCCGACTGGACGGCACCGGTGATCCCCTCGGCCTCCGCGCGGTCCTCGCCGATCACCGGAAGGTCCGGCATGAAGATGACCGGACCGTACGACTGGGTCCCGCCCGCCTACTGGTACGGCAAGCGGGAGGGCGGGGCCACCGGCTTCAACTCCGAGACCAGCGCCGGCCCGGACGTACCGACCCTCGACACGCTGCGCCGCATGATGTCCCCGGCGGAGCTGGAGAGCCTGTGGAAGGAACCGTCCGCGGCGCAGTACCACCGTTCCCCGTCGGCGACCTTCTCGACGCTGCGGCTGTACGACGCCGCCCTGGCGGGCCGCTACGGCGCCCCGACCGGCCTCGAGGACTACGTGCGCAAGGCGCAGCTCGCCCAGTACGAGAACGTGCGCGCGCAGTTCGAGGCCTACGCCCGCAACGCGAAGGACGCCTCCGCGCCGTCGACCGGCGTCGTGTACTGGATGTTCAACAGCGGCTGGACCTCGCTGCACTGGCAGCTGGTGGACCGCTACCTCGACCAGGGCGGGGCCTACTTCGGGGCGAAGAAGGCGAACGAGCCCCTGCACATCCAGTACGGGTACGACAACCGGGCGGTCTCGGTCGTCAACAGCCGGACGTCCGCGGCCGCGGACCTCACGGCGCGGGTGACCCTCTTCGACCCCGACGGCACGCAGCGCTACGACCGGACCGTGACGGGGCTGAGCGTGGCGGGCGGCGGCGCGAGCACCACCGCCCTGACCCTGCCCGCGTCGGTGACGGGCCTGTCCACCACTCGCCTGGCGCGGCTGCTGCTCACCGACGGTGCGGGCCGGGAGGTGAGCCGCAACGTCTACTGGCTCTCGGCCCGGCCCGACGTGCTCGACTACTCCAGGAGCACCTGGTACCACACGCCGACCACCGCGTACGCGGACCTGACGGGGCTGAACTCGATGCCGCGGACGGCCGTCGCGGCGACCGCGTCCACGACGGCGGACGGCCGGGGCCTGTCCACGACGACGGTGACGGTGCGCCACACCGGTACCGGCACCGCCCCCGCCCTGCTCACCGACGTGCACCTGCTGGGCGCGGAGGGCGGGCCGTTGCTGCCCGTCCGCTGGAGCGACAACCAGGTCACCCTGTGGCCGGGCGAGACGGCGACGCTGACGGCGGTCTACCGCACGGCCGACCTGCGCGGCGCGGCACCGGCGCTGCGGGTCTCCGGCTGGAACACCCCGACGACGACGGTCCCGGCCGGCTGACGGGACGGGCCCCGGTCATTCGCCCCGCGGCCCGCCGAGGGGGCGCGGCGCGCGCGGGTTTCTTAGCGGAACGTTAGATCTGGGTGCCGGGCCTTGTCCGGCCCCGGCACCGGATCCATGCTCTGGGCACCCCCTCATCCGGGGTGACTCCCCCGCCCACCAGGGACTTCCGTCTGGAGCCGCCATGTCCTCGTCCGCCGTCACGCCCGAGTCACCGCCCCGGGACGAGCGCGGCAAACGCCGCCTCGCCCTGATCGGCGGTTCGCTCGGCAATCTCGTGGAGTGGTACGACTGGTTCGTCTACGCGAGCTTCGCGATCTACTTCGCCGACTCCTTCTTCCCCGGCGACAACCCGACCACCCAGCTGATGAACACGGCGGGCATCTTCGCGGTCGGTTTCCTGATGCGCCCCGTCGGCGGCTGGATCCTCGGCCGGGCCGCGGACCGCCACGGCCGCAAGAGCGCGCTCACCCTCACCGTCACGATGATGTCGGTGGCCGCCCTGCTCATCGCCATCGCCCCGACCTACGGCCAGGCCGGGTACTTCGGCGCCCTGGTGCTGCTGCTCGCGCGGCTGCTCCAGGGGCTGAGCATCGGCGGCGAGTACGCGGCCAGCGCCACGTACCTCACCGAGGCGTCGGCCCGCGACCGGCGCGGACTGGGCTCGTCGTTCCAGTACGTGTCGATGACCTGCGGGCAGCTGCTGGGCCTCGGCATCCTGATCACGATGCAGCACACGCTCAGCCCCGCCCAGTTGTCGGGCTGGGGGTGGCGGATCCCGTTCGCCCTCGGCGCCCTGTTCGCGGTGGTGGTCTTCTGGCTGCGGCGGCGTCTCGAGGAGACCGACGCGTTCAAGGAGGAGTCCGCGGACGAGGACGCCCACGACGACAGCGCGCGCGGTTCGCTGAAGGCGCTGTGGGAGCACCGGCGGCAGGCCGGGCTGGTGATGGCGCTGACCCTGGGCGGCACCGTGGCGTACTACACGTACACCACGTACCTCACGAAGTACCTGGTCGGCAGCGCGGGCATGGCCAAGACCACGGCCACGCTGGTGAGTTTCACCGCTCTGGCCCTCTTCGCCGTGCTCCAGCCCTTCGCCGGCATGCTGTCCGACCGGATCGGCCGCCGTCCGCTGCTGATCACCTTCGCGGTGGGCTGCACGGTCGGCACGTACCCGATCATGACGGCGCTGGGCTCCGCGGACGCGTACTGGCCGGCCCTGGGCCTGTCCCTGCTGGCCCTGGTGATCGTCACGGGCTACACCTCGATCAACGCGGCGGTCAAGGCCGAGCTGTTCCCGACCCGGGTGCGCGCCCTGGGCGTGGCGCTGCCGTACGCCGTCGCCAACGCCCTGTTCGGCGGCACGGCCGAGTACGTGGCCCTGTGGTTCAAGAGCGGCGGCCACGAGAAGATGTTCTTCTGGTACGTGTCCGGCTGCGCGCTGATCTCGCTCGTGACGTACGTCCTGATGCCCGACACCCGCGATGCCGCGCTCAGCCGCGCCGAGGCGGGGGCGGCCGCGGGGGGAGCCGGCGGTCACGGCGAGCCGGCGGAAGCCTCCGCCGGGACGGGCCGCTGATCCGCGCCGGTGACCCGGGGCGGCGGCTCCCGTAAGCTGCTGCCCCGGCTCACGGGCACGGTCACGCGTCTCGAGGTAACCGCCCATGCACGCACTGCTCGTCGAGGACGACGACCGCATGGCCCGGGCCCTCGGCACCGCCCTCGTCCAGCGCGGGCACACGGTACGCCGGGCGGCCCGGGCGCTGGACGCGCTGCGGCACGTCCGCGAGGCCGAGTTCGTCCTGCTGGACCTGGGCCTGCCCGACCTCGACGGGCTGGAGCTGCTGCGCCGGCTGCGTACGGTCTGCGACGCCCCGCTGATCGTGGTGACCGCCCGCTGCGAGGAGCGCGACGTCGTGCAGGGACTGCGGGCGGGCGCCGACGACTACGTGGTCAAGCCGTTCCGGATGGCCGAGCTGATGGCGCGGATCGACACCGTACGGCGCCGCACGGGCGCGCGGGCGGGCGCCGCGGGAGCCGGTCCGGCGCGGGAACCCGGCGGGCCGGTGCGGCGCGGGGACGTGGAGGTGGACCCGGCGGGGCGCACCGTCACGGTGGCGGGGACCGACGTACGCCTGACCCGGCGGGAGTTCGACGTCCTGGCCGTCCTGGCGGAACGCCCCGAGGAGGCGCACTCCCGGGAGGAGATCCTGGACCGGATCTGGGGGGACGCCTTCCTCGCCGCCTCCCGCTCCCTGGACGTGCACGTGGCGGGCATCCGCGCCAAGACGGGCCGTCCCGGCCTGGTGCGCACGGTACGCGGCTTCGGCTACCGGCTCGGCGCCCCCGACGCGGGCGAAGGACGGGACCGCGACTCGTGAGGCGCAGGCTCCTGGCGGTGCTGATGGTGCTCATGGGAGCCGCCGCGCTGCTGCTGTGCGTGCCGCCGGCCGACGCGTACGCGCGCGGGCGGACCGAACACCTGCTCCTGCAACGGCGTTCGGAGGCGGTGCGCTTCGCCGACCTCGCCGACCGGACGGGCACGGCGGCAGACCGGGCGGAGCTGTCGGCCGAGATCGGACGGTACGCCCAGCTGTACGGGGCCGGCGTGGTCGTGGTCGACGCGGCGGGGGCGACGGTGGCGCGGGCCGGAGCGGGCCCCGCCCTGGACGCCCTCACGGGTGCGGGCCCGGGCGGTACGGTCGCGGCGGAGGCCCGGGACCGGGCGCTGACGGGCCGTTCCACCGACCGGCTTCCCACGGTGCGGCCCTGGGGGCCGGCCCGGGTGGTGCTCGCGGAGCCGGTGGGGCGGGACGAGCGGGTCAGCGGTGCGGTCCTGCTGTCCGTGCCCACGGACGCCGCCCGGCGGGACGTGGCGGTGCGCTGGGCGCTGATCGCCGCCGGGGCGGTCGCCTCCTTCGCCGCGGCGGCGCTGGTGGCGGCGGGCATCACGCGGTGGCTGATGCGCCCGTTGCTCGACCTGGACCGGGCCGTGGCCGCGCTGACCGCCGGAAGCCTGCGGACACGGGCGGTCTCCGACTCCGGCCCGCCGGAACTGCGGCGGCTGCGGCGACACTTCAACACCATGGCGCAGGCCCTGGCCGACTCCGCCGACCGGCAGCGCGACTTCGTCGCCGACGCCTCCCACCAGCTGCGCAACCCCCTGGCCACCCTGGTGCTCCAGCTGGAGAACATCGAGCCGCACATCGCCCCGGGCCCCGGCCGGGGCGAGCACGGCCGGGCGCTCGAGGAGACGGAGCGCCTCGAGGAACTGCTCGACGGGCTGCTGGCGCTGGCCCGGGTGGAGTCGGCGGCGCCGGAGCCGCGCCGGCAGGACGTGTCCCGGGCGGTACGGGAGCGGGCACGGGCCTGGACGCCCGTCTTCCGGGCCGCCGGGCTGGAGCTGACCGCCGGTGCCCCTCCCGGGGAGCTGTGGGCCCGCGCGCTGCCGGACGCTGCGGGGCGGATCCTGGACGCCGCGCTGGACAACGCGGTGAAGTTCGTACCGTCCGGCGGCCGCGTGGAGGTGTGCGCCCGGCGGGACGGGGACGGGTGGGCGGTGGTGCGGGTGGCCGACGACGGGCCGGGGGTGCCCGAGGAGCAACTGGGTACGCTGCTGCGCCGGTTCGCCCGTTCACCGGCCCACCAGAACGTGCGCGGCAGTGGGCTGGGCCTCGCCATCGCGGACGAGATCGCCCGGCTGAGCGGCGGCCGTCTCTCCGTCGGCGGCGCCACCCCGCACGGCCTGACGGTGGAACTGCGCCTCCCGCCCCCGTGACGCCCCGCCGCCGGACGGCCGAGCGCGCGGCGCCGTGAGCCGCCCGCGTCGGCCGCGGTGTTCAGCCGTACACCGAGCGGTAGTAGGCGGCGGCGCCCGGGTGGAGGGGGACCTCGCCGGTCGAGATGGCGAACCGGGGTTCGAGCCGCGCTCCCGCCGTCACCTCGCGCAGCAGGTCGCGCCACCGGTCGAACACCACCCGCAGCAGCGCGCCCACGGCGTCCGCGGCCACGTCCTCCCGCGCCAGGAGGTAGTTGCCGACACCGAGGGTCCCGACGGGCGCGGCCAGTCCGTACGCCCCGGCGGGCAGGGTGACCGGCGTGTAGACGGGGCCGTGGCGCTCGCGCAGCGGGCCCGCGTAGCCGTCGAGCGGGAGGAAGCGCAGCGGCAGTTCGCGGGCCAGCGCCGTCAGTGCCGGCGTGGGCACCCCGCCGGACCAGAAGAGGGCCGCGACGGTGCCCGCCCGCAGGGCGGCCACCGATTCGGCGAGGCCCAGTTGCCGTGGCCGTGCCGGGGAGGGGCCCGCGCCGGTACCGCTCAGCCCGGCCGCCCGCAGGACGCGTCCGGCGACCACCTGCACCCCGGACCCCGCGGCGCCCGCCGCGACGGGGCGCCCGGCGAGGTCCCCGACGGCGTGCACCGGCCCGTCCGCGGGGACGAGGAGGTGCGTGTGGTTGACGTAGACGCGGGCCAGTGCCCTGACCCCGGCCGGCCGGGGAAAGGACTCCCGTCCGAGCACCGCGTCCTGGGCGGCGTCCGCCATGGCCAGGGCCAGGTCGGCGGAGCCCTCGTCCAGCCTCCTCAGGTTGTCCACGCTCGCGGCGGTGTCCACCGGCACCACCTCCAGAGGCTGCCCGCTCGCGGCGACGGCCCGTGCCAGGGCCCGGCCGAAGGCGTTGTACGGACCACCGCGCGGGCCCGTCGCGAGCCGCAGCCGCCGCGCCGGGCCGGGACGCGCCGCGCAGCCCGCGAGGGCCGCCGCGGCCGCGCCGAGCCCGGCCCGCACCAGCCGCCTCCGGCCCGTCCCCGTCCCCGTCCCCGTCCCCGTCCCCGTCCCCGTCCCCGTCCCCGTCCCCGTCATGGCGGCAGCGTAGCCCTCCCCGGGGCCCGGTACCCCTGCGGGAGGGCGCGGTGCGGCCGGCTGTCCGGCGCCACACCGGAACACGGTGTTCCGATCCGCCCGGGCTCCCCCGGCGGGGCGTAGCGTGGGCGGGCGGTTCCCGTCCGCCGCGTCCCGCCGCGCCCGGGCCGTCGCCGGAAACGTCATGGTCGCGTGACGGGACCGCCACAACGGCGCGGCCCGGGAACTGCGGCGGGGCGCGGCGTCGTGACCCTCCACGCGTGCCGGTGCGGGGCCGGCCGGGAGACATCGAGGAGCACCCATGCACCACACAGCAGGCCCGCGCCGCTCGGCGGCGGCGCTCGTGGCGGCGGCCGCCGCCACCGCTCTGATGACGGGCTGCGGTCCGGCCGAGGACGGGGCGTCCGCCACCCCGCCCGCGCCGCCCGCCGCGTCGGTCCCGGCGCAGCCGGCGCCCACGGGCGGCCCTTCGGCCGGCGGCGGGGGCGGCTCCTCCACCGGCGGCGGGGGCGGGACGGCGCCCACCCCAGCGGCGTCCGCCCCCGCGGCGTCCGCTCCGGGCGGCGGTGCGGCTAAGCCCTGCACGATCGACGCGGTGAAGGTCTCGGACGCCCAGCAGGCGCAGGTCCGGCCGCCGGGGACCGGAACGGGCGCCGCGGTCCTCTCGGTCACCAACACCTCGAAGCACCCCTGCACGCTCACCGGGTACCCGACGGTCGCCGGCGCGGGCAACGGTTCTCCCGGCAAGAACCTGCCCCTCGCCGTCACCCACAGCGGCAAGGCGTCGGCCGTGCCGCTGGCACCGGGCGCCCGCGCCTGGACGAAGCTCACCTTCGTCAACGTCCAGGGCGAGGCGGACGGTTACTGCGTCTCGGGCGCCACTCCCTCCAGTTTCCCGACCCTCGTCATCGGGGTCCCCGGCGCGGGCGCGCACCAGATCGCCATGGACGACGGGGTCTTCGCCGAGTGCGACGACAAGGTGACGGTCACCGCCTTCACGGCCGCCAAGCCGTCCTGACGAGGAGCCGAACCGGTCGAGTGCGCCGGCGCGGCACGCGCGTCCGGCGCGCGACCGGCGCTCCGCGACGGCGAACGGGCCGCCGGGGGGGCGGCGGGCCCGGCGGTGCCGGTCGGGCCTGCCCGGCCTCGGGCTTCGCTAGGCTCGCCGGCATGGAAGTCCGTACCCCGCCCGTCCTGCTCCTGCCCGCGCCCCGGACCTCCACCGGAGAACTCATCGCCCGGGCAGCGGCCTGGCGCGGTTACGAGGTGACCGGCCGGGCGGCGAGCGCCGCAGGGCGCAGGGCGCACTGGTACGGCGGCCCCCGTGCGGCCGCGCGGCTCGCCGGCCCGCTGGGCCTGGGGCTGCTCGAACCGGCCGACGACTGGCTGACCCGCGTCCCCGGCCCCCTCCTGCGGCGCCGCGTACGGCTCACCACCCTCGCCGAGGCCCGTCGGCTGCGGGAACGGGCCTTCGTGAAACCGCCGTCGGCCAAGCTGGACCTGCTGCCCGCCGCCGTCCACGAGGACGGGACCAGCCTGCCCGGCGAACTCGACGGCTCCACGCCGGTCCTGGTGAGCGGCGTGGTGGAGTTCCTCGCGGAGTACCGGCTGTTCGTCCTCGACGGCGAACCCGTCGCCGGCAGCCGCTACGCCGTCTGCGGGCGCCCCGACCCGGCACCGTTGGACGCCGGGAGCCGCGCCTTCGGCCGTACGGTCCTCGACGCCACGGCCGCGGACCTGCCCAGCGCGGTGTGCCTGGACATCGGCCGGCTCGCCGACGGGGGCTGGGCGGTGGTCGAGGCGAACATGGCGTGGTTCGCCCACTGCTACGCCGCCGAGCCGGAACGCGTCCTGGACACGGTGCTCCGCGCCGCCGGCCCGGTGGACGCGGTCGCCGACCGGGACCGGCCGTACCTCTTGAGCGGGCCGGAGGACCGTCAGGAACGGGTGTGACGAGCCCCGGCCGGCCCAGCCGGCCGCCCGGGCCCGGCCCGGATCCACCCGACACCCCTCAGGGACGGGTGGCGACGAAGGTGTGGGTGATGCCTGTCCGCCAGCCGGGCTGGGGAAGCACGCGGACACCCGTGAATCCCGCGCGGCGCAGCCGGCGGGCGAACGCGTCGGCCGTGTCGAAGTCGAGCACGCTGCGCCACAGGTGGCGGTAGAGCGCCGCGTCGCCGTGGCGGCGGCCCCACGGCAGTACGACGGTGGCCATGACCGCAGACCACACGGCGCGGTCGACGGCGCGGCCGCTCAGGGCGTACTCGTGGACGGCGAGCCGGCCACCTGGCCGGAGCACCTCACGCGTGTGGCGGAGCACGGCGTCGGGATCCGCGACGTTGCGCAGGAGGTAGGCGGCGAAGACCGCGTCGTAGGGCCCGATGACGCCGGCCCCGGCCATGTCCTCGACGGCGGCGTGGACGAAGGTCACCCGGCCGGGCCACGGCTTGCTCCGGGCCCGGGCCAGCATCCCGGCGGACGCGTCGATTCCGGTCACCGCGGCCAGAGGCGCGGCGCACAGCAGCGCGGCGGTCGAGGCGCCGGTGCCGCAGCCGAGGTCCAGGACCTTGCTGCCGGCGCCTCGCCCGGGGAGGGCGAGCCGGCGCGCGGAGCGCCGTAGGTCCCGGTGGTAGCCGGGGCTCGCCGAGACCATCCGGTCATAGGTGCCGGACGCGTGGTCGAAGGCCCCCGCGAGCTCGGCGTCCCTCAGCACGGCCATGTCGGTACCTCCCGCTGGGTGACGGCTTCCCGCCCAGCTTGGCCGACGTCCCCGCGGTCGCGGCTCGGCACGGCCGGTTCGTCCCGCCCGCCCGGACGGCATGTGGGCCGCATGGCCCAAGAAGTGGTGCATCCGGTGCGGAGGGCGGTACGGAATCACCCACGGGCCACAACGGCGGTACCGTCGGCAAGGAGAGTTGCGATGCGCGTACCTGATCCGCTCGACGTCGACCGGGACGTGTCCGCGGCCGTCGGCACGCACCTGGGCGGGGTGCTGGAGCGGCGTCTGGAGGAGGCCGCGGCGACGGACGCGGCCTTCGCCGCCGACATCGCGGGCCGGGTGGCGGGCTTCGCGCTGGAGGGGGGCAGCAGGCTCCGTTCGCAGTTCGTGTGGTGGGCGCTGCGGGGGTGTGGGGGCGGGACTGACGAGGCCCGGCGGGCTCTGGGGGTCGCGGCGGCGCTCGAGCTGCTGCAGACCTGCGCGCTGATCCACGACGACGTCATGGACGGCTCCCCGCTGCGCCGGGGACGCCCGGCGGTCCACATCGGGCTGGACACCCAGTACGGGACGGGCAGCCGCGTCCTGCCGTGCGGCACGTTCGGCGGGGCGGCCGCCGTGCTGGCCGGCGACCTGGCCATGGCCTGGTCCGACGACGAGTTCAGGGAGGCCGTTCGGGGCGCCCCCGCGGAGGTCCGGGCCGCCCGCGTGTGGCGGGTCATGCGTACGGAGATGGTGGCGGGCCAGTACCTGGACCTCCAGGCCCAGGTCACCGGCGCCAGGTCGGCGGACGTGGCCGTGCGTACGGCGGTCCTGAAAACGGCCCTCTACACGGCGGGGCATCCCCTGGCCCTGGGTGCGGTGCTCGCGGAGGCACCTGAGCCGACGGTGCGGGGGCTGCGGGAGGCGGGACGGTCGGCGGGCCTGGCGTTCCAGCTCCACGACGACCTGCGGGGAGCCTTCGGCGATCCCGCCGCGACCGGAAAGCCGGTCGGCGAGGACATCCGCGACGGGAAGGCGACCTTCCTGCTCGCCGTCGCACGGGAACGGTGCGCACGCGACGGGGACGATGCCGCGGCGCGCCTGCTGGACGAGGTGACGGGCGCCCCGGGCTCCGGGCCCCCGGACCTCGACCCGGTGCTGGACCTCCTCGTCTCCTGTGGGGCGCGCGACGAGGTCGCGCGGCGTGTCGAGGAACTGTGCGCCCGCGCCGCCACCGCCGTCGCCGGTGCCGGGCTGTCGCCGGAAGCGGCCGACCGGATCGGCCGCCTGATGCGCGGTGCCTGCGGTCTGGGGCCCGCTCCCGGGCGGCCGTCGGCGCCGGGAACCGCGCAGGACACCGGCGACACCCTCCTGATCCGGGAGTCCCGTTGAAGACCCTGACCGGGCCCACGGACCACGTCGTGGTCGTGGGCGCGGGCCTCGCCGGCCTTGCCGCCGCGCTCCACCTGGCCGGCCGGGGCCGGCGGGTGACGGTCGTGGAGCGGGACCCGGGGCCCGGCGGACGCGCGGGCCGCCTGACTCTCGGCGGATACCGGATGGACACCGGCCCCACCGTTCTGACCATGCCGGACATCCTCGACGAGGCGTTCCGGGCCGTGGGTGACTCGCTGTACGACCGGATCGACCTCGTCCCCCTGTACCCCGCGTACCGGGCGCTCTTCGCCGACGGGACCCGCCTCGACGTCCACACCGACGGCGACGCCATGGAGGCCGAGATCGTCTCCTTCGCCGGCGCCCGGGAGGCCCTCGGGTACCGCGCGCTCCGCGGATGGATGACGGACCTGTACGCCGTGCAGATGCGCCGGTTCATCGACGCCAACTTCGACTCGCCCGTCCGGCTCGTCCATCCGGACCTGGCACGGCTCGCGGCGCTCGGCGGCTTCGGGCGCCTGGACCGGGCCGTCGGCCGGTTCCTGTCGGACGAGCGGCTGCGCCGCGTCTTCTCCTTCCAGGCCCTGTACGCAGGTGTCTCCCCGTCGCGTGCGCTGGCCGCCTACGCGGTGATCGCCTACATGGACACGGTGGCGGGGGTGTACTTCCCGCGCGGCGGCATGCACGCCGTCCCGGTGGCCATGGCCGCGGCGGCGGCCCGGGCGGGTGTGGTGTTCCGCTACGGGGAGGCCGTCACCCGGCTGGAGCGGGCCGGGAGCCGCGTCACCGCCGTGGTCACCGCGCACGACAGGATCCCGTGCGACGCGCTCGTCCTGACGCCGGACCTGCCCGTCACCTACAGTCTGCTCGGCAGGACGCCCCGCCGCCCGCTGCGCCTGCGGCACGCGCCGAGCGCGGTGGTGCTGCACGTGGGGACCGACCGCACCTGGCCCCAGCTGGCCCACCACACCCTGTCGTTCGGCCACGCGTGGGAGGGCGTCTTCGGCGAACTGATCAGCTCCGGACGGCTGATGAGCGATCCCTCGCTCCTGGTCACCCGGCCCACCGCCACCGACCCCTCCCTGGCGCCCCCGGGCCGGCACCTGCACTACGTCCTCGCCCCGTGTCCCAACACCCGGACCGGTCCCACGGCTGCCCAGTGGGGCGATCTGGGCTCCCGCTACCGCGACGAACTGCTGCGGGAGCTCGAACACCGCGGGCTCGCCGGACTGGGAGCCTCGATCGAGCAGGAGGCCCTGGTCACCCCGGCCGACTGGACGGCGACGGGGCACGCGGCCGGAACCCCCTTCTCCGTCGCCCACACCTTCACCCAGACCGGCCCCTTCCGGCCCCGGAACCTGGTGAGCGGCACGGAGAACGCCGTGCTCGCGGGGTGCGGCACCACCCCCGGCGTCGGCGTGCCCACGGTGCTCATCTCGGGAAAGCTCGCCGCGGCCCGCGTGGCCGGCTCGGGACCGGTCCGATGACGGCACGGGAACTGGACGCCGCGGGCATCACCGACCCGTCGCTGCGCGCGGCCTACACGGCCAGCCGCCTGCTGAACGCCCGGCACGGCAGGACGTACTTCCTCGCCACGCGCCTGCTGCCGGTCGACCGGCGGGCGGCGGTGCACGCCCTCTACGGCTTCGCCCGCCACGCCGACGACATCGTCGACGACCTGGGGACGGCCGCCACCACGAGCGCGCGGCGCGCCGCCCTGGACGCGCTGGAGCGGCAGTGGCTGCGTGCCGTCCGGGGGGAGGAGGCCGGCGAACCGGTGGTCCGGGCGGCGGCCGACACCCGTGCCCGGTACGGCATCGAGGCCCGCCACTTCTCCGACTTCCTCGCGTCGATGCGCAGCGACCTGTCGGTCCGCGCATACCCGACCTACGCCGCCCTGCGGACCTACATGCACGGTTCGGCCGCCGTCATCGGGCTCCAGATGACGCCGGTGCTGGGCACCGTCGTACCGCGCGCGGAAGCCGAACCGTACGCCGCCGAGCTCGGAGTGGCGTTCCAGCTGACGAACTTCCTCAGGGACGTCGGCGAGGACCTCGACCGGGGACGGGTCTACCTGCCCCAGGACCTGCTGTCCGCGCACGGGGTCGACCGTGAGCTGCTGACGTGGAGCAGGCGTACGGGACGCCGGGACGCCCGGATCACTTCCGCGCTGCGGGCCGCCGCGGCCCTGACGAGGGAGGTCTACCGGGCGGCCGAACCGGGGATCGGCAGGCTCGATCCGCTGACCGCGCCGTGCGTGCGCACCGCCTTCGTGCTCTACCGCGACATCCTGGGGGCCATCGAGAGGGACGGCTACGCGGCCGTGCACCACCGCAGCGTGGTGGGCCGCCGCAGGAGGACGGCCGTCGCACTGCGCGGCCTGGCAGCGGCCCTCGCCGCGCGCACCACGGCCGGACGCACCCGCGGGCGCACGCCGGCGGGTGGACGTACGGCCACGACGACGCAGGACCGCGGGGCGGGGCTCCGGGGACGGGAGCGGACGTGAACGCGGACGACAGGCCCGCTGACGCACGGCGCGGACGCGGTGGCCGCGGGTACGGGATCCCGCTGCGGCTGCGCCGCAACGCCGTCCCGTGGGAGCGCCAGCGCCCGACGTGGCGCGAGGCCAGACCCGCGCTGATCGCCGAGGCGCTGGGGCGCGCCCTGGCGCGCCCTTCGGGGAACTGGTACGTCGTCGGGGCCGGCGCGGACCTCACCACACGGCGTCCGCTCGGGCGGACGGTCGCCGGGACCGAGATCGTGCTGTGGCGCGACGAGGACCGCGTGCCCCACGCCGGACCGGGAGCATGCCCCCACCTGGGCGCTCCGCTGAAGGACAGCGCCGTGCGGTGCGGCCGTCTCGTCTGCCACTGGCACGGGCTGTCCCTCGACGGCAGGCCGTTCGCCGGATGGTCGCCGTGGCCGGTGCACGACGACGGGGTGCTGCTGTGGGTGCGGCTGGACCCGGCGGGCGGGGAGCCGCCGACCGATCGCCCGGCCGTCCCCGCGCGCCCCCCGCTGGAAGCAGCGGTGACCGCCGTCTACACCGGGGTGGGCGCCTGCGAGCCGCAGGACGTGGTCGCCAACCGCCTCGACCCCTGGCACGGCGGCTGGCTGCACCCCTACTCGTTCGTGGACCTGACCGTCCTGGACGGTCCCGAGGGCCGGCCGGCGGACGCGGACGACGCGCTGGTGGCGGACGTGTCGTTCAAGCTGGCCGGCCGGGTCGTGGTCCCGGTGCGGGCGGCGTTCAGCGCGCCGGGTCCGCGGACCGTCGTCATGCGGATCATCGCGGGCGAGGGAGAGGGGTCCGTGGTGGAGACGCACGCGACACCGCTGTCCGCGCCGGGCGCGGCGCGGCCCCGTACCGCGGTGGTGGAGGCCGTCGTGGCCGCCTCGGACCGGCGGGGGTTCGCGGCGGCCCGGGCCCTGGCGCCGCTGCTGCGCCCCGCCGTGCGGGCGGCCGCCGGCCGCCTGTGGCGCGACGACCTGGCGTACGCCGAACGGCGCTTCGCGCTGCGCAGCGGCGGCCGGTTCCCCGGCTGAGCGTCAGCCCCCGCCGAACCGGCGGGCCAGCAGCCGCAGGGGAGCGCACCGGCCCCGGTCCGGTACGGTCCACAGGGTCTGCCCGCGCAGGCCCCACCGCCGCAGATGGACGTTGGCCGCGAGGAACCCGGTGGTGGCGGCCCGCTCCATGAGCGCCACCGGCAGGGCGGTGGCGACGAGGTCGCCGGCGACGGTGACGGTGGCGTCGGTGGTCTCCACGGCGGGCCGGTCCGCATGGCCGCCGACGGCGAAGAGCGGGCAGTCCTGCCGCCACTCGTCCCGTCGGTCGACGATGCGCGCGGCCACGGTCTCCGGGTAGACGCGGTGCAGCTGCCCGACGAGGGCGCGCGCGACCGCCCGCGGGTCGGCGGCCGGATCCGCGGCGTAGGCGTGGAGTTCGACCACGGCACCGCCGGTCTTCGAGGCCCAGCGGGCCGCCTCGCCCTCCCAGACGTTCAGCACGCTGATGTTGTCCAGGGGCCCGTAGCCGCTGGTGCCGAGGAAGCCCGGACGGTGGGCGGCGACGGGACGGTCGAGCCAGAGCCGGGACACGAGGAAGGGCGGGGCGGTACGGAGCCGGCCGATCCGGGCCCGCCACGGGCCGTCGCACAGTCCGGGCGAGGCGGCGACCAGCGCCCGCAGTCCCGTGGTGTCCAGGGCCAGCACCACCGCGTCGGCGTGCTCGCTCCCGAGCCGCGAACGGACCAGGTGGCCCCCGTGCGGGGCGGGCCGGAGGGCGGCCACGGGGGTACCGGTGCGGATGTCGACGCCGTGGTCCGCGAGGTAGCGGGCGAACGGGTCCCACAGGGCCTGGGGGTACGGCTCGTCGGGCACGTCGAAGAGGAGTCCTTCGGACGAGCCGAGGAAGTAGATGTGGAACATCAGCGCGAGTTCGGCGGCGGACAGGTCGGCGGGGTCGGCGAAGAAGCTGCGGGAGAACACCTCGAAGGCGAGGTGCCGGGCTGCGGCGGGAAAGCGGATGCGGTCGAGGAGTTCGAGCGCGCTGACGTCCTGGTACCGCCGGTGGACCTCCGCCGCCCGCACGTCGAACAGCGGAAGGGCCGCGCGGGCGTCCATCCGGGCCAGGTCCCGCACCGTGAAGCTGGGACTCAGGGCGGCGAAGGCCATGGCGCTCCACGGGGGTGTGCGCGGGACCCGGGCGAAACCGTCCCTCAGCCCGGAGCCGTGCACCAGGGGGTAGTCGGGCAGCGGGCGAAGACGGCCGAGAGCGGGATCGACCCGCCTGAGGAGCCCCCGCAGGTTGTAGTACTGGCGGAAGAAGGCGTGGAAACCGCGGCTCATGGTGACGGACGATCCGTCCGCGAGTTCCGTGGGCCATCCGGCCAGGCGGCCTCCGAGGGCGGCCTCGCGTTCGTACAGGGTGACGCGGACGCCTCGTTCGGCGAGCACGGTGGCCGCGGCGATGCCCGCGATGCCCCCGCCGACGACCGCGCACCTTGGGGGCGGCCCGACGGCCTTGGGAGCCCCGGCGTGCCCGGGGACGACGACGGCCCTGCGGTCGCGGCCGCGGCGCGCCGGCGCCGCGCTGTCTTGCGGGCTCATGGGCTTCTCCTGAGGGTCTCGACGTTGCGGCGGGCGAGCAGCGGCAGCTCGGCCGCGGTGCGGAGCATGGCGAGGACGGGGGTGCGCAGGCCGATGGACAGTTCCTCGACGGGGCGGGCCGTGCCGTCGAGGAACCGCAGCAGACGCTCCGGGGGCACGTGGCGGAAGAGGCGGGTGAAGAAGTCGGGGCCGTCGACGCGGCCCGTGTCCAGAGCACGGAGCAGTACGGAGTCCATGGCGAGGACCCTGGCCGGATGGGCGGGCGGCGGGACGGGAACCCGGCCGGCGTGCACGGCGGCCGCCACGGCCCGGGTCTGCCGCTGGATGGCGGCGAAGGCGTAACCGGTGGAAGGGCGGACCGCTCCCCCCGCCGCACCGATGCGGAAGACGTGCCGCCCGGGCCGGCGTTCGTACCGGCCGTCGCTCATCGGGATGGCGCCCCCTTCCGTGCCGAGGATCCGGAAGGGACCCAGCCCGAGCACCCGGCCGGTGTAGTCGCGCAGGGCCCTCTCGTACGCGGCTCCGGTCAGGGGGGCGCGGCTGAACTCGGTGTACTCGACCAGCGCCGCACGGCGGCTGGTGGGAAGCACGTACCCGAAGGAGAGGCCTCGTTCCGGCTGCGGTGTGCGGAAGTCCATCAGTTCGACGGTGTGCCGGTCGAAGGAGGGGCGTTCGCAGTGGACGAACCACCCGCGGAAGTGCTGGAGCAGCGCGGTGCGCGCGGCGGGCGGCACCGCCGGGGGCCGGGAGTCGTGGATCCAGCGGGCCCGGAGCGTACGCACGGCCCCGCGGGCGGTGGTGTACGTCAGGGCAGCGCCGTCCGGCCCGTCGGTGATGTCCTCGACCACGCCCTCGACGCGGCGCAGCCCGGCCAGGCGCGGCCCGAGGCCCTGCTCGAAGACGTCCGAGCGCAGCATCTTGTACCGCAGCCCGCCGAGGCCGCGGGCAGCGCCGCCGCCATCGGGAGCGCGCACGCGCAGCCGGCTCCAGCTGGCGGTGAGCAGCGGGTCGTAGTCGCCGGCGCCGGCTTCCCAGTAGCACCAGGTGCGTTCGGGAGGGCGCAGCGGCCCGGAGGGCGCGTCGACGAGGACGACGGCCGGGGCCCGGACCCCTGCCGGCGGATCGAGCAGCCGCCAGGCCAGGGAGAGACCGGCGGCGCCGGCACCGACGATGACGATGTCGCAGCCGTAGGTGGACCGCACAGCAGCTCCGTTCTCCCCGCCGGACGATCGCCCGCGCGCGGCGTGAACCGACGTCCCGGGGGGGGCACGAACGCGCCTTCCGGACGCTGGGCGTGGACGACGCTACCGCGACCGACCCGGCAACCGCCGGGACCCGGCGGGGCATTTCGTGTGGGACGCGGCGCGGCGATCCACTCCCAGGGGGCGGACCTCGTGGGCGAAGCGGGCCGGGCGGGGATACGTTCGGGGTCGGCGCCGAGCACCGTGACGCGGAGCAGCTCCATCCCTGTTCTTGCTCTTGCGAGTGAGGGCGCCGACTCCGGCCTCGGAGGCGGGAACCGGCGCCGCGTACCGTCCCAGACCCGCGGCGAGCTGCGGCTGCCGGCCGAAGAGCCGGTCCGGCCGGAGGCACCGGAGGCGGCGGCTCCGGTGCCTCCGGCCGGACCGGCTCTTCCCGCGCTCCCGGCGGCGTCGAGCCGGACCTTCGTCCCCGCCGGCGGCTTCCGGTCGCTCTCCGGTGCCGGTGCACTTCGCTCCCCGGAAGGCGTACGGTGCTGGCGTGATCACAGGAGAGACCCCGGGGACCGCCCTGCTGCTGGCGGCCGCGCCGAGGGGCAAAGACCGGCTCGTCAACGCCACGAGCGTCCTGTCCGCCCTCGCGGCCGTCCCGCCCGGCTCCCTGACGCAGGCCTCGGCCGGCACGGTCATCGAGCTCGCCGACCCGATGGACCAGCAGACCGTCCTCACCCGCGTCCGGGCGGCCGCCGCCGCCCCGGGGCCGCTGAGTCTGGTCCTGGCCGGGCAGCTCCACCTCGATCCCCGGCAGCACCGGCTCCACCTCGCCCTGGCCGGCACCACACCGGCGACCGTGCGCTACACCGGGCTCCCCTGGACCTGGCTCGCGGACGAGCTCAAGCCCCGCCGCCCGCACACCACCCGAGTGATCGTCGACCTGGTCGCCGCCCCCGACGCCTGGCAGCGGATCCGCGCGTACGGTCTCGCCCTGGATCCCGGCACGTCCCTCTACGGCCGAGTGGCGGCACCGCTCCCCCGCCGCCGGCCCGCCGAGCCGGCCTACCTCCGGGCCGTGGCCGCGATCTGGCGCAGCGGGCTCACGCCGCCCCTCGCCGACCTCCACGCGAAGGCCGCCCTCCAAGGGGGCCACGGGGAGGCGCTGTTCCTCGCCTCGGACGCCACCGCGCCGCCCTGGTGCTCCCGCACCGCGCCGGCCCCCGTGACGACGGACGGGGATCCGCTGGCGGTGGTCTTCGCCGCCGCGCACGCGGGACGGCACGGCGAGGCCGCCGTGCTCGCCGCCGGGTGGGAGGGGCGGGCCGTGGACCTGCACGGCCCGGGGTCCCCCGAGGCCATCCACTGGCTGGAGGTCCGGGCCGATCTCGCCCACGTCGCGGGCGATCCGGCGGGGAGCTGCGAGCTGTGGATGGCCGCCGCCACGGCCCGTCTCGCCCGCCGGCAGGCCATGGACGCCCCTGACGTGATGGGCGCGGTCGACCGGGCCCACCACCAATGGCAGCAGCTGCGTGACCCTCTCCGGGCTCGGGAACTCGGCCCCGGCCTGGCCGCCCTGCGCCGCCGGGTGCCCGGGGCCCGTCCGGGCGCCGTGGAAGCCGTCCAGCGCCGGCTGGAGCTGCTGCGCTCCGTGCCGGTGCCGGAGGTTCCCGGCGCCCGCGCCTAGGCACGGGGTGGTGCGGCAGCCGGCCGGCGTCGATACTGCACGGGCGGAACGGTCCGGCCACGGGGGAAGCGATGGGGCTGAACGGGTTGCGGCGGCGCACCGGCAGGAGGGGGCCGCGGGCCGGCCTGGCGGCCGTGGCGGCGGTCCTGGCCGCGGTCACGGCGGCGCCGGCCGCCTCCGTGCCCGCGTACGCGGCGGCCCCGTGCGGCGGCGCCGCGGGAGCGGCTCCGCCCGCGCGGGTGGCGTACGTCCCGGACTGGGTCGAGTCGATCGCCGTCGACCGGCGGGGCCGGATGTTCGCCACCGCCTACTTCAGCGGCCGCGTCTACCGCATCAACGCGCCGGGCAGCGCGCCGGTCGCCCTCACCGGGAACATCGGGGCGAACGGCGGGATCGTCGTCCGCGGCGACGGGCAACTCCTCGTCGGTACGGGGAACGACCTCGCGCACTCGCTGACCGGTGACCTCTTCCCCACCTCGGAGCTGCTGCGGGTGGACCCGGAATCCGGCGCGGTCACCACGTACGCCTCCGGCCTCGGCGGGATCGACGGGGTGGCCCTGGCGCCCGACGGGACCGTGTACACCACGACCCTCGGCGGGCGGAACATCGGCCGGGTGACCCCGGACGGCCGGGTCGACCCCGCCTGGGCGCGGGTGCCGCAGCCCAACGGGATCGCCGTCTCCCCGGACGGGGGCGAGGTCTACGTCGTCCAGACGGCCGTCGCTCCCGGCCTGTACCGGATCCCCGTCGGCGACCCGGCGCGTCCGCGCCTGTGGGTGTCCGCCGGCGCCGGGGAGGCCCTGGCCCTGCCGGACGGGCTGACCCTGGACGGCCGGGGCCGCCCGCTGATCGCCACGCACGCGGCCGGGCAGATCTGGCGGGTGGAGGACGGCGGGCTGTGCGCCGTGCAGTCGGGGCTCCCGCTCTCCACGCAGATCACGTACGGGCAGGGCGACCGGGGCTTCTCGGCCGGCCGGCTGTACCGGGCGGGTGTGGACGGGACGGTCTACGAGGTGCCGGCCGGTGCCGGACCCGCCCGCTGAGCCTGCGCGCCCGGCGGGGCTCCGTCAGGTCCAGGGAAGGGTGCGCCAGGGGCTGTCGGGGTCCGTGGTCAGGACGCGGTGGACGCCGAGGACCGTCTCGTACCACTCCCCGAACTCCTCGTCGTCGAAGTGGAGGCAGCGGCCGAGCACGTAGGCGGCCGAGAAGTCCTCCCAGGAACGGTAGTTGAGCTGGACCAGGCGGCCGGCGCGGACCACCGCGGCCTCCGCCTCCTGGAGGGAGCACAGGCGGGCGGCGAGGCCCCAGCGGGCCATGCCGGAGGCGCGGCCGTAGTCCCAGGCCTCGACGGAGCGGACGAAGCCGCCTTCGGGGAGCAGGCCGTCGGCACGGAAACGCGCCTCGTAGCGGGCGATGCGGCCGATCAGCCGCTGCACGCCCGTGACCTGGCCCTCGATCTCCGCCGGGGTGACGGAACTGCCCGGGGTGACGCCGTCCTCCGTCAGCCGGGGTGCGGCGGCCGCCTCGGCCCGGCGGCGCACCACCTTGCCCGCGGCCTGGCGCCAGTGGTCGACCTCGACGGGTCCCGCGAAGTCCAGGGCCATGGAGCGGCGCAGTTGCAGGACGAACTCCCAGACGCCGCTGACCATCTCGGCACGCAGCAGCCGTTCCACGGTGTCCAGCCAGTCCTGCCGGGTGGTGACGCCCCACCAGCGTTCCAGCGTGCGCTTCTCGTCGAGGTAGCCGCAGCCGTGGTAGGCCATGGAGTTCCAGTAGCGGCCGTTGCGTACGGCGATGTGCGCGCCGGCCGCGAGACCGAAGGCGACCGGGCCGCCGCGGGGGCCGCCGATCTCCAGGGTGTGGACGGCGTCCCGGGCGAGCCCGGGCCGCTCGACGGGGGCGGAGTGCCGCTGCCACAGGGCGCGGCCCTCCGGCCCGGCCGGCAGCACGCCCTCGCAGGGGCTGCCGGGGTTGACGACGAGGTAGGGCGGGTCGCCCGGGTTCCAGACCCGCGCGAACCAGTCGAGGTCGTAGCAGTTGTAGACCGGGTCGGCGGCGGGCGGCGGCAGCATGCCGCCCGTGTAGACGGCCAGGCACATGGACTGGGTCCGGGGGTTCCAGTAGGGGTGGAAGCGGGAGTTGCCCGGGTTGGCGTCGACGTCCGCCCGCGACTGCATCATGTACAGGTCCGCGCGGGCGACGAGGTCGTAGTACGCGGGCCAGTCGCCGCGCGTCCTCGCCTCGTACAGCCCCCGCTCGACCGCGCTCGGCGCCTGCCAGCCCTGCGCCGGTGCCGTCGGACCGGGCAGGGCACCTCCCTCGTGACCTGCTGTCAAACCCATGGGGAAACCCTAAGGGGTGGGCCGCCGGGGGCGGGGCGCCGGTCCCTCCGGTCTCAGCCCGCCGGGCGGGGGTCGAGGGGGGTGAGGACGCCGAGCCGGTCCTCCACCGCGCGGGCGGCGTCCAGGCACAGGTCCTCCCGGAAGGCCCGTCCGGCGATCTGCACCCCGCCGGGAAGGCCCGCGTACAGGCCGGTCGGCACGGCCACGGCGGGCACGCCGACGAAGCTGGTCGCGGTGCACAGCCGCATGGCCGACGCCACGCGGTCGCGGGACGCGCGGTCGCGGGACTCCAGGCCCGGTTCGACGGGCGGTTCGGTGAAGGAGGGGCCCAGCAACAGGGGGTGCTCGTCGAGGAACTCGGCCCATGAGCGGCGGATGTTCAGCCAGGTGCCCATCAGCCGGACGAGTTCGCCGGCGGTGACGGGAGGGGTCTTCTCCATCGCCATCCGGATGTAGCGGTCGCCCCCCTCGCCCAGGAGCGTGCGCACCACCGGCCAGCTGGGCGCGAACTCGGTCATGGTGATCCGGTCGTACGCCTCCAGGGCCTCGTCCAGCCGCGGTACGTCCGCCACCTCGCGCACGTCGTAGCCGGCGTCGCGGAGGGCGGCGGCCGCGTCGGCGACGGCCGCCGCGACGGCGGGGTGGACGCCGTGCCCGCCCGGGTCGGTCACCACCGCGACCTTCACGGGGCCGGGGAGCGGGGGGCCGTACAGGGGTACCGGGACGGCCCGGGGGTCGCGCGGATCGGTGCCGGCCAGTGCCTCGTACGCCAGCCGCAGGTCGTCGACGCGGCGGGCCAGGGGACCGTCGGTGACCAGGCCCTGGGACGCCGGGCCGGGGTCGTCGGGGCCGAGGACGCGGTGGTCGGCGGGGAAGCGCCCGGTGGTGGGCTTGAGGCCCGCCACACCGCAGAACTGGGCGGGGATCCGGACGGAACCGCCGGAGTCGTTGCCGAGGCCGAGTGCCGCCATTCCGGTGGCGACGGCGACGGCGTCGCCCCCGCTGGTGCCGCCGGGCGTCCGGGTGGGGTCCCAGGGGTTGGCGGTATCGCCGAAGAGTTCGCTGCGCGTGTGCATCCCGGCCAGGACCAGGGTGGGCATGTTCGCGTGGCCGATCGGGATGGCGCCGGCGGCGCGCAGGCGGGCCACCGGGGGTGCGTCGGCGGGTGCCGCGAAGTCACGGAAGCGCTCGGCGCCGAAGGTGGTCGGCACGCCCTCCACGGGGGTGGTCTCCTTGACCGTGAACGGCACGCCCGCGAGCGGCCCCAGCGGCTCGCCGGCTGCCCGCCGGCGGTCGGTGGCGGCGGCCGCTTCGAGCGCCCCGTCCGCCATCAGCTGCGTCACGGCGTTGGTCCGCGGGTTGACCTCGGCGATGCGCTCGAGGTGGCTCTCGACGAGTTGCACGGCCGAGACCTCGCCCCGGTGGACGGCGCGCGCCTGGGCGCCGGCCGGCCGCCGCCAGAAGGCTTCGTGTGTTCCCTGCATGGCCCGGATGCTCCCCCTGCTCGTTCTGATGCGCTTGCATCGGAACCATAACCGAGAACCGATGCAACCGCATCGGATAAAGTGGCCGCGTGCGGAGGTCCGTACGGCGGGGCCGGGACGGGGAGGCGGTCGGGCATGCCCAGACAGGTGGATCACGAGGAGCGGCGCCGTCTCGTCGCGGAGGCCGTCTGCCGCCTCGCGGACGAACGCGGGCTGGAGGGCGTCACCCTGCGCGACGTCGCCGCCGGGGCCCGGGTGTCGATGGGCGCCGTACAGCGCTGCTTCGGCACCAAGGAGGAGATGCTGCTCTTCGCCCTCGGTCACGTCGGCGAACGGATCTCCGAGCGCGTACGGGCCCGGCTGGTGCGCGGTCCCGCCCAGTCGGCCGCGTCCGCCCTGGGACACGCCGCCACCGAGGTCGCGCTGCTGCGCGAGGAGCACCGGGCCGAGGCCAGGGTCTGGCTGGCCTTCGTCGCGCAGGCAGCCGTGAGCGTGCCGCTGGCCGAGACGCTGAAGCTGAACTACGCGGCCCTGCAGGAGGCGTTCGCCCGGCTCATCGCGGAGGCCGGTGAGGGCGCCGGCCGTCCGGCGCCCCTCGATCCGCGACGGGAGGCCCGCACCCTCCTCGCGCTGGCGGACGGCCTCACCACGCACGTCCTGATCGGACACCTCGGCCCGGCGGAGGCCGAGGAAGTGCTCCACGCCCACGTGCGCGGACTCTGGGAGAGGACGGCCGGCGGCGGCCGGTGAAGCCACCCCTCCGGGGCTGTGGAAGAGTGCCGGCGGAACGCGGACCAACAGGACGGAAGGACCCCACCGTGCAGACGGCCGACCGGATCGACCACGGGGCGGCGGTCGTGGCGGAGACCGCCCGCTTCGCGGCCCTGCTCGCCGGCGCCGACCTGTCGGCCCCCGCGCCGACGTGCCCCGGCTGGACGCTGGGCGACCTGGTCCGGCACGCCGGGGGCGCGCACCGCTGGATCTCGGAGCTGCTGCGGCAGCCGAGCCGGCACGCCCCGGGCATCCGGGAAGTGGAACTGGGCCTGCCCGAGCGGCGGGACGGTTACGCCGAATGGCTGCGGGCCGGCGCCGCCCGGGCGGCGGAGGTATGCGCCGGAACCGACCTCGACTCACCCATGTGGGTGTGGGGTGCGGACGGGCACGCCCGGTTCTGGGTCCGCCGGATGCTGTTCGAGACGCTGGTGCACCGGGTCGACGCCGAACGGGCCCTCGGGCTCGGTTCCTTCATCGACCCCGGGCTCGCCCGGGACGGCGTGGACGAGTTCCTGGCCAACCTGCCCTTCGCCGCCCCCTTCGCACCGAACGTCGCGGACCTGCGCGGATCCGGCGAGACCATCCGGTTCCGGTGCGCCGACACGGACGGGACCCGGCTCGTGCGCCTGCGGCCCGACGGCTTCGGCCCGGTCCCGGACGACCCCTCGGTCCCGGCCGGGGCCGAGGTCCGGGCGGGGGCCGCGGACCTCCTGCTGCTGCTCTACGGCCGGCTGGACCGCACGGCGCCGTCCGTGGAGACCGCCGGGGACGAGGAGCTCCTCGGCCGCTGGTTCTCCAACTCGGCGTTCTGACAAGCGAGCCGCGCGCAGCGGAACATGCGGATCGCCCCCGGCTGTGTCAGCGTGGGAGGGCACACGCCCGGCCGAAGGGATCCTTACGTGGCGTCTCCTGGTGATCCGCCGTCCGCCACCGCCCTCACGGCGGAGGCCGCTCCCCTCGCGGGCCGGCCCGTCCGGGAGGCGCCGACCGAGCTGTGGGCGCTGGGCCTGGTGATGGCCGCGGCGCCCTGTTCGGCCCGCGAGGCGAAGCAGATCCTGCTGGCGGCGGCCGACCGCGCCCGGATCACCCCCGCGGAGGCGTCGGCCGCGATGGTCGCGGGCTCGCTCGGCCTGCCGGTGCCGACGCGGGTGGAACGGGCCCTGCGCAGGGCGGTGCAGGCGGCCCGCACGCCACTGCCTCCGGGCGCCTTCCAGGGGATCGGGATCCGCCCGAGCCGGCTGCGGACCGAGGAGGTCCTCTCACGCCTGCGCGGCTGCCAGGCCCGCCTCGCGGCCTCCCCCACGGATCCGGGCACCCTGCGCGCCATGGACGACGTGGCCTACACCCTGTGCGTCCTGATGGGACGTCCGACCACCCACGAAGCGGTCCTCGCCGCCGAACGGCACCTCACCGCCCCCGAGTAGGGCGCAGGCCCGGGCAGGGCCGGCGGCGGGCGCCGGCCCGGCCCGGACGGCCGGTCACCAGCGGACGGGCAGCTCCCTGACCCCGCGGATCAGCATGCCGGGCACCCAGCGGAGCGCGGCCCCGTCGGCGTCGCAGGCGAGGTCCGGGAAGCGCTCCAGCAGCGACCGGAGCGCGATGCGGCCCTCCATCCGGGCCAGTGGCGCGCCGAGGCAGTAGTGGAGTCCGTGGCCGAAGGCGATGTGGCCGCGCGCGTCACGGCGGATGTCGAAGCGGTCCGGGTCCTCGAAGCGGGCGGGGTCACGGTCCGCGTCGGCCATGGTGATCAGCACGGTGGAGTTCCTGGGGACCACCACGCCGCCCATCTCCACGTCCTCCAGGGCCAGTCGCGGGGTGCAGGTCTCGACCGGTCCGTCGTACCGGAGCATCTCCTCGATCGCGCCGTCCAGCAGTCCGAGGTCCGCACGCAGGTCGGCGAGCTGGTCGGGGTGGGCGAACAGGGCGCGCATCCCGTTGCCGATCATGTTGACGGTGGTCTCGTGTCCGGCGATGAGGAGCAGGACGCTCATGCCGATCAGCTCGGACGGCGACAGCCGGTCACCGCCCTCGTCGACGGCGTGGATCATCGCGCTCAGCAGGTCCTCACCGGGCTCGGCGCGCTTGGCGTCGATGAGGCCGGACAGGTACCGGGGCATCGCCTCGTACGCCTCGGCCTCGGCCTCGGGGCTGGTGCGGGCGACCATTTCGTTGGACCAGCGGCGGAACGCCTCACGGTCCAGCTCGGGCACCCCGAGCAGTTCGCAGATGACGGTCATGGGCAGCGGGAGGGCGAAGGCCTCCACCAGGTCGCCGCGGCGGTCCCCGTTCGCCTCCATGGCGTCGAGCAGTTCGTCGGTGATCTGCTGGATGCGGGGTGCCAGCGACTCGATGCGGCGCTGGGTGAACTCCCGGGCCACCAGGCGGCGCAGCCGCGTGTGGTCCGGCGGGTCGGACATCAGCATGTGCGCCAGCGACGGGTCGTCCTGTTCGGTGTTGATGATCTGGCCGATGTCCCCCGACCGGCGCCAGTCGCGGCTGAGCCGCGGGTCCGTGAAGGCCTTGCGGCAGGCCTCGTGGCCGACGACCAGCCACAGCTCCTCGCCGTCGGGCGTGCGCACGCGGTGGACGGGTCCCCGCTCCCGGAGGGCCGCGTAGACCGGATACGGGTCGCGGACGAAGTCCGGGCTGAGTTCCAGCAGATCGACCACGGCAGGCTGAGGTGCCACTTTCCATTCCCCCTGAATCGAATGCGGGCGCGGCTTCGGGCCGCGCCGTGCGTTCATCCCACAGTAGTCGCGGCGTCACCGCGGGCGGCGGGCGGCCTCGCTGTCCGCATTCGCTCCCCGCGCGGAGGCATTCCCCGGCCGGAAACGGGCAGACGCCCACCGGAGATGGGAGAACACCATGATCGTTCTGGGTGTCATTCTGCTGATCGTCGGCTACATCGCCGGCATATCCATCCTGTGGACCATCGGCATCATCCTGGTCCTGATCGGCCTGGTCCTGTGGATCCTGGGATCCGTCGGGCACGCCGTCGGAGGACGACGGCATTACTGGTAGCCGGCCGGCGCCGGACACCCGTGCGGGCCGGAGGGTCCAGCCCTCCGGCCCGCACGCCGGCACCCCGCCGGTCAGGCCCCGGGGCCGCGGTCCTCGGGCAGTCCGGTGCCGCCCATGCGCGTGAGCAGGGCACTCAGGGTCCCGACCTCGGCCGGGGCCCACTCCGGTGCGGCGAAGACCTCGGCGGCGACCTGCCCGGCGGCCTTGAGGCACTCCTCCAGGCGCCGGCGGCCGGCGTCCGTCAGGGCCGCGTAGGCGACGCGGGCGTCGCGGGCGTCCGCCTCGCGCACGACCAGGCCGATCCGCTCCAGGGGGCCCAGCCCGCGGGTGACCCCCGAAGCCGTCAGCCCCAGCGCCTGCGCGAGGTCGACCCGGCGCATGCGGCCGCCCTCCGCCCGCCCGAGGTGGAGCAGGACCATGAAGTCCGCCAGGCTGACCCCGTACAACGACCCGAGACGGGAGTCGAACCGGCGCACGAGGGCGGTCTGGGCCTTCACCAGGCGCAGGGACACGTCCAGCGCATCCAGCGCATCACTCATCGTTACCTCCTTGACTGCTCACAGCATGCGCCAAGAAGCTTGAGCAGTCAAGGACATGTCGAGTATCTGGACCGGGTGAGGGGCGGTCGCGTATCGTCCTGGCGTTCCCGACACTGGAGGCTCCGGCCGTGGGGCTCGTCCCTCTGTTCCTGATCAGCGGTTTCGCCCTGCTCGCCTTCGCCTTCGGCCGCCTCGCCGTACGGCTGGCCCGCCGCGCGCCCCTGTGGGCGTACGCGGCCGCTCCCCCGCTCGCCGTGATCGCCACGGGCTGGGCCATCGGCCTGCTGCTGTGGCCCTCGTACGCGGCCGCCCCCGCGGCCCTCCTGTGGTGGCTGGGCGGCCTGACCGGGGCCGTCACGTGGTGGACCTGTCAGGCCCGCACCCACCGGCGCCGTCACTGACCGTCACGGGCGGCCTCTCCGGGCCGGCCCGCGGTCCCCGGCGCGACAGCCCTTAGGGTGAGCCCGGTGACGAGGAACGCGAACACGGATACGGAAGCCGGCCGGGTGCTGTACGGGTGCATGGGGCTGGGCGGAAGCTGGGAGCCGGGTCCGTACGGGCCCCAGGACGTCGACGCCGCCGAAGAGGCCGTCCGCGCCGCCCTCGACATCGGCATCACCGCCTTCGACCACGCCGACATCTACCGGCACGGCAAGGCCGAGGCCGTCTTCGGCGAGGTCCTCGCCCGGACTCCCGGGCTGCGCGAACGCATCACCCTCCAGACCAAGTGCGGCATCCGCCTGGCCGGCCGGGACGGCGGCCCCGGCCACTACGACCTGCGCGGCCCGAGCATCGTCCGGCGGGTCGAGGAGAGCCTCGAACGGCTGCGGACCGACGTCATCGACGTGCTCATGCTGCACCGCCCCGACCCGCTCGCGGACCCCGACGCGACGGCGGCCGCCCTGATGTCCCTGCACGCCCAGGGGCTGGTGCGCGCCTTCGCCGTCTCGAACATGGGGGCCGCGCAGATCGCCCGCCTCCAGGCCCGTCTGGACGTACCGCTGGTGGCCAACCAGCTGGAGATGAGCCTGCACAGCCGGGCCTGGGTGGAAGCCGGGGTGCTGCTCAACACCCCCGAGGGCGCCGGCCACGGCTTCCCCTTCGGGACGCTGGAGCACTGCCTCGACCACGGCATCCGGCTCCAGGCCTGGGGCGCGCTCGCGCAGGGCCGGTTCACGGGCCGGCAGCGGACCCCCGCCGAGCACGCCACCGCCGCCCTGCTCGAGGAACTGGCGCGGAAGAAGGACACCACCCCGGAGACGGTGCTGCTGTGGTGGCTGATGCGGCACCCGGCCGGCATCGCGCCGGTCATCGGCACGGCCCGGCCCGGCCGGATCCGCGCCTGCCGCGACGCGGTCCTGCGCCGGCCGGACCTCACGCACGAGGAGTGGTACGAGCTGTGGACCACGGCCCGGGGCGTGCCGCTGCCCTGATCACTGGTCCCGGCGGCCGGGGGCCAGGTGGGCCACCGCCTCGGCCAGGTCCTCGCACACCTCCTCGATCTTGCGGCGGACGTTGTTCTGTTCGGTGACCAGGGCCGACAGCAGCAGTCCGGTCAGGGCGGCCGCCCCGTTGAGGGCCTGCAGGTTGACCATGACCTCCAGCAGGGTGTGGTGGGCGAAGGGTCCCGCCTGGTCGATCGCCGCCCCCACGGCCAGCACGGACACCAGCAGGGCGCACGGAGCGCTGCCGGCCAGCTGGAAGCGCACCGCGGCCCAGATGAGCAGCGGGAAGACCAGGAAGAGCAGCGACAGGGTGCTGCGGGCGGCCACGTCGGTCGCCACGCCGGCCGCCACCATCAGCGCGACCGCCTCGGCGATCCGGAAGGGGTCGCGGGGCAGCCGGGCCCCGCGCAGCACCAGCAGCAGCGGGGCCACCAGCAGCACCCCCATGGTGTCCCCGGCCCACCAGGCCGACCACACCCCCCAGAACTTCGGCAGCGGCAGGTCGCCGGTGAGGACGAGCGTTCCGGCTCCGGCGGTGGCGCTGATCAGCATCGGCACCAGGCCGCCCAGGAAGACCAGCGCCAGACCGTCCCGCAGCCGGTCGAGCTGGGGCCGGAACCCGGCACGGCGCAGCAGGGCGTAGGCGCACAGCGGGGCCAGGGTGTTCCCCGCGACGATGACGAGGCCGGCGGGGCGGAAGGCGCTGATCCCCTCGATGGCCAGGTACGTGCCGAGGGCGATGCCCGGCCAGACGCGCGGGCCGAACCAGAGCAGGGCCGCGAGGGCGATTCCGGTGGGCGGCCACAGGGGCGTGACGACCGAGCCCTCGACGACCACCTGACGCAGCAGGCCGAGCCGGCCGCTCAGGTAGTAGGCGACGGCGACCCCGAGGATCCGAAGGAGCGCCTCGGACGGGCCTCGCCATTGCAGGGTGCGCACCACAGCATCAGACAACAGCCCGGCCGCCGGTGCGGGCCGTGACACGCCTGGCGGCCGGGATCAGGGGGCCGCCGCGTCGTGGCTGAGGACGAGCACGGCCGCGTCGTCGGCGTGGCCCGTGGAGTCGGCGACCTTCATCACCTCGGCCGCCAGCTCTCCGGGATCGCCGCCGGCTCCCTCCCTGACGATGCGCAGCACCCGTTCGAGGCCGACCTCGATGGGGAACTCCGGACCCTCGACCACGCCGTCCGTCAGCAGGACGATGGACCCGGGTTCCGTCAGCCGGCGACGGGTCACCGCGTACCGCGCCCCGGGGACCGTGCCCAGGGGCGGGCCGCCCGCGTCCTCGGCGATGCCGTGGCGGCCGCCGGCGGTGGCCCAGACGGTCGGCACGTGGCCGGCCCGGGCGCTGGCGAGATCGCCGGTGCGCGGGTCGTAGCGCAGCAGGGTGCACGTGGCGAACAGGTCGCTGTCGAGGGAGAGCAGCACGTCGTTGGCCCGGCCCAGCACCTCGCCCGGATCGCTGACGACGGCCGCCACGGCGCGCAGGCAGACCCGGACCTGCCCCATGAAGGCGGCGGCGGCCACGTCGTGCCCCTGGACGTCGCCGACGGAGAAGGCGAGGGCGTCCTCGGCCACCCGGAACCCGTCGTACCAGTCACCGCCGATCTCCAGGCCGTGCTGGGCGGGCGCGTAGCGGGCCGCGGCGCGCAGGCCCGGCAGTACGGGCAGGGAGCGCGGCAGCATCTCGCGCTGGAGGGCTTCCGCCAGCTCCACCCGGGCGTGCTGGAACCTGGCCCCTTCCCTCGCCTGGGCACTGAGCCGTCCCAGCATGCTCAGCAGGTCGGCGCTGTCCCGCCGGTGGGGTTGACGCCACGGGGTCACGGACCCCTCCGGGGTATGTCCATGTTCTCCCTGCTCCCGCCGCGCGAAGATCCAGGCCCATCATATTTCGGCCGGCCGGATTCCGCCGGGCGCCCTGGCGCCCCGTCCGGGCGGCGGGAGCCCCGTCGCGCGGTGTGCCGCGGCCGCCGCGCAGGCGGCCGCCGCAGGCGCCGCCGAGCGGGTTCCCGCCCCTTCCCGAAGCGGCCGCCGGGGCCGTGGGCGGCCTCGTCCGTCGCCCGTCCGCGGGTCGTCCGGGGGGCGGGCCCGCCCGCCGCCGGGCCCGGGAACCGTGACCACCGGGTGTCCTACGGAACGTCAGCGCTCTTTCCCGGAAGGCGAGATGAGGCACCGTGGCCCGCAACCACGATGACCGCCTTTGCGTGATCTTGCGTAAGCTCCTGATCGACTCGGACGCCTCCGCCCCCTCACCCTTCGGCGGGCGGCCTCCGGGTCCCGGGAACCGCACCGACCGAGTAAGAGGAACAACGTGCCCCTGCCCCTGAACCGCCGTCTGGCCGTCAGCGCCGCCCTGCTGGCCACGGTGGCCGCCGTGGTGCCCGCCACCGCCGCCCAGGCCGCGCCCGCCGCCCCCTTCCCCGGGGTGGCCCGGGCGGCCACCACCGCCGCCACCCTGCCGGATCCCGACCTGGAGGCCGTGGCACAGGCGCTGCGGAACACGACCGCCGCCGGAGCCCCCGGCGCGCTGGCCCGCATCGGCGACGGGAAGACCGTCCGGGTCGAGACGACGGGCGTCCGCGACACGGGCACCGGCCGGGCCATGGACCCCCAGGCCCGCTTCCGGATCGGCAGCGTCACCAAGACGTTCTCGACGGTCGTGCTCCTCCAGCTGGTGGACGAGGGGAAGATCGAGCTGGACCAGCCGGTCAACCGCTACCTGCCCGGGCTGCTGCCCGACGACCGGATCACCGTGCGGCACCTGCTGAACCACCGCAGCGGGCTCGCGGACTACACGAACGCCATGTTCGACAAGACCGTCCCGGGCTTCGAGGCCGTACGGAACAAGGTGTTCGGATACGACGAGCTGGTGAAGCTCTCCCTGGCCGAACCCCGCACGACGGAGCCGGGAGCCGCGTACAAGTACTCGAACACCAACTTCGTGGTCGTCGGCATGCTCATCGAGAAGGCCACGGCCCGGCCGGTGGCCAAGGAATACGACCGCCGCATCATCAAACCGCTGAAGCTGCGCCACACCTCGTACGTGCACCCCGACACGAAGATCAAGGGGCTGCACACGCGCGGCTACCTCACCCCGGACGAGGCGGGCGCCCCGCTGGTCGACTCGACCGAGCAGACGGTGTCGTGGGCGCAGTCGGCGGGCGCGATGATCTCGAACCCGGCCGACCTCGCCACCTTCATGTCCGCGCTGGTGAGCGGCAAGCTGGTCTCCCCCGCCCTGCTGGACCAGATGCTCACCATGACGCCCACCGACGCCACGAACACCCGCTTCTACGGTCTGGGCCTGCGCCGCTACGACCTGTCGTGCGGCACGTCCGTCTACGGGCACACGGGCACCGTGCAGGGCTTCTACACGTACGCCTTCGCCACCCGTGACGGCGCGCGCACCCTCAGCGCCATGGCGAACACCTCGAACCGGGGCGCGGCGAACACCGCCCTGGGCGGCACCCTCGAAGGGGCCTTCTGCGGCAAGCAGCCGGTGAAGGCCACCGCCCGCGGCTTCTCGGCGGCCCCGGCCGACAGGGACCTGCCGGAGCACAACGCCCGATGACGGCCGGCCGCCGCGGGCTCCCGGCCCGCGGCGGCCGTACGGCGGGGGCACCCGCGGCAGCCCTTAGGCTGGGGCGGTGAACGGCCGTCACCTCCCAGGAGATCCCACCGGCATGACCATCCACCGCCCCGGCCTGCCCGGGGACCTGCCGCCCGCCGAGGTGCTGTGGGCGCACTGGGCCCTGGTGGCCGTACTGGAGGCGACCACCGCGGCGGAGGGCCGCGGCGTCCACCGGACCGGGCACTGGATCGACGGGGAGGGGCTGCACCTCGACGACTGCGGCTGCACCTGGTGGACCTTCGCCCGGGCGGGAGAGGGCCGGTACGTGCTCTTCGGCGAGGACGAGTCGAGCGCCGTCAAGTGGCACGAGCCGGCCGTGGACATGCTGGCGGGCGGCCCGGACTGGCTGCCGTACGAGACCCTGCGCGATCTGCTGGGCGGCGGGGAACTCGGCTGTGTCTACTGGTCCGAGAACGGTTCCTGGGCCCGGGCGCCCTACCCGGACGGCCTGGACGACGACGGGCTCGACTGCGGGATGAGCCGCTTCGCCGTGCGCCCGGAGGTGCTGCGGCTCCTCGAAGGCGCCTGGGACGACTGCGGTTGCGGGGCGGCCGGAGCGGCCGCCGGACGCGCGGAGACAGCGGCGCGGCTGCTGGACGCCGCCGTGCGCCGCGAGCTGACGCCCGGGACGCTGGAGGCGCTGGCCGGCGACTGTTCCTGCGGCGGCTGGGACCTGCCGGCCATGCTGCGCGCGCTGCGCCTCTCCGGTCTGGCGCAGGGCTCGGCCGCCCCCGTCAGAGGGTGATCCAGTAGCGGCGCTTGGGCCCGACCAGGGTCTCCCGTACGTCTTCCAGGACGCCGCCGTTCCGCTCGATGGTGCGGGCGGAGGCCCCGTTGCCGGGGTCGCAGGTGAGCAGGACCTGGTCCATGCCGAGCAGGCGCGCCTCGTGCAGGACCTCGCCCAGGGCCCAGGTGGCCAGACCGCGCCCGCGCGCCGAGGGACGGACGCCGTAGCCGATGTGGCCGCCCGCGTCGAGGAGGAAGCCGTTGAGGTAGTGCCGCAGGTCGATGGCGCCGAGGTACGTGTCGCCCTCGGTGATCCACCAGTGGGAGGCGTGGACGCGGCCCTGTTCCACGGGCGCCGTGCGGTCGGCCCGGCGGCGCAGCTCACCGGTCCAGTCGGCGAAGCCCTCGGGGGTGTCGACGTCGTCGGTGGAGCCGAGTCCGGCGCCGTCCATGTGGGCGTCGGGCCCCCACTCCGCCTGTGCGGCGAGCCAGGAGGAGTGCAGGCGGGCGGTGGGGGCGACCAGTGCGGGCATGCTCCGGACCGTAACAGCCGGATGATCCGGCTCCGCAATCCGGCCGCTGCGGCCGCCTCCGGCCGCTCCGGCCGCTCCGGCCGCTCGGGCCGCTCCCCGCCGCCTTCGCCCGCGGGGCCCGCCCGCTCACCGGCCGGGGCCGTAGGCAGCCCACCGGGAGATCCCGAACCCCTCCCCCTCGCGGCGGACCTCCACGGCCCCCGCTCCGCCGAAGTGGGCGGGCACCACCAGTTCCCGCAGGTCCGCGGCCCGGCCGAGGACCTCGCGGCGGGTGGCCGCGGCCTGCCGGGGGTCCCTGCAGAAGCAGCTGTCGCACGACGGGGCGAGGATCTGGACCGGGCTGTGCAGCAGGTCGCCCACGAAGACGGCCCGGTCGGTGCCGGAGGCCAGTCGCAGCACCGACGAGCCGGGGGTGTGCCCGGGGGCGGCCTCCAGGGTGAGGTGCTCGTCGATGCGGTGCGAGCCCTCCCAGAGCACGGCCTGTCCGGCCCGGTGCACGGGCGCGACGCTGTCCTCGTAGACCAGCCGGTCGTCCTCCCGTTCTCCTGCGGCGTATCCGCCGCGCGGGCCGAAGTGGTGGTCGTCGGCAGCCGGGATGAGGTACCGGGCGTTGCGGAAGGAGGGCGTCCACTCCCCCGCGGTGCCGTCGGTGCCGTCGTTGCGGGTGTTCCAGCCGACGTGGTCGGCGTGCAGGTGCGTGTTGACGACGTAGTCGACGTCCTGCGGGCGGACTCCCGCCCGCGCCAGCGCTCCGAGGAAGTCCCCCTCCCGCCGGTGGAAGAGCGGGGTGCCGGGGCGTTCGCGTCCGTTGCCGACGCCGGTGTCGACGAGGACCGTGGTCCCGCCGCTGCGCAGGACCCAGGTCTGCAGGGCCATCACCGCCGTGCCGTCCTCCGGCCGGAGGTGGTCGGGGGCCAGCCAGTGCTCGTTGTCCCGCCACAGCCGCTCCCCCGCCGTGGGGACGAGGTCCGCGGCGGGTCCGAAGGGGCCCTGCCACTCGACGACCCGGATGACCTCGACGTCGCCGAGCACGATGGTGTTTCCGTTCGCGTTGTCCATGATCAGCACCCTAGGAAGGTGCCGTGAGCCGCTCAATGCTCCGCTCGCTCGCAGAAATGCGTCAGACGCTCACCCGGGAGTGCTCGGATAGGCTGGCGCGGTGGACGTGGTGAGCGACGCGATCGCGGCGGTACGGGTGGGCCGGCCCTCGTCGGACCGGATGCGGGTGGAGGGCGGCTGGTGCGCGCGGTTCGCGCCGTACGAGGGCGCCGGCTTCCACGTCGTACTGGAGGGCGGCTGCTGGCTGCTGCCCGACGGCGGACCGCCCGTGTCGCTGGGCGCGGGTGACGCGGTACTGCTGCCGCACGGTACGGGACACGTGATCGCCGACGGCCCCGCCGACGCTGCGGCCGTGGCGCGGGCGGTGCCGTTCGAGTCGGCCGCGCAGGCGTGGCGCGGGGCCGGGCGGCCGGGCGGCGGCGCGGGTGCGGTGGAGATGCTGTGCGGGAAGTACCGGCTCGACCGCAGCCGGGCGCATCCCCTGATGGCGGAACTGCCGCCCGTGGTCCACCTGCCGAACCGGGTGGGCAGCCACCCCGAACTCCGGTCGGCCATCGATCTGCTGGGACGGGAACTCGGCGGGCAGCTGCCGGGTGCCGGGATCGCGGTGCCCGGGCTGCTGGACCTGCTGCTCGTCTACATGATCCGTTCCTGGCTGACGGCCGGGGGTGCGGCGGGCGGCTGGCCGGCCGCGCTGGGCGACCCGGTGGCGGCCGCCGCGCTGCGCGCGCTGCACGCCGATCCGGCCGCGCCGTGGACCAACGACCGGCTGGCCGCCGAGGCGGGCGTGTCCCGCCCGACGCTGGGGCGGCGCTTCACGGCCCTGGTGGGGCGGCCCCCGATGGCGTACCTCACCTGGTGGCGGCTGAACCTCGCCGCCGCCCGGCTGCGCGGCACCGAGGACCCGCTGGCCGCCGTCGCGCGCCGGGTGGGGTACGGCTCTCCGTACGCCCTGTCGCACGCCTTCAGCCGCGAGTTCGGTATGTCTCCGGGCCGTTACCGGGCCCTGCGGGCGGCGGGCGCGACGCCCGCGGAGTGACGGCGGACCCCGGGGAACCATGGCCGGAACCCGCCCCTACACTTTGTCCTTCGTTTACCCATGGCCCTCCGAACCGCGCTGGAGTCCCCGCATGCCCCACCTCATACGCCGCCCCGTCCGGACGGCGGCCCTGGCCGCCGTCTCCTTGCTGACGGTCCCCGTCCTGGCGGCCTGCGGCAGCGATGCGAAGGCTCCGGCGCGTGCGAAGCCCTCGGGGTCGGCGTCCGCGGCAGCGCCCGCGCAGCTGCCCCCGCTGCCCGCCTCGCTGACCGGGCAGAAGCCCGACTGGCGCGGCTGCCCGGCGCCGTCGGCCGCCCAGGGCGGCGGGGAGGCCCCGGGAGCGGCCTGGCAGTGCGCCACCATGAAGGCGCCCCTCGACTACGCGAAGCCGGCCGGCGAGACCATCGACGTGGCCCTGATCCGCAAGAAGGCCACGAACGCCGGCAAGCGCCTGGGCTCCCTGGTCTACAACTTCGGCGGTCCCGGCGCCTCCGGCGTCCAGACGCTCCCGCAGGCGGCGGACGACTACAAGAAGCTGGGCGCGGTCTACGACCTCGTCAGCTTCGACCCGCGCGGCGTGGGCAACAGCGCTCCGGTCATCTGCCTGGACGACAAGACGCTGGACGAGGGCACCGGTTCCGGGAACACCCTCGACGAGGTCAGGAAGTTCACCGACGCCTGCAAGCAGAAGTCCGCCAAGCTGCTCCCGCACGTCGGCACGGCCAACACGGCCCGTGACATGGACCTGATGCGCCAGGTGCTCGGCGACCAGAAGCTCAACTACTTCGGCATCTCGTACGGCACCCAGCTGGGCGGGGTCTACGCCCACCTGTTCCCGAAGAACGTCGGCCGCACCGTGTTCGACGCGGTCGTCGACCCCACCACGGACGAGGCGCAGGCCGGTCTCGGCCAGGCCAAGGGCTTCCAGCGGGCGCTGGAGCACGCGATGAAGTACTGCCGTGACAAGTACACCGCCAACTGTCCGACCGGCCCGAGCGACGCCGAGGGCAACAAGCGGATCAGCGAGCTGCTCGAGAAGCTGAAGACGAAGCCCGCCGCCACGGACGGCGGCCGCAAGCTGACCTCCGACATGGCCCTCACCGGCATCGCCGCCAGCCTCTACGACAAGGAGTCCTGGGAGTACCTCGTCCAGGGTCTGGGCGAGCTGCGGCAGCTCGGAACGGGGAACATCCTGCTGCTGCTCTCGGACAGCTACAGCGGCCGCGGTGAGGACGGGCGCTACAGCAACTCCAACGCCGCGCAGGCGGCGATCAACTGCGCCGACACCAGCCGCCGGTACACCGTCGAGGAGAAGACGGCGCAGGAGCCGGCCTTCCGCGCGGCCTCCCCGGTCTTCGGCCCGGAGATGGCCGAGGGCCTGCTCGGGTGCTCCCAGTGGCCGGTGCGCGGTACGAGCGACAAGCCGCAGGTCACCGCCGAGGGCGCGGCACCGATCGTGGTGATCGGCAACACGGGCGACCCCGCCACCCCCGTCGAGGGCGCGAAGCGGATGGCCGACGCGCTCGGCCGGGGCGTCGGCATCAACCTCACCGTGAAGGGCGAGGGCCACGGCAGTTACGGGAACAACGCCTGCGCCACCAAGGCGGTCGACGCGTTCCTGGTCGACGGGACCGCTCCGGCCGACGGGACCGAATGCCAGTGAGCATCCGTCCGCGCCCGTACCGACCTCTGTTCGGCTGCCGCGACGCCGCCGCCTACACTTGTGCCGCCCGGCCCGCGGTGCCGGCTTCAGGGGAGTGAAGTCCTAAGTGAGCAGCACCAGCAGTGATGCGCCGATCTACGCCCAGCTCGTACGCGAGCGCGGCGATGTCCCCGTCCAGGTCCGGCGGGAGGCCGAGGAGATCCTCCGCCACCTGGCACAGGTGATGGCCTGGCGCCCGTCGTCGGCCGGTCTGCCGGCCTGGCGCCCCCACCAGTAGGACGGGCGGCCCGGGCGCGCGCGGCGACGCGTCCCGGGCCGGTCCCGCGCCCGGACCCGCACGGAGCGGGCCGGGAGCGCGCGGTACGCCGGCGCCCCGGGCGGCAGTGGTGCGTTCCGCCACAGCGGGCCCGCCGAGTGTGGCGGCGGCGCACATCGGCACGGGACGGCGTACGTCCCTAACGTTCGGGGCATGACTAGCGCGAACACCACCGCATCCGGTGGAACGGCGTCCGCCCTCGCGGGGCGCGTGGCCCTGGTGACCGGCGGCGGCAGCGGCATCGGGCGGGCCTGCGCCGTGGCGCTCGGCGCCGCCGGGGCCCTGGTACACGTGGTGGACATTGACTCGCGGGCCGCCGGAGCGGTGGCGGAACTCGTCGGCGGGCAGGCCCATGCGGCCGATCTCGCCGACCCGGCCGCCATCGGCCGGCTGCCCGCCGAGATCGACGTCCTCGTCAACAACGCGGGACTCCAGCACGTGGCGGCCATCGAGGACTTCCCGCCCGAGCGGTTCGAGCTGCTCCAGAAGGTCATGGTCACCGCTCCGTTCCTGCTGCTGCGGCGGACCCTGCCGTACATGTACGGCCGCGGCTGGGGACGGGTGGTCAACATCTCCAGCGTGCACGGGCTGCGGGCCAGCGCCTTCAAGTCCGGTTACGTCACCGCCAAGCACGCCCTGGAGGGGCTCAGCAAGGTCACCGCCCTCGAGGGCGCGCCGCACGGGGTGACGAGCAACTGCGTGAACCCCGGCTACGTGCGCACCCCCCTGGTGGAGCGGCAGATCGCCGCCCAGGCCGAGGCGCACGGCATCCCCGCCTCGCGGGTGGTCGAGGAGGTGCTGCTGCGGGGCTCCGCGATCAAGCGGCTGATCGAGCCGGAGGAGGTGGCCGCGGTGGCCCTGTGGCTCTGCGGCCCCCACACGGGCCACGTCACCGGCGCCTCCCTGCCGATGGACGGCGGCTGGACGGCCGCCTGACCCGGCCGCGGCCCCGGTGCGGCGGAGGCGTCCGCCGCCCTCCGGCAGTCACGGCCGAGGGGGCGCCGGACGCCCGTCAGCCGGCGCAGGACGGGCACAGCCCCCGGTAGGTGACCTCGGCCCCGGACACCGAGAAGCCGAAGCGTTCCCCCGCCGGGAGGTCGGCGAGCGGGTTCCCGGCCGGGCGGACGTCGCGGATCAGGCCGCACCCGGAACAGACGAGGTGGTGGTGCGGGTGGTGCGCGTTGGGGTCGTAGCGCTTCGCCCGGCCGTCGGTGGAGACCTCCGCGACCTCGCCGAGGGCGACGAGTTCGCCCAGGGCGTTGTAGACGGTGGCCCGGGAGATCTCCGGCAGCCGGTCCACGGCCCGGGCGTGCACCTCGTCCGCGGTCAGGTGCACGTGGTCGCCGTCCAGGACCTCGGCGACGACGCGCCTCTGTGACGTCATCCGCCAGCCGCGCCTGCGCAGCCGTTCCAGCAGGTCACTCATGTCGGCTCACCTCTTCGGGTTCGACGGGGCCGCCCGTAGCCCCCGTGGGAATCCGGGAGCCGATGGGATCCGGGCTTGGTGTGCTTCTTGACTTGGACTGCGTCCATCGTAGGATCTGATGCGTTGATAGCCAAGGGACAAGAACATCCCGACGCGGCAGGAGACAGCGAGGTGACGGGCCGGTCCGTCGTCCGGATGGCGGACGGCGGGGCGAGGTCCGCCGCCACACCCCCTGCTGTCGCACCACCGTTTCCTCGCGCCCGTTCCCGAACAGCGTGATCCGCCTGGTCCGGAAGGATTTCCATGTCTGAGAACCATGACGCAGTCGTCGTCGACGCCAAAACAGAGGGCGCAGGCGGCTGCCCGGTCGCGCACGAGCGCGCCCCCCACCCCACCCAGGGCGGCGGAAACCGCCAGTGGTGGCCCGAGCGCCTCAATCTGAAGATCCTCGCCAAGAACCCCGCCGTGGCCAACCCGCTCGGCGAGGGCTTCGACTACGCCGAGGCGTTCACGTCCCTCGACCTCGCGGCCGTGAAGCGGGACATCGAGCAGACGCTGACCACCTCGCAGGACTGGTGGCCCGCGGACTTCGGCCACTACGGCCCCTTCATGATCCGGATGGCCTGGCACAGCGCCGGCACCTACCGCATCAGCGACGGCCGCGGCGGTGCGGGCTCCGGCCAGCAGCGGTTCGCCCCGCTCAACAGCTGGCCGGACAACGCCAACCTCGACAAGGCCCGCCGGCTGCTGTGGCCGGTGAAGAAGAAGTACGGCCAGAGCCTCTCCTGGGCCGACCTCATGATCCTCGCGGGCAACGTCGCGCTGGAGTCGATGGGCTTCGAGACCTTCGGCTTCGCCGGCGGCCGCGCCGACGTGTGGGAGCCCGACGAGGACGTCTACTGGGGCCCGGAGACCACCTGGCTCGACGACCAGCGCTACACCGGCGACCGGGAGCTGGAGAGCCCGCTCGGCGCCGTCCAGATGGGTCTGATCTACGTCAACCCGGAGGGCCCGAACGGCAACCCGGACCCGCTCGCGGCGGCGCGCGACATCCGTGAGACGTTCCGCCGGATGGCGATGAACGACGAGGAGACCGTCGCGCTGATAGCCGGCGGCCACACCTTCGGCAAGGCGCACGGCGCCGGCCCGGCCGACCACGTGGGCAACGACCCCGAGGCCGCGCCGCTGGAGGCGCAGGGCTTCGGCTGGCACAACACGTACGGCTCCGGCAAGGGCGCCGACACCATCACCAGCGGCCTCGAGGTCACCTGGACCACGACGCCGACCCGGTGGAGCAACAACTTCTTCGAAAACCTCTTCAACTACGAGTACGAGCTGACCCGGAGCCCCGCCGGCGCCCAGCAGTGGGTCGCCAAGGACGGCGCGGGCGCCGGCACGATCCCGGACGCGCACGACCCGTCCAAGAGCCACGCCCCGACGATGCTGACCACGGACCTCGCGCTCCGCTTCGACCCGGCCTACGAGCAGATCTCGCGCCGCTTCCTGGAGCACCCGGAGCAGTTCGCGGACGCCTTCGCCCGCGCCTGGTTCAAGCTGACCCACCGCGACATGGGGCCCGTCGTGCGCTACCTCGGCCCCGAGGTCCCGGCCGAGACGCTGCTCTGGCAGGACCCGCTGCCGGCCCGCACGCACGAGCTGATCGACGCCGCCGACATCGCCGCGCTCAAGGAGCGGATCCTCGGCACCGACCTGACCGTGTCCCAGCTCGTCTCCGTGGCCTGGGCGGCGGCCTCGTCCTTCCGCGGCAGCGACAAGCGCGGCGGCGCCAACGGCGCCCGCATCCGCCTCCAGCCGCAGGCCGGCTGGGAGGTCAACGAGCCCGACCAGCTGGCCGCGGTGCTGCGCACCCTGGAGGGCGTCCAGGAGTCCTTCAACTCCGCCCAGACCGGCGGCAAGCGGGTCTCCCTCGCCGACCTGATCGTCCTCGGCGGCTGCGCCGCCGTGGAGCAGGCCGCCAAGGAGGCCGGGCACGACGTCGAGGTGCCCTTCACCCCGGGCCGGGTGGACGCCTCGCAGGAGCAGACCGACGTCGAGTCCTTCGCGGCGCTGGAGCCCACCGCCGACGGCTTCCGCAACTACCTCGGCAAGGGCAACCGCCTGCCGGCCGAGTTCCTGCTGGTCGACCGGGCGAACCTGCTCAACCTGTCCGCCCCCGAGCTGACCGTCCTCGTCGGCGGCCTGCGCGTCCTGGGCGCCAACCACCAGCAGTCCCAGCTCGGCGTGTTCACCGACGCCCCCGGCACGCTGACCAACGACTTCTTCGTCAACCTGCTCGACCTGGGCACGACGTGGAAGGCCACCTCGGCGGACGAGAACACCTTCGAGGGCCGCGACGCGGCCACGGGCGCCGTGAAGTGGACGGGCACTCGCGCCGACCTCGTCTTCGGCTCGAACTCGGAGCTGCGGGCGCTGGCGGAGGTGTACGCGAGCGACGACGCCGGGCGCAAGTTCGCCGAGGACTTCGTCGCCGCGTGGCACAAGGTGATGGAGCTGGACCGGTTCGACCTGGCCTGACCGGCCCGAGCGGTGCCGATCACGACGCCCGGGCCGGCCGGCCCGGGCGTCGTGCCGCCTCCGGTACGCGCCCGCCGTCCCGGGGGCCCGTGCCCGAGGGGACGGAAACCGTCGGGGATCACCCCCGGAGTCGCACGCCGCGTCCGGTAGATTTCCGCAAACCCATTCCGACGTCTGACGGGGCCGACGTGTTAGAGCTGAGGGGAAGCGGTGCCGAACCGCTGGACGCGGAGGATCCGCGGCTGATCGGGCGGGCGGCACTGGCGGGCCGGCTGGGCGCCGGTGGCATGGGGCGGGTGTACCTCGGGGTCCTGGACGGGCGGTACGTGGCCGTCAAACAGCTCCTCGCCTCGGTCGTCGGGGAGGACGAGGACTTCCGGCGCCGCTTCGGGCACGAGCTCGACAACCTCGCCCGGCTGCCGCGGCAGGCCACCGCTCCGCTGCTCGACAGCGACCGCACCGCGAATCCCCCGTGGTTCGCCACCGCCTACATCCCCGGGCTCACCCTGCGGGAGGCCCTCGCCCTGCACGGCGGCCCGCTCCCCGCGCGGGCGCTGTGGCTGCTGCTGCGGGAGGCGGCCCAGAGCCTGGCGGCGGTGCACGCGCTGGACATGGTGCACCGGGACCTCAAACCGTCCAACATCATGCTCACCCTCGACGGCCTCACCCTGATCGACTTCGGGGTCGCCCGGGCCGCCGAGCAGAGCCAGCTCACCCGGACCGGGATGGTGGTGGGCACGCCCGCGTACATGGCGCCCGAACAGGCCTCGGGGGCCAAGGCCCTGAGCGGAGCCACGGACGTCTTCGCGCTGGGCTCGGTGCTGGCCTACGCGGCCTGCGGCCGTCCGCCCTTCGGGGAGGACTCGGGCCACGGCGTGCTCTACCGCATCGTCCACGAGGAGCCCGACCTGGGGCCCCTGCGGGAACTCGACGCCGGCCTCGCGGAGGTCGTGGCCGCCTGCCTCTCCAAGGAACCCGAGCACCGCCCCACGGCTGCCGGACTCCTCGAACGGGCCCGCGCCCGGGGCCCGTTTGAGGCTCCGCTGTGGCCGGAGGCGGTCACCGGCCGGCTGGCCGAGCGGGCCGCGTTCGCCGCGGACGTGCAGGAGATCGACGTGCCGACGCTGCCGCTGGGCGGCGGGAAACCGGTTACGGGGGCGGAGCAGCCGGCCGCCCGCCCCGAACGGCGCCGCCGCGCCCGCGTCTTCCTCGCCGTGCTCCCCGTCGTCGTGGTCGCGGGCGGTACGACCCTCGCCGTCCAGTACCTCCCGCACACCACCGCCCCCTCCCGGGCGGGGGCGCAGCCCTCCGTGTCCGCTCCGGGGCCGGACTCCCCGCAGGGCACCGCTCCGTCGGCCGCGCCGTCCAGTCCGGTGCCCTCGGGCGCGAGCGGCAGCCCGTCGGGGCCGGCGGCCGCCCCCGGGCAGTCCCCGGCGCAGGGCGAGGGTCCCGGCGCACCGCCGGCCCCGCCCGCCGGGAACGCCGGGAACGCCGGGACGGGCGCGGGTGCGGGCTCGGGCGCGGGACCCGGTACGGGTACGGGTACGGGTACGGGTACAGGTACGAGCACGGGCACGGGCACGGGTACGGGCACCACCACCGGCACGTCAGCCGGTCCGGGCGGCTCCGGAACTCCCGGCGGAGGCGGATCCCCGACGGCCGCGCCCGCCCCCGCCTCCGGCACACGCCACTACCGCAACGCCGGCAACGGCATGTGCGTCACCCAGGTCTACGGCTCCTCCGCCTACGGCGACTGCTCCGACCCGACGGCCCGCTGGACGGTGCGGAGCCAGGGCGACGGCAGCTTCAAGCTGGTCAACCAGCAGACGGGCGGCTGCCTCTACGGCAACATGCTCGGCCAGGCCGTCTTCGTGGGCGACTGCGCCCAGGACGCCGCCCGTACCTGGCGGGCCGGCTCGGGCGGCACCCTGCGCAACGACTACAACGGCGGCTGCCTCGACCTGGGGACGGGCGGCGGCCTGGTCGCCAACTCCTGCAACGGCAACGCCTCACAGCGCTGGGCGCCCCAGACCTGAGCCGGGCGGGTGCGGGTCCGTACCGGCGCGGACCGCCCTCGTACGCGGGCACGCGCGCACGCGTACCGACGGGCAGCACCGCGGCGTCCCGCTGACCCGTGCCGGGGGCCCCGGCGCCGGGGCGGACGCGGCCAGGGCCTCCGCGCCGCCGGGCACCGTCCCGCCCGGGACCGCGTACGGCGTCACGGCGCCTCCCGGCGGGGGGCCCGTCCTGACATGGCCGGAACGGCCCCGGCGGAGGGATCCTGGTAGCACGAGGCCCCGGGAGGTCAGGAGGCAGGCCATGTCACACGCCGAAGAGTGGAAGGTCGGCGTCTACCTCGTCGAGGAGGACGGCACGACCAGGGCACGGGCGGTGCTCGAGACCGGGAAGGCCACGATGGTCGGCCGCGGCCGGGCGCGGTGCAATCCGCAGGACGTGGACGTCCCCGCCATCGGTGACGAGCTGGCGGCGAGCCGGGCGATGCGCGACCTGGCCGGCCAGCTGAGCCGGGCCGCCGACCGGGACCTGGCAGCGCTGGGCGCCGTACCTCAGGTGCCGCGCACCGGGTACGGCTGGCCGGACGACTCCGGCGACGGGCGGTAGGGGCACCGGTGGGCGGCCGCCGAACGGGGCGCACCCGCCCGGCCCAACGGGAGGCCGTGGGACAGCCCGGCGCGTTAGGCTCGGACGCAGTGGCGCACGAGAGGGATGGTGCACATGTGTCGATGGCTCGCCTACTCCGGCTCGCCGATGCTGCTCGACGCCGTCCTCTACCAGCCCGAGCACTCGCTGATCAACCAGAGCCTGCACGCGCGGATGGGGGTCGAGTCCACCAACGGCGACGGCTTCGGCATCGGCTGGTACAGCGCCGACGGCGTCGGTGACGGCACCCCCGCGGTGTTCCGGGACATCGGCCCGGCCTGGAACAACCGCAACCTGCGGGAGCTGGCCTCGCACGTCCGCTCGCCCCTCTTCTTCGCGCACGTGCGGGCCTCCACCGGTTCGGCGGTCCAGCAGACGAACTGCCATCCCTTCCGGCACGGCCGCTGGCTGTGGATGCACAACGGTGCGATCACCGACTTCCACCGGCTCCAGCGGGACCTGTGCATGGCCGTCGACCCGGCGCTGTTCCCCTGCATCGAGGGGTCGACGGACTCCGAGGTGATGTTCTACCTGGCCGTCACCTTCGGGCTCGACCAGGATCCGCCGGGGGCGGTCGCCCGGATGGTGGGTCTGGTGGAACGGCTCGGCAAGGAGCACGGGGTGGCCGACCCGCTCCAGATGACGGTCGCCGTCAGCGAGGGCACGCGGGTCTGGGCCTTCCGCTACTCGAGCCAGGGCAGGTCCCGTTCGCTGTACTACAGCAGCCGGGCCGAGACGGTGCGCCAGCTGTACCCGGAGCTGCCGTACCTGCGCGAGGTGTCCGACGACACGCGGCTGGTGGTCTCCGAGCCCCTCGGCAGCCTGCCGGGCGTGTGGAACGAACTGCCCGAGGCGAGTTACGCGGTGGTCCCGTCGGAGGGCACCGCGGACTACCTGCCCTTCATCCCCGAGCTCCCCTGACCCCTGGGGGTGTTTCCCGGACCTCGTCGCGCCGCGCGCCGCCCCGGCGGGACCGGTGGGTTCAGCCCGTGGGGCCGAGGACGCGGATGAGGGCGTGGAGGAGGCGGACGTACGGGTTCCAGCGGGCGGGGCGGACGATCGTCCCGGCGGTCGCGCGTTCGGCGCGGTCCAGGCTGTCCTCGAGCAGGGCGTCGTGCAGGGGGCGCCAGACGAGGGGCCAGGTCAGGCGTGAGAGGCCGGTGGTCCTCATCGCGAGGGTGTGCCGCAGGACCGTGCCCTCCCCGTCGACGGGCAGCACGGCGAATTCGTGGAAACCGTGGAAGCCGCGCGGCCCGCTGAACGTGAAGCGGACCCAGGTGCCCGGCACGTACGCCGTGACCCGGTAGCGGACCGGGCCGTGACCGCCGGCCGCACCCACGGTCAGGCCGCGGTCGAACTCCATGGGCGGCCAGCGCCGCGGCCACAGCCGGTCCCCCGCCCCCTGGGACAGGGTGTCGACGAGCGCGCCCGCCTCGCTCCCCGTGGCCGGCAGCACACGCTCGTGCACGTTGTAGACGCCCATGCGTCGGTCCTCCCCGTCAGCTATTAGAGAGATCCCTCTAATAAATTGGAGGGTACTCTCTGATTCATGGCGAGACCACCCCGCTTCGACACCGACCAGATCCTCGACGCAGCCGTCCGGCTGGCCGCTTCCTCCGGACCGGGCGCCGTGACCATGGCCGCCGTCGCCCAGGCGGTCGGGGCGCCGAGCGGCTCCGTCTACTACCGGTTCGCCGGGCGTACGGCCCTGCTCGCCGAGGTGTGGCTGCGCACGGTCGAGCGGTTCCAGGAGAGCTACTCCGCCGCCCTCGGCAGCGACCCCGACCCCCGGCGGGCCGCCCGGGCGGCGGCCCGGCACGTCGTGGCCTGGAGCCGCGCGCACCCGCAGGAGGCCTCGCTCCTGCTCTACGGGCCCGAGGAGTTCGGCCGGGCCGACTGGTCCGAGGAGCACCGGGCGCGTGCGGACCGGGGCAATCACCGCGTCCTCGGCACCGTGCGGTCCCTCGCCGCCGCCCTCGGCGCGACGGACCCCCAGGGCCACGAGCGCGTCGCCCTGGCCATGGTCGACCTGCCGCTCTCGGTCGTCCGCCGCCATCTGCGCGCCGGCGCGCCGCTGCCGCCGCACGCCGAGGACCTCGCCGAGGAATGCGCGGCCGCGCTGCTCTAACGCCGGGGCCGGTACCCCCGGCGGAGGCTCCGGCCGCGGTCAGGGCCCGCCCGCCCCCTGGCCGGAGCCTCCGCCGGGCCGCGTCCGGCGTGCGGTCAGCGGTCGTCGCTCTCCCGCTCGGGCCGCTGGTGGGACTCCGGCGGGTAGGGGCGGACCTGTTCCTCCCGGCCGAGGCCCGGCCGTTGCCGCTTGGCGGAGCGGCCGCCGCCCTGCGCGTCCGGGCCGGTGTCCCCGGCCCGGCCGGTGGCGGACTCGTCCGCCGGGCGGCGCGCCGCGCCGTCGCCGCTCTCGCCGGCCGGCCCGGAGGGTGTGGCCGGCGCGGACCGGTGGTGCTGCCCGTGTTCGCTCATGTCGCGCTCCTCGGTCTCCTCGGTCTTCTCGGTCTTGTCGGCGACCGTGGTCTCCGCGGTCGGCGTGGTCGGCGTGGTTGGCGTGGTCGGCGTGGTTGGCGCGGTCTTCCCGGTCGGACTCTTCACGTCCCGACGGTCTTCTCGCCCCCGCGGCCCGGCCCCGGGATCAGCGGCACCGGCCGCACCAGTGCCGGAGCAGGAGGCCCATACCGACGAGCGTGATCGCGTAGGACACGGCGAAAGCGCAGATCAGGGCGGGTGAGGAGGTCGCGGCGGCGAGCGGCAGCAGGACGAGCGAGAGGACGACCGAGCCCCAGACCGCGCCCGGGAGCCGGCTGCGCGCGGCCTCCGGCTCGGCCCGGCGGTCCGGAGTGCCGCGCTCCTCGGGGAGGAGCTCCGCGCCGACGGCCATCACCCGCTGGAACCTCGGGTCGGTCCGCAGGGTCCGTTCGATGGCGGTCAGGGACCGGCGTTCGCGGCGGGAGAGTGCGTGCCCGGCCATGACTCCTACTCCTCCGAGGTGTAGCGCATCCGCGCCCACAGCGGCAGCGCGAACCAGCACAGCAGGTACCAGGCGACGACGGTGGAAACCAGCCAGGGCACGACCGTGTCGGGCGCGGCGACCCTCAGGACGAGCAGGAGGGCGGAGGTGCAGGTGGCCAGCAGCAGGACGATGCCGGCGAACGTGAGGCGCGAGGCCCAGACCACCGCCTTGGGCTTGATGCGGCGTCCCGAGACGATCCGGTGGAAGGCTACGGGCCCTATCAGCGCCCCGGTGGCCAGGGCGCCGAGGACGACCGTGGCGACGTAGATGGTCTTGTCCACTTCGGCCAGTCCCTGGAAGTGCGGCGTGAAGACGACGGTCAGCAGGAAACCGAAGAGGATCTGCACCCCCGTCTGGGCCACGCGGATCTCCTGGATCAGCTCCTGCCATTGACGGTCCGCCCGCTCGTCCGGGCTCTCGTCCCGCCCCTGGGACGTCTCTCGCGACATACGACCCTCCTCCGCTCCACCCGCCGCCTGCCCGAGGACGGCCCGGCCAATCCTCCGGAGCGGCGCCTTGGCCGCACGTCCTTCCGGAACGCAGCGGTCCGCCCTATGCCCTACTGGCCGGTAAGGGCAGGGGCCCGACCGTTTCTCCACATCTTTTTTCTCCGGCCTTTACCCGATCCCGGGATTTCGATCGTGTGATCGGGGTCACAGGGGCATTTCCTGGACAGTCCGATGTCGATCAAGTTTCGATATGGCCTGCGGCGCCGACGATCTCGGCCCGCGACCACGGGGGAATTTCCCGAATCTTGTCGTTGGCAACGGCGCTTAACGAGGGGTGGGGGCGTGTCAGTGATCCTGGCGTGCGCACGAGGAAGCTTCATGACGTCCGTACGCGCGGACCGCACCGCGGCAGGCCGATGCTGAACCGCCTGCTGCCGCCCGCCGGCCCGGCACGCGTGCTGACCGGCATCACGCTGGTGCACACCCTGGGGCAGGGGCTCTGGATGGCGCTCAACGCCATCTTCGCGACCGCCGTGCTCGGGCTGCCGCCCGGCCGGTTCGCCATCGGCGTCGGCGTGGCCGCCGGAATCGCCCTGCTGGTCAGCACCCCGACCGGTCACCTGGCCGACCGCGTCGGACCGCGCTCGGTGCAGATCTGGTCCTTCGTCGCCCTCGGCCCGCTCACGGCGGCCCTGCTCGCGGTGGAGGGCTTCACGGCCTACCTGCTGGTCGTCAGCGCGCAGGCCGTCGCCTACAGCGCCAGCCGCAGCGCCCGCATGGCCATGGTCGCCGGACTCGTGCCGCCGCAGGACCGGGTCTCGGTCCGCGCGTACCTGCGGGCCACCAGCAACGTCAGCGTGTCGGTGGGGGCCGCCCTCGCCGGCCTGCTGCTCGCCGCCGACTCGGTCTGGGCGTACAAGGCGGCCGTCGTCTTCAACGCCGCCACCTACCTGGCGACCGGGCTGCTCACCCTGATGCTGCCCGCGGTCGCGGCGCAGCCGGCCCGCCCCGGGCCGGCCCTGGAGGTGCTGCGGGACCGCCCCTATCTGACGTTCGTGGTGCTGGACGGCCTGCTGTCCATGCACAACCTGCTGCTCGACGTGGTCCTGCCGCTGTGGGTGCTCCACCGCACCCACGCGCCCCGCTGGATGATCGCGGCGATCCTGCTGACCAACACGGTCGCCGTCGTCCTCCTCCAGGTCAGGGCGGCTCGCGGCACCGACGAACCGCGCGCCGCGGCGCGGGCCTCGCGGTCCGGGGCGCTGTGCCTCGCGCTGGCCTGCGTGGTCTTCTCCTTCAGCGGCGGGACCTCGGCGGCGGCGGCCGGAGCGCTGCTGCTCCTCGGGGCCCTGGCCCACGTGCTGGGCGAGATCCGCCAGTCGGCGGGCAGCTGGGGCATGTCGTTCGCGCTGGCCCCCGAGCACGCCCAGGGCCAGTACCAGGGGACGTACGCGATGGGCTCGGACATGGGCAAGATGATCGCTCCGGCGCTGCTGACCTGGCTCGCCATCGAGCACGGGAGCCTCGGCTGGCTGGCCATGGCCCTGGGGTTCGCGCTGGCCGGAGCGGCCATGCCGCGCATCGCCGACCGGGCGCTGCGCAGCCGGAAGACCGTCCCCGACGCCCTCCCCGCCTGACGGCAGTCCCGCCCGCCCCGCCGGCCCCCCGCTCCTTCCGCTTCCTCCCCGCCCCACCCGCTTCTCCCTGGCTTTCCCGCCCGTCCGGTCTTTCCGTCCGGTTTTCCGCCTTTCCTTTACCCGTTCCTGTTCCGGTGTTTTTCCGCGCCGTCGCCCCCTCTCGCATTCCGGTCGGGTGATGACGCTCCCGTACGAATGACCCGCCGCGGAGAAATCCGATTGCGCGGGGTCCGAAGACGTGCCGTGCGTGTATTCGGCATGTCCGCCGCACGGCCGGCGAACGAAATGCAAACGAGGGGACCATCACTGTGGGCGACATTTCCGCCGACTCACCGCAGGCCCTGCAACTGCCCGTGCGGGACGCCGGGCAGGGCGCCGGCGTCGCGGGCCGGGGTACGCACTCCTGGCCGTCCGCCGTCCCGGCACCGGCCGGCACGGCCGCCGGGGCCCGGCCCGCCGACCTGTGGCACGCCGCGTTCGCCGTGCTCCTGCACCGCTACAGCGGCCAGGACGACATCGTGCTGGCCCGGGCCGGCGGCGCGGACGGTGCGCCGCCGGTCGCGGTCCGCTCCCTGCTCGCACCGGAGCGGACCCTGCCCGCCCTCGCGGCGGCGCTCGCCGGCGCCCACCGGGAGGCGGTACGGGAGGCCGCGCCCGGTACGGCGGCCGGCCTCGGCGACGGCCTGCGGGTCTGCTTCCTGGAGTCCGACGGCACCGCCCCCGTGCCCGAGGGGTTCGCGCTCCTGCTGGAGGCGCGGCCCGGGCCGGACGGCCCGCTGTTCACCCTCCACTACGACCGGGCCCTCTTCCCCGGGGAACTGGTCGCGCGGATGGCCGCGAACCTGGACACCCTGCTGGCGGACGCGGCCGCCCGCCCCGGGGTTCCGGCGGGTGAACTGACGCTGCTGTCCGGGCCCGAGGTCCACCGCCTGCTCCACGGGTTCAACGACACGGCCCGCCCCTACGACCGGGACACTCCGCTGCACGCCCTGGTGGAGGCCCAGGCCGCCCGGACCCCCGACGCGCCCGCCGTCGCCTGGCGGGACAGCGTACTGACGTACCGCCGGCTCGACCGGCGGGCCAACCGGCTGGCCCGTGCCCTGGCCTCCCACGGGATCGCCCCGGGTTCGCGGATCGGGCTGTCGCTGGCCCGCACGGACCGCAGCGTCGTCCTCCTGCTCGCCGTCCACAAGGCGGGCTGCGCGTACGTACCGCTCGACCCCGCCTATCCGGCCGACCGGCTGAGCGCCATCGCCGCGACCGCCGACCTGGCGGCGGTCGTCCACGAAGGCGAGCACGCCCCGGCCTGGCTCGGTGACGGCCCCGTGCGGGCCCTGCCGTGGCGGGAACTGTGGGAGAAGGCGGAGACGGAGGACGAGCGCGCGCCGGACGTCACCGTCGATCCGTCCTCCACCACCCACCTCATCCACACCTCCGGCTCCACCGGCCTGCCCAAGGGCGTGGTGATCAGCCACCGCAACGTGGTGGCCCTCCTCGCCTGGGCCAAGGAGACGTACACGGCCGAGGACCTGCGCCGGGTGCTCTTCTCCACCTCGCTCAACTTCGACCTGTCCGTCTTCGAGCTGTGGGCGCCGCTCACCCGGGGCGGCTGCGTCGTCGTCGTGGACAACGTCCTCGCCCTCACGGAGGACGAGGGGCTGCTGCCCACCCTCGTCAACACCGTGCCGAGCGCCCTGAACGTCCTGCTCCAGCGCGGCGCGGTGCCCTCCTCCACCCGTGTCCTCAACGTGGCGGGCGAGCCGCTCTCCCGGGAACTGGTCAACGAGGCCTTCGCCTCCACCGGCGCCGAGCGGCTCTACAACCTCTACGGGCCCTCCGAGGACACCACGTACTCCACCTGGAAGTGCTTCACCGGCCCCGTCGACGGAGCCCCCACGATCGGGGTCCCCGTCCACAACACCACCGCCCACCTGCTGGACCCGCTCGGCCGGCTCGTCCCGCACGGCGCCACCGGCGAACTCCACCTCGGCGGCGACGGCCTGGCCGCCGGTTACATCAACGACCCCGAGCGCACCGCCGCCTCGTTCGTCTCCGCACCGGCGCACCTCGGCGCGGTGCCGGGGGGACGCCTGTACCGCACCGGCGACCTGGCCCGGTGGACCGAGGAGGGCGAGCTCCGTTTCCTCGGGCGCAAGGACAACCAGGTGAAGGTGCGCGGCTTCCGGATCGAACTCGGCGAGATCGAGGCGACGCTGCGCGGGGCCGTGGGCCTGCGCGACGTCGCGGCCCTGGCCGTGCGCACCGGCGGTGACACCCGGCTGGTCTGCTACGTGGGCCTGGAGGGCGCCGACGTCACCGTCGAGGCCATGGCCGCCCATCTGCGGGCCAAGCTGCCGCACTACATGCAGCCCGCCCGGATCATCGTCGAGGAGCGGCTGCCGCGGCTCCCCAACGGCAAGGTCGACCGCAAGACCCTGGCGGCACGGGACGTCGACTGGGGGCCGGGGCCGGCGGCGGCCGGGCTGGCCGGTGACGGCCCCGCCGGACCCGACGAGGCGGAAGTGGCGGGGGTGTGGGCCGACCTCCTCGGCCTGACCGAGGTCTCCCCCGGCCTGGACTTCTTCTCCGTGGGCGGGCATTCCCTGCTCGCCACGCTGCTGGCGGCGCGCCTGTCCGACGCGGCCGGCCGGCCCGTGCGGGTGGCCGAGATCTACCGTCACCGCACGCTCGCCGAGCAGGCCGCGCTGCTGCGCCGCACCCGCGAGGAGGCGGCCGGGGCGTCGGCGGTCTCCGGGGCGGCGGCGGGGCCGGCGGAGCGGCGGCGCGCCGTGGCCGACACGCTGCGGGAGTCCGCGCGCGGGCACGGGGTGCCCGGAGCCGGCGCCGCCGTGTTCCTCGACGGCACCCTCGAGCTGAGCTACCACGGCGTCACCGACACCGCGTCCGGGGCCCCGTACGGCCCGGGCACGCGCCAGCGCGTCACCTGCGTCACCAAGCCCATGCTGGCCTTCGTCGCCCTGCGGCTCGTGGACCGGGGGCTGCTCGGCCTCGACCAGCCGCTGGACGAGCTGCTGCCGCAGGCGTTCCGGCGCCGCGACGGCGGGACCGTGCAGGTCACCCTGCGGCACCTGCTGTCGCACACCAGCGGGGTCGACGACTCGTACGAGGTCTGGCACGACACCGGCCTGCCGGACCTCGACAGCTACATCGCCACCCTGCCCGCCTACGGCCAGCTGTTCGCGCCGGGCGAGGTGTTCGCGTACTCGGCGGTGGGCACGTCGATCGTCGCCGCGCTGATCGAGAAGCTGCTCGGCATTCCCTGGCGCCGCGCGGTGAACGAGCTGATGCTCGCCCCGCTCGGCATCCGCGAGGTGCCCGAGACCCTCACCGAGGACGGCCACTACGGGGACGCCGTCTCCGTCGGCTACGTGTGGACCGAGCGGGTCAAGGGCTACGTGCGCCACGATCCGCCGCCGCAGACCATCGCCGACGACGCGGCCGGCTCGTTCTCCGTGTGCCTCACCCTGGAGGAACTGGCGCGGATCGCGATGCTGGCCGTCGACGACGGGGTCGCCCCCGGCGGCGAGCGCCTGCTGTCGGCCGGGCTGGCACGGGAGATGCGCACGCCCCAGATCCCCGTCCCCGGCCACCACTTCATGCACGCCTGGGGCCTGGGCTGGCTGATGTTCGGTCCGTCCGCCTTCGGCTTCAACTCCAACGGCAGCGGCCACCACAACTTCATCCAGATCTTCCCCGAGGAACGTTCCTTCCTGCTGCTGCTCGCCAACGCCTACCCGGCCTTCGGCCTCTACGAGGACCTGCTGCGGTCCCTGACCGGCGAGGGGCTCATCCGCACCGGGCGGCCGTTCGAGATGGAACTCGACGACTGCGCCGGCGTGTACGCCTCCGACGGCTACCGGCTCGAGGTGCTGCACGGCACGGAGCACCTGCGCTACGCGTACTCCGAGCGCCGGCCGGACGGCTCGTGGCTGTGCCTGGACGAGGGCGACCTGGTGCTGTCCGGCGCCGGCGGCTTCAGCTCGATGTCCGAGAAGAACATCCTCGCCGGTTCGATCTCCTTCATTCCCACCCCCGGTACCGCGGTCCCGGGATTCGTCCGCATCGGCCAGCGCTTCGCGAGGAAGACACGATGACAGACCCGATCCACCCCCCACACCCGTCCGCGCCCGCCCGGCACGTGGTCTTCGTGACCTGGAAGGCCGGCAACGCCCCCGCCTTCGAGGCGGCCAAGCGGCTCGGCCACCACGTGACGCTGATCCGCTCGCTGCTCATGGAGCAGGCGCAGAACATCGACTTCGACGGCTCCCCGTACGCGCGGTTCGTCGACCGGGTCCACGTCCTGAAGGACGCCACCGACCCCGTGGCGCTGCGCTCCCTGGTCCTGGAGGTCCACCGGGAACGGCCGGTCGACGGGTTCGTGGCCACCGTCGACGCGCTGGTGGTCCCCGTGGCGCGGATCGCCGAGGAGATCGGGGTGCCCTTCACCGACGCCGGCGCCGCCGAGGCGGCCAAGCAGAAGGACCGCTGCCGGGAGATCCTCGCGGCGGCCGGCGTGGACACCACCCGGTACGCGGTCGTCTCCGGCTTCGAGGAGGCCGCCGCGTTCGCGGCCGCCGGCGGGTACCCCGTCGTCGTCAAACCGGCCCGGGGCTCCGGCAGCGAGGGCGCCCACGTGGTCGCGGACGAGGAGCGGCTGGCCGCGGTCCTCGCGGACGCCGAGGACGGCGCGTACGCGGCCGGCATCCTCGTCGAGGAGTACCTGAGCGGACGCTTCCTCTCCGCGGAGATCGGCCTCGTCCACGGCCGGTTCCTGCGGCTGGCCGTCAGCGAGCGGTCCACCTGGCACCGGCACGAGGCCCTGGAGACCGGCACGACGATCCCGGCGGGGATCTCGCCGGAGGAACACGACCGGGTGATGCGGTTCGCCGAGGAGGTGGTCGGCGCGGTCGGCCTGCGGCTCGGCGTCTTCCACGTGGAGGTGATGCTGGGCGCGGACGGGACGCCCCGGCTGATCGAGCTGAACCCCCGCATCATGGGCTCCTGCCTGCCGAACCTGTTCCGGCTGGCGGGCGGCGGTGACATCTTCGAACTGCTCGTCCGGATCCACCTGAACGAACCCATCGAGCGCGGCCCGACGGCCTTCGACGCGTACGCGACGGTCCGTTGGTTCGGCGCCGCCGACCGGGTGCCCACCCCCGAGCGGGTGCCCGACCTCGGCTGGGCCGCCGAGGAGTACGGCGAGAGCCTGCACGCGCTCACGGTGCGCTTCCCCGAGGGCGACACCCTCCTGCCCTGCCGGGGCAACCTCGGCAACTTCGGCGAGGTCCAGGTCGTGCACGCCGACCGGGCGACGTCGATCCGCATCGCCGAGGACATCGTCGGGGGCATGGCCGACCGGCTCGGCATCGAGGTGACGAGGTGAGGACGACGACCACGACCGCATTCTTCGACCAGACCCGCCGGCAGCTCGCCCGGCTGGGACTGCCGGACGGGGACCCCCAGCTCAGCCCCGACTCGGACGCCGTCTTCGCCGACGGCGGGCACTTCCGCATCGAGGTGCCGACGGTGAACTCGGTGGGGGCCGCCGAACGGCTGCTGCGGGAGAGCCGGCGCCGCGGATTCACGATCAACCGCATCACCGAGACCCGCGGCATGTACCGGCACACGGCCCGGGAGATCACCGAGTACGTCGCCCTCGGCGAGGAGTTCGGCGCGGAGATCCTGATGTCGGTGGGTCCCCGCGCCACGAACGACATCGGTGCCGGGGCCCAGACGCCCGAGGGTGCCCGGATCGGCTACCGGCTGCGCGGCCAGGAGCAGATCGTGCGCGCCGTCGAGGACGTCAAGCGCGGGATCGGCCTGGGCGTACGCGGGTTCGTCGTCTACGACGAGGGCCTGCTGTGGGTGCTGGGGCGGCTGCGCACCGCCGGTGACCTGCCGGCCGGGATCCACCTGAAGGTCTCCGCGCACTGCGGCCAGGGCAATCCGGCATCGGCCCAGATGCTGGAGATGCTCGGCGCGAACAGTTTCAACCCGGTGCGCGACCTGACGCTGCCGATGATCGCGGCGCTGCGGCAGGCGGTGACGGTCCCGCTGGACCTGCACGTGGACAACCCGCGGTCCTCCGGCGGGTTCATCCGCACCTACGAGGCCCCCGACATCGTCCGGGTGGCGTCGCCGGTCTACCTCAAGACCGGCAACAGCGCCCTGGAGGGCCACGGCGTGAGCCCTTCCCCCGTGCAGCTGGACGACATCCTGCGGCAGGTCGAGCTGGTCACCGAGTTCGTCGGCCGGCACCACCCCGCGGCCCGGCAGAGCGGCGCCGGATCCGCCGCGCTCTCCCTCGAAGCGGCCGGGAGCGTCCCCGCCCCCGCCCGGACGGAGGTGTGAGCCATGTGCCGCATCCACGGCTGCTTCGGCGGGGAGCCCGCGGGCCGGGACGTGCTCGGCGCCGTCTCCTCGGCGATGTTCGAGGGCGGGCCCGACGCGCAGACCGTCCGGCACGGTGACGGCTGGGCACTCGGCAACAACCGGCTCGCCATCCAGGGCGTCTCCGCCGGCGACCAGCCCTTCGTACGCGGCGCGCTGTGCTGCGTGTTCAACGGCGAGATCTACAACCACCGGCAGCTGCGGGCCGAACTGGCCGCGCACGGCTACTCCTTCGAGGGCGACTGCGACGGTGACGTGCTGCTGCCGCTGTACGAGCTGTACGGCGACGCCTTCACGGGCCGTCTGGAGGGCATGTTCGCCATCGCGGTCGTCGACGAGCGCGAAGAGCCGTGCCTGAAGCTCTTCACCGACCACGCGGGCATGAAGTCGCTGTACTACTACGTGTCCGCCGACGGCCGCCGGCTGTGCTTCGCCTCCGAACTGCGGGCGCTCTCCCGCTTCCCGGACTTCCCCGACGAGCTCGACCCGCTCGCGGTCGACCGTTACCTCGGCGGGAAGGCGGTGTGGGGGCCGGGCACCGTCTACACCCGGGTCCGCACCCTGGAGCCCGGCTCCGTGCTGCGGTTCGCGGACGGACGCCCGACCCTGACCCGGACGGCCCTGGAGCCCGCCGAGCCCGACTGGCCCGGCGGGGCCGCGACCGTCGACGCGGCGGCGGAGCTGCTGGACGGACTGCTGCTCACCGAGATGGGCCGCATGCTCGACGCGGACGTGCCGGTGTGCGTGATCACCAGCGGCGGGCTCGACTCCAGCTACACCACCGCGCTCGCCGCCCATCTGGTGTCCGACGTGGCCTCGTTCAACATCGCCTACAAGGGTGACTGGCCGGCCGACGAGCGGCACTACGCGGCGGAGGTGGCCCGGCACTGCGGCACGGAGCACCACCAGGTGCTCCTCGACCCCGCCGGGTTCCCCGAGCTCGTCGAGCGGTTCACCCGCCACCTGGACCAGCCGAACAACGCCCCGCACAGCCTGAGCACCTTCGCCCTGTTCGAGGCCGTGCACGACGCCGGGTTCAAGGTGGCCCTGACGGGTGACGGCGCCGACGAGCTCTTCGCCGGGTACGCCCGCTTCGTCAAGGCCGACCGGGACGGCGACTCCGCCTGGCACCGCGCCTACCAGGACACGATGGCCGTCGCCGGCACGGCGTCGCTCGCCCGGCTGTACACGCCGGGCTACCTGGAGCACGTCCTCGCGTCCGGGGGCCACTTCGGGGACCGCAGCGGGGACGAGCTGGCGCGCCGGGCGGGCGCGGGCGGGCACGGCAGGCTGGAGACGCTGCTGCGCTACGACCAGGCCGAGCGGTTCCCGTACTACATCCTGCGCCGGGTCGACCATCTGAGCATGGCCCACTCGGTGGAGGCCCGGATCCCGTTCCTCCAGCCGTCGGTGATGCGTCTGGCGCACGCGCTGCCCGCCGCCGTCAAGGTGGCCGGGGACACGGTGAAGGCTCCGGTGGCGCGGGCGGCCCGGCGCTGGGTGCCCCGGAGCGTCATCGAGCGGCCCAAGCAGCCGTTCACGCTGCCGGTCGCGGCGATGATCCGGCCGGGCGAGGCGCTGTACGACATGGTCGGCGACCTCCTCCTCGGCCCCGGCGCCCGCTGCCGCGACTACGTGCGGCGGGACGCCGTCCACGAGCTGTTCCGCACCCAGACCGAGAGCCCGGGGGCGCACGCCGCCGAGCTGCTCTGGTCCCTCCTGGTCCTGGAGAGCTGGCTCTCCGCCCGCGGTCTGACCCCCGCGCCCCTCCACCCCTAGGAAAGAGACAGGACATGACCGACACGCCCGGGTCCCGGCCCGCCATCACCTCGCTCCTGGCCGGCGTCACCAAGGACGACATCCGCCGCGACCCGTTCCCGCACATCGTGATCAGCGACGCCCTGCCGCAGGAGCTGTACGACGCGCTGGCGAAGTCGATGCCGACCGCGGAGTACATCGGCGAGCGGATCGGCAAGCCGATCACCTCGAACGAGCGCTACAACTACATGTCCGAGATGATCCTGGCCGACGACACGATGGCGGCGGTGTGGAAGGACTTCGTGACCTACCACTCCTCCCCCGCCTTCTACGAGGAGTTCCTCGACCTCTTCCAGGAGGACCTGCTCGCCAACCTCCCGGACGCCGAGGAGCTGGTGGGCCCGCTGCGCGAGCTGCGCGTCGGCCGCCGCAACCGGGACGGCTTCGAGACGCACGACATCCTCCTGGACTGCACGGCCGTCATCAACTCGGCGGTCACCGGGCGCCCCTCCGCCTACCGGGGGCCGCACGTGGACAAGCCGCACAAGCTCTTCGGCGGCCTCTTCTACATGCGCCTGCCCGAGGACGACGCGACCGGCGGCGACCTGGTCCTGTACAAGTACCGGCCCGGCGCGCACAAGTTCCGCACCAGCGCCTCCGAGTACGGTGACAACCGCTTCGACATCGACCCGGAGTACGTCGAGGAGGTCACGACCGTCCCGTACCGGAGCAACACCCTGGTGCTGTACCCGATCAACCCGCTGGCCCTGCACGGGGTGTCGGTGCGCAGCCTGACCCAGCACCAGCGGCGTTTCGTCGCCCTCGTCGGGGACCTGCCCCGTCAGCTCTTCGACCTCGCGCTCTGAGAAGGAGGCAGCAGTGATCCCCTTCGACCAGCGCAGCGGGAAGATCTGGTACGACGGCGCCCTCGTCGACTGGGCCGACGCCCGGCTCCACGTGCTCAGCCACGGACTGCACTACGCCTCCAGCATCTTCGAGGGCGTCCGCGTGTACGGCGGCGAGGCGTTCATGCTGGAGGAGCACATCGCGCGCCTCGGCGCCTCGGCCCGCATCCTCGACTTCGAGCTCGAGTACGGCGAGGACGTGCTGTACGAGGCCACCCGCGCGGTGATCGCCGAGGCCGGCCTCACCGAGGGATACGTCCGCATGAACGCCTGGCGGGGTTCGGAGATCATCCAGACCGCCGCGCTGAAGACGTCGGTGCACACCTCGGTGGCGGCGTGGGAGCTGCCCGCGGGCTACTACGCGGCGGAGGACGCCGTCGACCAGGGGATCTCCCTGGTGACGGGCCGCTACCGCAGGCCCTCACCGGAGTACGCCCCGGTCAAGAGCAAGGCCGCGGGCAACTACATGATCGGTACGGTCAGCAAGAACGAGGCGCTGCGGGCGGGCTTCGACGACGCCCTCCTCCTCGACGACCGCGGGAACTTCGTGGAGGCGACGGGGGCGCACCTGTTCTTCACGAAGGGCGGGGCGCTGTACACCCCGACGACGCGCTGCACCATCGAGGGGATCACCCGGGCGTGCGTGCTGGCGATCGCCGAACGGGAGGGGATCGAGTGCGTGGTCGCCGATCTGGCCCCGGCGTTCGCGGGCGAGGCCGACGGCGCGTTCCTGTGCGGGACCGCGTGTGAGATCCTCCCCGTCGGCCGCCTCGATGATCATCACTACGACGTCGCCGGCAACGCGGTGACACGCAAGATCGTCACGGCCTACCGGGAGCTGGTCCGGGGGCGCGCGGAGCTGCGCGTCCCCGGCGCACGGGCCCGGTAGAAGCCGTCGCGACGGGAAAGCAGGCTCCCTGGGGGGCCGCAAGAGCAAGGGCACGTGCATGGGAGCGGTAGATGCTCTGGAAAAACTCGCACCGGTGGTGCTGGCCTTCGGATGCGGGGTCGTCCTGGCACGGCGGAAGGTGGTGCCGGCCGAGAGTTCCAAGGTCTTCGCGGACTACGCGTTCCTCTTCGCCGTGCCCTGCTTCCTCTTCGGGAACATCTACCGCAGTGACCTGGGGGCCCTGTTCGACTGGCGGGCCATCAGCGGTTACGCGGCCGCGGCGTGCGCCGCGGCCGCGCTGATCGGGGTCATCGCCCGGGCCACGGGCGTACGCGATCCGCGGGGGGTGGCGCTGCGCATCATGGCCGCCGTCCAGGTGAACACGGCCTACTTCGCCGTGCCGGTCTTCATCATGCTGTTCGGGAACGCAGCGCCCATCTTCCCGGTGCTGCTCTTCCAGGTGTGCGTGCTGTCGCTGATCGTCATCTCGATCATGGAGCTGGGCCGGCCGGACCGGGCCGGCAGTCCCGCGCGGCGGCTGGGATCGGCCGTCACCGCCTCGCTGATGACCCCGGTCGTGATCGCCTGCAACGCGGGCATCCTGCTCAACCTGCTGCCCGTCACGGTGCCCGGGGTCGTGCTGGACAGCTTCGCCTTCGTCGGCGACAGCGCCTCGCCGGTGGCGTTGTTCGCCCTCGGCCTGCACCTGGGCGGAAGCGGGCTCAGCGTCCGGGGCACCACCGCGGAGGAGATCTGGATCATCGGCTTCAAGTGCGTGGCGCTGCCGCTGATCACCTTCGCGATGTGCCGTTACGTGTTCGGGGTGGAGGGCGAGTGGCTGAGCTACCTCGTCCTGATCGCGGCGATGCCGGCGCCGCAGAACCTCTTCATCTTCGCCCAGCGCTACGACGTGGGGGTCGACATGTCGGCCTCCCTCGTCATCAAGAGCTCGGTCCTCGCGCTGCTGCTGCTGCCCCTGTGGACGCAGCTGGTGGCCCGGCAGGCCTGAGCCCCGTCAACCGTCGGAGCCCCTCGGACGAGGGGCCGTTCCCCCACGCCGTTCCTTGCACCTTTTGTGTGGAAAGTCCAAGAAAGGCAGAACCGTGACGCAGACCGCGCAGCCCACCAGGATCTCCGTCGAGCAGGTGGCCGGCCGCATCGGGGCCGAGATCTCCGGGGTCGACCTCCGCCAGGAGCTCGACGAGGCCACGGTGGCCGAGATCCGGCAGGCCGTCCTGACCCACCGGGTCGTCTTCTTCCGCGGCCAGGACATCACCCACGCCCAGCACATAGCCTTCGGCCGCCGCTTCGGCGCGTTGACCCGGCGTCCGGGCAAGAAGCACGGCGTGCACCCCGAGGGGCACCCGGAGATCCTCACCGTCGACCCCAAGGCGGACACCGAGCGCTACGGGGCCGACTTCGAGGAGCACTACCGCCGCAAGTGGTCCTCGCCGCTGGCCGGCTGGCACAGCGACCTGACCCAGGCCGTCAACCCGCCCAGCCTGTCCATCTTGCGGGCCGAGCGGACCCCGGCCTTCGGCGGGGACACCCAGTGGACCAACACGGTCGCCGCGTACGAGGGCCTGTCGGCACCGCTGCGCGATCTCGTGGACGGGCTGACCGCCGAGCACGCCTTCTTCACGGCCGTCCACCTGCGCCACTCCGACGCGCGGGACCGGGAGATCCTGCGGATCTACTGCGAGGACCCGCAGGTGGCCGTCCACCCGGTGGTGCGCGTCCACCCCGAGACCGGCGAGAAGGCGCTGTTCGTCAGCCCCGGCTCGACGACCCGGATCACCGGCTTCACCGAGCTGGAGAGCCGCCACCTGCTGGACCTCCTGTTCCAGCACCTGACCAGCGCCGAGTACACCGTCCGCTTCCGCTGGGAGCCGGGCAGCATCGCCTTCTGGGACAACCGCAGCACCTGTCACTTCGCCCCCACCGACTTCGCCCATCTCGACGTCGACCGGGTCATGCACCGCGTGACGGTCCTGGGGGAGCCCGCGCAGGGGCCGGACGGCTTCGTCTCCCGGCTCGTGGAGGGCGAGCCGATGCACGCCTGGTAGACGGCGCGTCCCGGCGGGCATAGAGGTCGGGCCACGGACGTACGGACCCCGGAGTGCCCCATGAGCCCCAGTGCCGCCGATGCCCCCGCTCCCCCGCCCCGGCGGCGGGGGCCCGGACGGCGGGGACCCCGGCGGGGCGCCCCGGGACGGGGCCTCCGTCTCCCGCCGGGAGTTCGACACCCTGTTCGAGGCGGTCCGGACCTGGGGCCGGTGGGAGGACCCCGGACGCGGCGCCTTCAACGCGGTGACGGCGGACCACGTGCGCCGGGCCGCCGCACTGGTCCGGTCGGGCACCGTCGTGCCGCTGGGGCGCCCCTGGGACACCGTCCCCGGCCCGGACAACGCGCGGCCGGCCCTGCACCACATGACCGACCTCGGTGACGTGGAGCCGCCGGAGCCGTCCGCGTACAAGGACTTCCTCGGCGCGGACTTCCACGGCAAGGCGGTCAGCCATCTCGACGCCCTGTCGCACATGGGCTACCGGGGGCGCCTCTACGACGGGCGCACGGCGCGCGAGGAGGTCGGCGCCGGGGGCGTCCGGTTCGGCTCGGTGGCGGCCCTGGGCCCGCTGGTCACCCGGGGCGTGCTCCTGGACCTGCCCGCCGTCCTGGGAGTGCCGTGGCTGGAGCCGGGGCACGCGGTGCGGGAGCGGGACGTCCTGGCCGCGGAGGAGGCGCTCGGCGTGACCATCGGCGACGGTGACGCGGTCCTGCTGCGCTCCGGACGCTTCCGCCGCCGACGCGAGCGGGGCCCGTGGGACCCGGCCACGGGCAGCGCGGGCTGGCACGTGGACGCCGTACCGCTGCTCGCGCGGCGGGCCGTGGCCCTGCTCGGCGCCGACGGGGACAGCGACGTGCGGCCGTCACCGGTGGAGGGCCTGCACTCCCCCGTGCACACGCTGGCGATCACCGCGATGGGGGTGCCCCTGCTGGACAACCTCGACCTGGAGGCGCTGTCAGCCGCCTGCGCCGAGGCGGGCCGCCACGCGTTCCTGCTCGTCGTGACCCCGCTGAACGTCCCCGGCGGCACGGGGTCGCCCGTCAATCCGGTCGCGGTGCTGTGACCGGACCGCCGACGGGCCGCCCCGCCCCGGCACTCGGCAAAAACTGAGGAATATACTCAAAACGTGCCGTCGAGACTGCTCCGGTGAGGAAGTGGTGCACATGGGGGTCGTGGACGACCGCGCCGGCACCGGCCCCGGCCCCGTGCAGTCCCGTGACCGGTTCCTGCACGGCGGGTCGGCCGAATCGGTCGTACGGAGCGTGCGCGGTCCGATCCTGAGTTCCTGGCAGCGCAGCATGGTGCTGGGGCTGTCGCCGGACCAGACCGAGCTGCCGTTCACCCGGGACTTCGACGCGGACGGCCCCCTCGTCCGCGCCGCCGCACCCGTACTCGACCGGCTGGCGTCGATCTTCGCGGGCAGCCGGATGAACATCTGCCTCGCGGACGGCCGCGGCACCGTCCTCGAACGCCGCTTCGGAGACAGGTCCCTGCCCGGCCGGCTGCCGGCGATCCAGACGCAGCCCGGCTTCGTGTTCGCCGAGCGGGTCGCGGGGACCAACGGGATCGGCCTCACCCTCGCGGAACGGCGGCTCGTCCAGGTCAACGGCGCCGAGCACTTCGCCGAACGCTCCCAGTCCAGCGCCTGCACCGCGGCACCCGTCCGCGACCAGCTCAGCGGGCACATCGAGGGCGTCCTGTGCCTGGGATACCCCTGCGCGGACGCCGACCCGGCGCTGGCGGCGGTCGTGCACCGGGCCGCGGAGGCCATCGAACGGCGGCTGATGGAGCGGAGTTCGGCGCGCGAGCGCGGCCTGCTCCAGGCGTACCTCGAGGCCGGGAACCGGTGCCGGGCCCTCGCCCTGGCCCGGGGGGACGCCGTCGACGGGCACCCGGTCCCCCTCGCCGAGCTGCTGCTGAGCGAGCTGGAGCAGAGCGACCACACGACCCTCAAGGAGAAGGCCACGGAGCTGCTGTCCGGCGCGCACCGCGCGGCGGCGGAGGTGCCCCTGTCGCGCGGGCGGCGGGTCACCCTCGTGAGCCGGCCCGTGACGAGCCCGGACGGGGTGGAGGGCATGGCCGTCGAGGCGCTGCTGCCGGACGAGGAGGAGCACCACGCGCCCGCGCCCGCGCCCGCCCACGCCGCCGCCCGCCCGCCGTCCGGTACGGCCGCCGCGCACCCCAGGGCCGCCGGCGCGGGCACCCGGGCCGTCCGGGGCCTGGTGCTGGTGGGCGAGCCCGAGGTGGGCAAGTACGCCGTGGCGGCGCGCCGTCGGCTGGAGCTGCTGGCCGAGGCCAGTACCCGGATCGGCACCACGCTGGACGTGGGCCGCACGGCCCGGGAGCTGGCCGAGACGGCGGTCCCGAGACTGGCGGACTTCGTCACCGTCGATCTGCCGGAGTCCGTGCTGCGCGGCGAGGAGTCCGGCGACCCGACCGGGGAACTGGTCCGCACCGTGGTCCACGGCATCCGCGACGACTGCCCCTTCTACCCGGCCGGCGAGCGGGTGGAGCTCCGCCCGACCACGCCGCACATGCGCGCCCTGGCCACCGGGCAGGCGGTGCTGGAGCCCGATCTGAAGGCCGCCTTCGGCTGGATCGCCCAGGACGCGGAGCACACGGCCCTGCTCCTCGCCCACAACGTCCACTCCCTGATCACCGTCCCCCTGCTCGCCCGCGGCGTCGTCCTCGGCGTCGCGAGCTTCTACCGCTCCCGCAACCCCGCCCCCTACGGCGACGACGACCGCTCCCTGGCCCGGGAGCTCGCCGCCCGCGCCGCCCTGTGCATCGACAACGCCCGCCGCTACACCCGTGAGCACACCCTCGCCCTGGCGCTCCAGCGGAGCCTGCTCCCCCACGGGCTGCCCGAACAGAGCGCCGTCGAGGTCGCCCACCGCTACCTGCCCGCCGACACCGGAGTGGGCGGCGACTGGTTCGACGTCATCCCCCTGTCCGGGACCCGCGTCGCCCTCCTCGTCGGCGACGTCGTCGGCCACGGCCTGCACGCCGCGGCGACCATGGGCCGGCTGCGCACCGCCGCCCGCAACTTCGCCGAGCTGGAACTGGCCCCCGACGAGCTGCTGACCCACCTGGACAACCTCATGGTGCGGCTGGACCGCGAGGAGGGCGGGGACGATCCCGCCCTGGGCCGTACCCCCATCGTCGGCGCCACCTGCCTGTACGCGGTCTACGACCCGACCACGCGGTTGTGCGCGATGGCCCGGGCCGGCCACCCGCCGCCCGCCCTGGTGCGGCCCGACGGCACCGTGACCTTCCCCGACCTGCCCGCCGGCCCTCCGCTGGGCGTGGGCGGTCTGCCGTTCGAGTCCGCCGAGATCCGCCTCCCCGAGGACAGCCGGCTGGTGCTCTACACGGACGGGCTCCTCGGGGACCGCCACCGCGACGTCGACGTGGCCCTCGGCGCGCTGCACCGCACCCTGGCCGGCCACCCCGGGCGCTCCCCCGAGGACACCTGCCGGGCCGTCCTCGACGCCCTGGCGCCGGAGCACCCCGCCGACGACATCGCGCTCCTGGTCGCCGGCACCCGCGCGACGCCCGCCGACCGGATCGCCGCCTGGGAGCTGCCCGCCGACCCGGCCCGTGTCTGCGACGTGCGCGCCGCCGCCATGGGCCAGCTGAGCCGGTGGGGCCTGGAGGAGGCCGCCTTCGCGGCCGAGCTCCTGCTCAGCGAGCTGGTCACCAACGGCATCCGGTACGGCGGCGGCGGGCCCGTCCGGGTACGCCTCATCCACGACCGCACCCTGATCTGCGAGGTGTACGACACGAGCGGCACCGCCCCGCGGATGCGCCGGGCGGCCGGCACCGACGAGGGCGGCCGGGGCCTGTTCCTCGTCGCGCAGCTCGCCCAGGCCTGGGGCACCCGCTACACGCCGGACGGAAAGGTCATATGGGCCGAATGCGCCCTGGACGCGGCGTGAGCCGATCCCGGCGGGTGATCCTCTAGAGTCGGGGAATGAGCCCACCTCCGCGCTTCGGTGGAGAACCTCTCGTCCGCGTGCGCGGTCTGCGCAAGCGCTTCGGCGGCACCCTCGCGCTGGACTCGGTCGACCTCGACCTGCACTCCGGCAGCGTCCTGGCCCTGCTCGGTCCCAACGGCGCCGGGAAGTCCACCCTGATCAAGGTGCTCGCCGGGGTCCACCGCGCCGACGCGGGCGAGGTGACCGTGGCCGGCCAGCCGCTCGGCTCCCACGGGTCCGCCCGGCGCATGTCCTTCATCCACCAGGACCCGGGCCTGGTCGAGTGGATGACGGTGGCCGAGAACGTCGCCCTGGGCACCGGCTATCCGCGCCGCGGCGGCCTCATCTCCTGGCGGCGGACCCGGGAGCGGTGCGAGCGGGCCCTGGGGACCGTCGCCGCGCACCTCGACCCCGACGCCCGGATCGCGGACCTCGCCCCGGCCGAGCGGTCGCTGGTCGCCCTGGCCCGCGCGCTGGCCGCGCGGGCCGAGGTCATCGTCCTGGACGAGCCGACCGCGACCCTGCCCGCCGCCGACTGCGCCCGGCTGTTCGGCGTACTGCGCGCCCTGCGCGACCGGGGCCACGGCATCCTCTACGTCACCCACCGGCTCGACGAGGTGTACCGGGTCGCCGACACCTTCGCCGTCCTGCGCGACGGCCGCCTGGTCGAGCACGGCCCGCTCGCCGGCTACGGCCCGGCCCGTCTGGTGCGTGCGGTCGTCGGCCACGAGCCGGCCGCCCGCCGCCCCGCCGTTCCCGCCCCCTCCGGCGGCGCTCCCCTCCTGCTCGTCGACGGCGTGCGGACCGCGCACGCCGGTCCGGTCGGCCTGGAACTGCGTGCCGGCGAGATCCTCGGCACGGTGGGCCTGACCGGTGCCGGGCACCGGGAGCTGGGCCGCGCGCTGGCCGGCCTCCGGCCGGCCCTCGGGGGGCGGATGCTCCTCGGCGGCCGCCCGTACCGGCCGCGCACGGTCGCCGACGCCCTCGGCGCCGGTGTCGGTTTCGTGGCGGGCGACCGTCAGGAAGAGGGCTGCGCCCCGGAACTGACGGTCCGCGAGAACTTCCTGGCGAATCCCCGTGCCGCCGGAGTGCCCGCGTGGCGCTGGACCGCGCCCCGCCGCGAGCGCGCCGAGGCGGCCGCGCTGATCGACCGGTTCTCCGTGGTCCCCCGCGACAGCGAGGTGCCGATCGCCACCCTGTCCGGCGGCAACCAGCAGAAGGTCATGGTCGGCCGGTGGCTGCGGGGCGGGCTGCGGCTGCTGGTCCTGGAGGAGCCGACCGCCGGTGTGGACGTTGGCGCGAAGGCCGTGATCCACCGGCTGCTCGGCGAGGCCGCGGCGGCCGGTCTGGGGGTGCTGGTCGTCTCCGGCGACTTCGAGGAGGTCGCGGACCTGTGCCACCGCGCGCTGGTCTTCGTCCGCGGAGCCGTGGGCGCCGAACTCCGCGGCGCGGACCTGACCGTGGCGGAGCTGACCCGGACCGCGTCGGCGATGCCGGCCGTCACCGGAAGCGCGGCGGGCCCGTGACCCGCTCCTCTCCGCCGCGGTCGCCGCTGGGACGTGCGGGCGGGCAGCACATCGGCGGTTACGGCCTGCCCGTCCTGGCGGCCCTGCTCTTCCTGGTGTTCTCCCTCCTCCTGCCGCAGACCTTCCCCACCCGGGACAACGTCTCCGCGATCCTGTCCAGCCAGGCGATCCCCGCCGTCCTCGCGCTGGGGGCGACGGTCCCGATCGTGACCGGCAGGTTCGACCTGTCCATCGGCTACGGCCTGGGCCTCGCGCACGTCATGGTGATGCGGCTCGTCGTCACCGAGGGGTGGCCCTGGCCGCCGGCCTGCCTGGTGGTGGTCGCCGGGGGCGCGGCGGCCGGTGCGCTGGCCGGTGTGATCGTCGAGTTCGGGCGGATCGACTCCTTCATCGCCACGCTCGGCACCGGCAGCATGATGTACGCGGTCACCGGCTGGATCACCGACGGCGCCCGGATCGTGCCCGGCCCGCAGGGCCTGCCCGCCTCCTTCACCGCCCTGTACGACTCCCGGTTCCTCGGGCTGCCGCTGCCCGCCTTCTACGTCCTGGCCGTGGCGGGCGCCCTGTGGGTGGTGCTGGAGCGGCTGCCGGCCGGTCGCTGCCTGTACGTCATCGGTTCCAACCCGCGTGCCGCCGCTGCCCTGGGCATCCCCACCCGGTCCTACTGCGTGGCGGCCTTCGCCGCCTCCGGCCTGGTCACCGGCTTCGCCGGGGTCCTGCTCGCCGCCCAGCAGCAGACCGGCAACCCGAGCGTGGGGCTGGACCACCTCCTGCCGGCCTTCGTCGGCGCCCTGCTCGGCTCCACCACGATCAGGCCCGGCCGCGCCAACGCCCTGGGCACGGTCGTGGCCGTCGCCGTCCTCGCCGTCGGGCTCGCCGGGATCGGCCAGCTCGGCGCCCAGTTCTGGGCCACTCCGCTGTTCAACGGCGCCACTCTGCTCGTCGCCGTCGGCCTGGCCGGATACGCGGCCCGCCGCCGGGTGCGCGCCGGGGCGGCCGCCTCGGGCCGGGCGGACGGACGGCGTCCGCCCGCGCCGGGCGGGCACGGCCCCTCGTAGTCCCCCGTACGCGCACCCACGCCAGGAGCACCGTGCACCCGAAGCGTCCGAAGCACCGGAATCCGAGAACGCCCGTCACCGCGGTCTTGTGCGCGGCCGTCGCCGTCCTCCTGGCCGGCTGCGGGAGCGGCCCCCCGTCCGGCGGCCGGCCGTCGGCGGCCGGCTGTCCCGAGGCGCTCGCGCGGGCCGGGGCGGCCGTCCGGCGGGCCGAGGCCCCCGCCGCCGCCTGGGCCGGCCCCACCACCGGTCCGGCGGCGGTTCCCGGAAAGAGCCTCGTCTACGTGGCGCAGACCATGACCAACCCGGGCGTCGCGGGAGTCGCGAAGGGCGTGCGGGAGGCGGCGGAGGCCATCGGCTGGCAGGTCCGGGTGATCGACGGGGACGGCACCCCGGCCGGCATCCGGGCGGCGCTCGGCCAGGCGGTCACCCTGAGGCCCTCGGGCATCGTCATCGGCGGCTTCGACCCCCGTCCGGAGGCGCGGCAGCTGGCGCGGGCGAGGGGCGCGGGCATCCCGGTCGTCGGCTGGCACGCGGTGGACTCCCCCGGGCCCGGCCGGGACCCGGCGCTGTTCACGAACGTCACCACACGGGTGGGGGACGTGGCGAGGATCAGCGCGGACTGGATCATCGCCCGGTCGGGGGGTGACGCCGGGGTCGTCCTGTTCACCGACGACTCGATCCCCTTCGCCCGGAACAAGGCGGCCCTGATCAGGCGGGAGCTGGCCACCTGTCCCGGGGTGCGGCTCCTGGCGTACGAGAACATCCCGATCCCGGACGCGGGCAGCCGCACTCCGCAGGCGGTCTCCTCCCTGCTGGCCCGCTTCGGGAAGGACTGGACCCACTCGGTGGCCGTCAACGACCTGTACTTCGCCGACGCCGCCCCGGCCCTGCGTGCGGCGGGACGGCCCGGCTCGGGTCCGCCCCTGAACATCGGCGCGGGTGACGGCGACCCCTCCGCCTTCCACCGGATCACCAGCGGGCAGTACCAGGCCGCCACCGTGCCCGAGCCGCTGTCCCAGCAGGGCTGGCAGATCGTCGACGAGTTCAACCGCGCCTTCGCCGGGCGGCCCGCCAGCGGGTACGTCGCCCCCATGCACATCGCCACGGGCGGCAACAGCCGGGGCGCCGCCTCCTGGGACCCGCCCGGCTACCGCGAGGCCTACCGCAGGATCTGGCAGGGCTGAGCACCGCCGTGAATGAATCTTCAATCACCTTGCTCCGCCGCCGAGTTGGCCGTCACCCGAGGTGACCCGCGCCGGACGCGCGTGGCATGATCAACCTTCACATTACCCGCCAGTAACGGCAATTCCCCTCGAAGGTCACACCCACGTGCGTACGCTCACCAGACGCCTCCTGCTGCCCGGACTGACCGCCCTCGCGCTCACCACCGCCGGCTGCTCCACCCCGGCCGGCACCGGCACGGCCGCGCCGGGCGGCCCCGCCGCGCTCCCCTCCGCCGACGGCACCCGGCAGCTGGACGTGGACTCCGCCCCCCAAGGCGCGGCCACCCCGCCGGCCCTCGCCCGCACCCGTGGCGGTCAGGGCCCCGAGAAGGCCCCGCTGAAGCTCGCCTCCTACGACGGGGCGAGCGGACGCGCCGTCATATCCCCTGCGGCCCACGCCGGATCGGGCGCCTCCCCGAACCGCTCGGCCGGGCCCTCCGCCGCCCCCGCCCAACCCGTCGCGGTCGGCGACGTCATCGCCAGCGCGCCGGCCCCCGGCGCCCCCGACGGCCTGCTCGCGAAGGTCACCGAGGTGGTCGGGAAGAGCGACCGGGGCACCGAGGTGAAGACCGCGCCGACGACGCTCGCCGCCGCCCTCGGCGACGACAGGGCCGAGGGCGAGGTGCCCGTCGATCCCGCCTCGGTGGTCGTCGAGCCCCTGCTGAAGGGCGTCACCCTCTCCTGGGCCAAGGGCGGCGGCGTCCGGTACGGACCCGAGGGCGCCGGGCTGCCGCTGGGCACCCTGCGGCTCGACGTGGACGCCGGCGTGGACACCGCCGCGGGCTCCCCCGCACCGGCGGGTGCCTCCGTGTCCGGCTTCGTACGGCTGGCCCCTCGGGTGGAGTTCGCGTACGACGGCAGCAAGGGCGACGGCCGGGGGCCGGACACGGCCTTCCTCGGCATCAGCGGCGACTGGTCCTCCCGGTGGGCGCTCAAGGGCCGCGCCGCCGCGAGCACCGGCGAGCCCCGGCGGATCCCGTTCGCCAGGCTCCGCAGCGCCCCCGTCGTCCAGGTGGGACCGGTCCCCGTCGTCGTCAACCTCGAACTGACCTGCTACGTCCAGGTGGAGGCCGACGGCCGGGTCACCCTCGACGTCCAGCAGGACGTCAAGGGCGGCTTCCGGGCCGGCGGCAGCTACGCGGCGGGCAAGGGCTGGTCCCCGGTCAGCACCGCGGACGTGCGCGGCACCCCGGTCAGGGCGGCCGTCACCACCGCCGGGCGGGTCAGGAGCACCCTCGGCGCCGAGGCCTCCGTGGGCCTGTACGGGGCCGTCGGCGTCACCGCCGACTTCGCCCCCTACCTGCGCGGCGAGGCCGACGCCGGCGTGAGCGCGTCCACGGACGGCGGGACCCCCGCGCACGGCTCCTGGGCGCTGTACGGCGGCTTCGGCCTGAGCGGTCAGCTCCAGCTCCAGCTGTCCGTGTTCGGTACGCCGGTCGTCGAGCGGCGCGTCCCACTGGGCGCCCTGCACCGCGAATGGCCCCTGGTGGGCGGCCGCGCCGGACGGTGACGCCCGCCGGGCCCGGGCCCGGGGTCAGGGCCGGGGTCAGGCGGCGGGACCCCCGGCGGGCGCCGGGGGCGGCGGCGGCAGCGCCGGCTCGTGCAGCCAGGCCCGGAACAGGCCGTCCAGCGGCGCGGCGGCGTATCCGGCCGCGTGCGCGGTGAACGTGCCGGTGGTCACCGCGCCGTGCCGGTGGCGGGCGGTCCAGTCGCGGAGCATCCGGAAGAACGCCCCGTCGCCGAGGGCGCCCCGGACGGCGTGCACGGCCAGGCCGCCCCGCTGGTAGAGGCGGTCGTCGAACATCAGCTTGCGGCCCGGGTCGGCCAGTACCAGGTCCTGGGGCCGCGCCGCCAGCAGCCGGTGCGCGGCGGCGGCGTGCTCGTGCGCCGGGCGGCCCCCGGAACGCTCCGACCAGAGCCATTCGGCGTACTTGGCGAAGCCCTCGTTGAGCCAGATGTGGCGCCAGTCGGCGAGGCCCACGCTGTTGCCGAACCACTGGTGGGCCAGCTCGTGGGCGACGAGGCGTTCCGAACCGCGGGCGCCGTCCACGTGGTTCGTGCCGAACAGGGACAGGCCCTGGGCCTCCACGGGTACGTCCAGTTCCTCGTCGGCGACGACAACCGTGTACTCGCCGAAGGGGTAGGGGCCGAAGAGCTCCTCGAAGAGCCGCATCATGGCGGGCTGCCGGGCGAAGTCGCGGGAGAAGCGCGGCAGGACGCCGGCCGGCACGTGGGCGCTCTGCGGAACGCCGCCGCCGTCCGGGCCGCCCAGCGGCACCGTCCGGTACATGCCGACGGACAGGCCGACCAGGTAGCTGGCGGTGGGTGCGACCTGCTCGTACACCCAGGTGGTGGTGCCGGCGCGGACGGTCCGGGTGAGCAGCCGGCCGACGGCGGCCACCGTGTAGGCGGACGGGGTGGTGAGGGAGATGTGGTAGGAGGCCTTGTCCGCGGGCCGGTCGTTGCACGGGTACCAGGAGGGCGCCCCGACGGGCTGGCTGGCCACCAGCGCCCCGTCGGTCAGTTCCTCCCAGCCGAGGCCGCCCCAGGGACTGCGCACGGGCCGGGGGTTGCCCGCCCAGTGCACCTCGACCGTGAAGGCGGCGCCCGGCGGCAGCGGTGCGGCCGGCCTGACGCGGAGCCGGCCGGCCCGGTGGGTGTGGCGCGGGACGCGCCCGTCCACCAGGACCCGCCCGATCCTGAACGCGGCGAGGTTCAGGTGGAACTCGGCCAGCGGGGCCGGTCCGGCGATGGCGCTGAGCCGGGCGGTGCCGGCCAGCCGGTTGGGGCCGGGCCGGTAGTCCAGGGCGAGTTCGTACCGGTGCACCCGGTACCGGGGGTCCCCGTTGTCCGGGAAGTACGGGTCAGCCGCCGCTGTCTGGCCACTCATCGCCGCTCGCGCTCCCTGCGCCGTGCCCGGGTCCGTTCAGGACCGCCACGCCTCGATCGGATTGCCCAGCCAGCGGGTGTCGGCCGGTACGGACTCCCCGGCCATCACGAGGGAGGCGGGACCCAGGGTGGTGCGTGCCCCGACCGTGCTCCCGGGCAGGACGATTCCGCCCGGGCCCAGGGTGGCGCCCTCGCGGAGGACCACAGTATCCGTCCGCATGATCCGGTCGTGGAAGAGGTGCGTCTGCAACACGCAGCCCCGGTTGACGCTGACCGCGTCGCCGAGGGTCACCAGGTCGGCCTCGGGCAGCCAGTGGCTCTCGCACCACACGCCGCGCCCGATCCGCGCCCCGAGCCCGCGCAGCCACAGGACCAGCAGCGGGGTGCCGGGGACGGCGCCGGCGAGCCAGGGCACCGCCAGGACCTCCACGAAGGTGTCGGCCAGTTCGCCCCGCCAGACGAAGCCGCTCCACAGCGGGTGTTCCCCCGCCCGGTGCCGGCCGACCAGCAGCCACTTGGCGGCCACGCTGACGGCGCACGCGGCGGCGCCCGCCACGAGCAGGACCGCTCCGGACAGCAGGGCGGCGCCCGGGACCCCCAGCGCGGCCGTCGTGCTCAGGGCGCACAGCGCCGCCAGGGTGAGGACGGCCAGCGCGGCCGAGCAGAGGACGGGCACGAACCGGGCCGCCTCCACCAGGCCGCGCGCCCACAGCAGCCGGGCGGGCGGATCGTAGGTGCGGCCGCGGTCGGCGGCCGCGGCGGACCTCGGCAGTCTGACCGGCGGCAGCCCCAGGTACGAACTGCCCTTCTTGGCCTTCTTCGGGGTGGCGGACAGGACGCCGACGAGTCCGCCGTCGGGCACGGTACGGCCGGGCGCGGTCATCCCGGAGTTGCCGAGGAAGGCCCGGCGGCCGATCTCGGAACGCCCGATCCGGATCCAGCCGCCGCCGCGTTCGCAGGGGGCGGTCAGGGTGTCGTCGGCGAGGAACGCGCCGTCGCCGACGGTGGTCAGGCTCGGCAGCGCGAGCACGGTGGACACCTCGGCGCCCCGTCCGACGCGCATGCCGAGCAGCCTCAGCCACACCGGGGTCACGAGGCCGGCGTACAGCGGGAACAGCGCCGCCCGGGCCAGGTCCATCAGCTGGAGGACCGCCCAGGCCTGCCAGCCGACGCGGCTGTGGACGGGGTGGCTGCCGGTGCGCAGCCCGAGGCTGAGCAGGCGTACGGCGGCCAGCAGGAGCAGCGCGTACGCCAGCGCGAAGACGAGCGCCCCGGGCACCGCCGCGAGCAGCGCTCCGCGCAGGGCCCGGCCGGGGCCGGCGCCGGCGGGCAGGAACCGGGCGGCCAGGAGCAGCGCGGGCAGGGCGGCGACGAGCGGCAGGGCCGTCAGGCAGAAGCCGGTCGCCCCGTACACGGCGCGCCAGTGGAACGGGCGCGGCGGGCGCTCCCCGGGCCAGTTGTGCTTCGCCCTGCCGAGCCTGACGGCGGGGGCCCCGCCCCAGCGCTGGCCGGCCGGGACCCGTCCGGCCACGGCGGAACCCGGTGCCACTTCGGCCCGCTTGCCGACGCGGGCTCCCGGGAAGAGGGTGCTGCGGGTGCCGACGACGGCGCCCGCGCCGATCCGCACGGGTCCGATCTCCAGCCGGTCCCCGTCCAGCCAGTGGCCGCACAGGTCCACCTCGGCCTCCACGGCGCAGCCGCGGCCGAGCCGGAGCATGCCGGTGACCGGGGGCAGGGAGTGCAGGTCCACCTCGGGGCCGACGCGGGCGCCGAGCGCCCGGGCGTAGCGCTGGAGCCAGGGGCCGGTGAGGGAGGTGGCGCCGGAGCACTCGGCGAGCCGCTCGGCCGTCCACAGCCGTAGGTGCACGCTGCCGCCGCGCGGGTGGCGGCCCGCCCGGACCCCGCGCAGCAGCAGGCGGGCGCCTCCGGCGGCGAGGGCGAGGCGGCCCGGCGGGCTGAGGAGCAGGACCGCTCCCGCGGTGACGTACCACCAGGAGGCGGTCGGCGCCCACGGGTACGGTCCGAGCCGGTGCAGCAGGTTGCCCAGGGCCAGCAGGGCCACCGTCCAGCGCAGGCCGACGAGGGTGAACAGAGGGAGCAGCAGGAGGCACTGGGCGGCCCTCGAGCGCAGCGGGACCGGGGCGACGGTGCGGGCGGCGGCGGCGTCGCGCACGGACCGTTCCAGCCGCCGGGCCAGTTTCCGCAGCGTCGGGTACTGGTAGACGTCGAGGACGGCCACCGCGGGGTAGCGGGTGCGCAGCCGGGTGGTGAGCCGCGCGGCGGCGAGGCTGTTGCCGCCGGAGGCGAAGAAGTCGTCGTCGGCGCCGGTCACGGGCACGCCCAGGATGTCGCCCCACTGGTCGGCGAGCCAGGCCTCGGTGCCGTGCAGCCGCTCGGCGGGGGCGGTGGTCCCCGCGTCCGGCAGGGGCCAGGGCAGGGCGTCCCGGTCGACCTTGCCGGAGGTGCGGGTGGGCAGCGCGTCGACCGGCGCGAGCAGCGGCACGAGGGCGGCGGGCAGTTCGGCGCGCAGCCGTTCGACCGCCTCGGCGCGGTCCCAGCCCTCCTGGACGACGAGGTAGCCCACGAGCAGCTGGTTGCCGCCGCGCGCGGTGCGTACGGCGGCGGCCGCGCCGGCGACCTCGGGGAGGGCCTGGAGCGCGGCGTCGACCTCTCCCAGTTCGATGCGGCGGCCGCCGAGTTTGACCTGCTCGTCGGCGCGGCCCAGGAAGACCAGGCCCTCCGGTTCGGCGCGTACGAGGTCGCCGCTGCGGTAGGCGCGGGGCCAGCCGAGGGAGGCGAGGGGGGCGTACTTCTCGGCGTCCTTGGCGGGGTCGAGGTAGCGGGCGAGACCGACGCCGCCGATGACGAGCTCGCCGCTGCCGCCCATGGGGACGGGCTCGCCGGACCCGTCGACCACGGCCAGTTCCCAGCCGGCGAGCGGGAGGCCGATCCGCACGGGCTCCTCGCCGGTCAGCGGGCAGGCGCAGGCGACGACGGTGGCCTCGGTGGGGCCGTAGGTGTTCCAGACCTCGCGGCCCTCGGTGACGAGGCGCGCGGCGAGTTCGGGCGGGCAGGCCTCGCCGCCGAAGATCAGGAGCCGGACCTCGTCGAGGGCCGAGGGCTCCCAGAGCGCGGCGAGGGTCGGCACGGTGGAGACCACGGTGATCTCCTGTTCCACCAGCCACGGCCCGAGGTCGGCGCCGCTGCGGACCCGGTGGCGGGGCACGGGGACGAGGCAGGCGCCGTGGCGCCAGGCGAGCCACATCTCCTCGCAGGAGGCGTCGAAGGCGACGGAGAGTCCGGCCATGACCCGGTCGCCGGGGCCGATCGGCTCGTCGGCGAGGAACAGGGCGGCCTCGGCGTCCACGAAGGCGGCGGCGCTGCGGTGGCTGACGGCCACGCCCTTGGGCCTGCCGGTGGAGCCGGAGGTGAAGATGATCCACGCGTCGTGCTCGGGTCCGGGCCGGGCGGCGGCCGCGGGGGTGGCGGAGGGGGACGGCGGCCGGCCGGTGAGGTCGATGCGCCGGCCGGCGCCCAGGACCGCCCGTACGCCGGCTTCGCCGAAGACCAGGCGGGCCCGCTCGTCGGGGTCCTCGGCGTCGACGGGTACGTAGGCGGCGCCTGCTGCGAGAACGGCGAGGACGGCCACGTACAGCTCGTTGGTCCCGGACGGGACGCGCACCCCGACCCGGTCGCCGAGCCCCACTCCGGCGGCCGCGAGGGCGCGCCGGCGGCGTTCGACCAGGGCGGCCAGGGCCCGGTAGGTCAGCCGGGAGGTGCCGTCGTCCAGGGCGGGTTCGTCGGGGTGGGCCCGTACGGAGGCCTCGAAGACGTCGAGGAGGGTACGGGGCGGGGCGGCGGGCCCGGCGGAGAACCGGGCGGCCTTCCCCGCTTCGCCGGACGGCCCCCCGTCGGGCGCGGGCCCGTCGGGCGCGGGCCCATCGGGTGCGGGCCCGTCCGGCGCGGGCCCGGCGGGCGCGGGCCCGTCCGGTGTCAGGGTGAGTTCGCCGCGTTCGGGTGTGGCTGCCATGGGCCCTCACGTCTCGCTGCCGGACGCGTCCGGGGCGCCGGCGGAGCCCGGGTCTGCCCGGGTTGTTCCGGTCCGGCGGAGAACGGCCCACCAGCCTAGTGCGCGGCCGGGCGTTTTCCCGGGGAAGCCCGGGGCGTGGCGGGAAGCGGTACCGTGCGTCACCCGCCGGGCCGGCCCTCAGGCGGGCCGGACCGTCCGGGGGCCCGCGCACTCGGCTCCGTACGCCCTCACCCGTTCGCGCAGCGCGCGGTCGGCGGTGACCACCACGCAGGGGCGGCCGGCGTGGGCGGCGGCGAGTTCCACGATGCGGTCGTCACCGCTGCCGGGCGCGGAGTCGACCCGGACGCCGGGCACGGACGCGATCCCGCGGGCCTCGCCCTCGACGACGAGGATGACCTCCTCGCCGGAGTCGCGCCGGGCGAGCCGGTCGCGCAGCCGTTCGGCGGCGCCCTTGCGGTCGCGCCACCATCCGTCGGGGACGGAGCCGACGACGTTCGCCGCGTCGACGATGAGGACGGAGGTGAGGGCTTCGGTCACGTTCCGTCATTCTGCCACGGTCGTCTCCTGGGCCGCGACGACGAAGACGTCGGACAGCGGGAAGGTGTCGGCGCTGGCGCTGATCAGCAGGTCGTAGGTGTCGGGGGGCAGTGCGCCGAGGTCGACGCGCCGGCGCTCGCGCGGGACGGTGACGGTGAGGTCGACGGCCGTGCGCCCGGTGGTCCGGCTGGTCACCGTGAGCCGGGCCGGGACGTCGGGGAGCTGGCTCTCGCCCTGGGCGCTGTGGGCGCCGATCTCGCAGACCACCGGTTCCCCGGCGAGGTAGAGGTCGTCCCCGAGGTGGCTGAACCAGGTGGTCGCGGTGGCGCGCAGGTCCTCGGTGCGGATGTCGTGCAGGGACCGGAGGATGACCTCGAGCTGGCCGAGCATGGCACCGTGGTTCTGCAGGCCGCCGTGCTTCTGCGGGACGAAGGTGCGGGCGTCCTCGGTGCCGGAGAGCGCGGCGGAGACGAAGGGCACGGTTCCGTCGCCGCCTTCGTCGCGGTCCTCGCGGGCCATCAGGGTCTCGACCCTGTCGCCGGTGATCCTGGCCGACTGCCGGGTGGGCTGGTCCGCGCCCACGACGGGGTGGTAGACGACCTGCCCGGCCTCCCAGGCCGGGTCCTGCCGGTTGGCGGCGGCCGCCGCCTCCATCTCCTCGTAGAACCCGGTGGCCCGGCTGCTCCACCGCGGCTGCCAGCCGGGCATCCCGGCCCTGGCGGGGGTGGTGGCGGCCCCGTCCCGCCCGTGGACGCACCGGTAGACGGGCACCAGTTGGTGCAGGCCGGTGAAGGAGCGCAGGAGGCGGGTGAGGTCGTGGTCGAAGGGGCCGATCCGTCGGGGGAAGCCGTTGCAGAGGAACTCGACCGCGTTGAGCGAGCCGTAGTAGGGGGTGCCGAAGGTCACGACGGCCCGCGTGTCCTTCCAGCCGCCGAGCGCTTCGACGTAGTAGCGGGAGACGAGACCGCCCGTGGAGTGCCCGATGAGGACGAGCTGTGCGGCGGAGTTGCCGCTGCTCTCGCGCCAGTCGCGCAGCCGGCCGGCGACGCGCCCGGCGAGCTGCCGGGCGGCGGCCCGGTGGTCGCGCCGCCAGTCGTACGGGAAGGGGAAGTAGTTCCGGCCCCGCTTCAGGTCGCAGCGGTCCAGCAGGAACTCCTCGAGGGCGGTGTAGCCGTCGATCTTCCACAGGCCCGGCAGCATGTGCAGGCCGGGTACCAGCCGGTCGGCGACGACGCCGTCGCCGAGGTCGTCCGCGCGCCAGTCGTCCTGGCCGTCGCGCAGTTCCAGCTCGTCCACCGAGCGGCCCAGGGCCGCCAGGGCGGCCGGCACCGCCGAGGACGAGGGCGCCCACAGGTCCTTCCCGCCGCACGTCAGTACGCTGCCGGCGATGCCGGGGAGCAGGACGACCACGTCGGGCATCGGGATCCTGGCCATGCGCCGGCCTCCTATCGGGCGGTGTCCCCGCCGTCCCCCTGCCCGTCCCAGGGGTCCCCGGGTGTGAGGAAGGGTTCGGACGCGTCCCCGTAGTGCTGGTAGGCGGCCCACGAACTCCACCGCTGCCGGTCGGCGCCCTGGTCCCGCTCCTCCCGGACGCGCTGCTCGTAGAGCTTCTTGCGCGCCGCCCGGACCGCCGCGCCCACCGTCTGCCCGGGTTCGCCGGGACCGCGGGCGAACAGGTGGGAGTAGAACTGTTCGGCGAAGGTGACCGCCTGGTCGTCGGGGATCCGCCAGGCCGCGCCGATGTAGTGGCCGACCCCGATGCGCAGGAACTCGTCGGCGAGGCTCGGTACGAGGGCCGCCTGCGGGTTCCCCCACGGGCTCCGGGCGGCCGTGTCGGGCGCTCCGGCGGGGGCGCCGGCCGGGCCGGCGGCCCCGAGGCGGGCCGTGTAGCAGGCGTTGGCCACGACGATCTGCGGGGGCCGTTCGAGCAGGGCCAGTTCCCGTTCGGTCAGCAGGCCGTCGGCGAAGACCCAGCCGGAGCGCCCTCCGGTGCCGGAGACGTCGAAAGCGCTGTGGCCGCAGTAGTGGACGATGTCGTTGCGCCCGCACAGCAGGACCCGCAGGACGTCGAGCCGCCGGGCGGGTTCCACGCCCGGCTGACGGGTGGAGTTCGCCGCGCCGACGAAGAGGCTGACCTGGACGCCCAGGGCCGAGAGCCGGGCGGCGACCGCGAGGGCCTCGCTGCGGGCGCCCGGCAGCTGCAGGCCCGTCTCCGGGTCGCCCGGGTCGCCGATCACCAGGGCGCGCAGGGGTCCGTCAGCCGTTCCTTCGGTGAGCACCCGCGAGTAGGTCGTGCGCAGTTGGCGGGAGAGCTGGGTGCGGATGGCCAGGGGGTCGCGGCGCTCGACGCCGGCCTGCTGGACTTCCGTCAGGAACTCCCAGGGGACGGAGGCCGTGTCGCGGTCCAGTTCCAGCAGTACGGTGGCGTCGTCGGTGAGCAGCCGCTGGAAGTCGGTGGGCACGACGAAGCGGGAGAGCAGGCCGGGCAGTCCGCGCGCGTCCTCGACGGTGGGTTCCGTCAGCCGGCCCACGAGTTCGCGCAGCAGGTCGGTGTCCACCGGGACGAGGCGTTCGGGTACGGTGGCGCGCCCGGTCAGGGCCGCCCAGCGCAGGCCTCCGGTGCCCGACTGGACGGACATCCGTACGGGTACGGAGGCGTCCTGGAGCGCGGAGGGGCCGCGGACCGTGAGCGAGAGGTCGGTGCGGGCCACGTCGGCGAGGCGGGCCAGCTGCTCGCGGACCTTGCCGCGGATGCCGGGTTCGAATCCGGCCAGTACGGCACTCAGGGCCTGTTCGGCGACGGGGGGATCCGGGCCGCCGGGCCCCGCGACGGCGGTGTCCGCCGGGCGGGCGAGCCCGGACAGCGCGGTCAGGGCGTACACGGCGGCGGAGGGGACGAACAGCCGGCCGCCCCTCTCCTCGCGGAGTTCCGGCCGGATCCGCAGCTGCGGCTGGTGCGCGGCGGCGCCGGTCAGTGCGAGCAGCAGTTGCTCGGCGCGCAGCCGGTCGACCTCCACGACGAGGACCTCGGTGAGCCGGGGCGGCGGTGCCGGCGGGCCCATGGAGGCCAGGGCGGCGGCGAAGCCCCGGACGAGGGCGCGGCCCGCCTGGCCGACGCTGAGGTTTCCCGTGCCCGCGCCGATGAGGACGGTCGCCATCGTCGTGACGTGGCCGATGCCGGCTGCCTCCCCCAGCAGCGAGGCGTAGAGCTGGACGGCGCGGGGTTCGGTGAGGGTCCCCATCGGGCCCATGCCGACGACCGCGGCCGACCGTACCGTGCCCGTCCCGCACGGGAAGTAGGTGACCTGCCCGAGCTGGGCGTCGATCCAGCCGAGCCGGGTGTGCTCGGTGATCAGCGGGCGGGGGCCGCCGGATATGGCCCGGTCCAGTGCGAGTTCCGCCGCGTCGGGAACCACGGAACGGTAGTGCCCGGTCACGTGCAGGTCGGCGGGGACCTCGACGAGGTCGCCCCACACCACGGTGACGGCGACGGCTGGACCGTCGGGGCGGGGCGGCGGGACCGGAGCCGGTTCGGGATAGCGGTCGGGCCGCGGGTTGGAGGGCGTCGGTGCGTCTTCCAGCAGGTCGGCGATGCGAGCGGCGGGGGTGCTCACCACGCTCCTCCTTCGGGTCGCCCGAGCTTGCGTAGCGGGTGCGCCGCACCAGTCCCCCCCATCGGATTATCCCACCGTTTTCCCGGCGGCCCCGCTCGGGCGGTGCCGCGGGACCCCTCGCTCGAACGTGCGGACGCGCGGTGCGGCGGGGCGCGCCACCCGCGGACGTCCGGCGCCTCGGGCGGTGCCCCCGAGGCGCCCGTTCCGCCGGTCACCACCAGCCGCGCCGCCGACGCCACCTCGGTCGCGCCGACCGTGACGCCGACCGTGACGCGCTCCGGGTCACCGTCGGTGACCGCGGACCCGGCCACCGACGCACTGCGGCGCGGCAGATCACGATCATCGCGGCCGGTGACGGGGCCGCTCCGGACTGCGCCGCCGACCCGGGCCGGATCCCGGGGGCCGGCGAGCGGCCCGCGGTGTGGATCGGCAACATCCGCGGCCGGACGCGGTGCCGACCCCGGACGAGGTGGCGCTGTGCCTGAGCGGGTTCGCGCCGGGCGAGCCCGTCGAGGTGACCGTCACGGCCGGCGGCAAGCAGTACGCGACCACGGCGCGGCCCACCTCGGCCGGGCTGGCCTCCGACGCGCTCGGACCGTCCGACTCGCTCTTCGCCCACCGCGAGCTGACGGTGCACGAGCTCGGCAACGGCGTGCCGCAGAGCGAGAAGTGGCGGTTCGTGCCGCCGGGCACCGCGCGCGAGGACCTCGCGAGGGCGGCCACCGCGTCCTCCTGTACGGCTTCCGGCCCGGCTCGGGGACGGCCGTGTTCACCGTCCCCGCCTCCGTGGTGGAGGAGACCCGGGGCGCTCCCCGGGGGGGCGTACTGCGTCACCGTGCCGATGGAGGAGCAGGACGACTGCCCGGCGCCCTGAGGGGTTCAGCGGTAGCGGGCGGAGGCGGCGGCGAAGGGCGTGGCGTGCGCCGGGACCGTGGCCAGGAGGGCGACCCAGGAACCGTCGGTGAACTCGATGTCCATGCGGCCGAACCGCGCGGCGCCCGCCGGGTTGGCGCGTACGGCGGCCACGGCCGAGCGGGGCGCTTCCCAGTACTGCTTCATCACGGGCGTCGTGTGCCACAGCGGCGACACGTCACCGAGGGCGAACCACCGCCGGTCGGTCAGGGCCAGTACGCAGGTGTGCGGCCCGCGTACGCCGGCCCGGCCGATGACGAAGTCTCCGGCGGCGCTCTGCCAGCCGCCCTCCATGCCCTTGGCCTCCGCCGCGTCGGGGGTCCGGCCGGCGGCGTCCGCCGCGCCGGCCGGCCTCGGCCGCCGGTGTTCCAGCGCCCGGGGCTTGGCCAGGTGGCGCAGCGGGCGGGACAGTCTCGCCTCGATCCGCTGCTGGAGGCCGGCCGGCTCCGGTGGGGGGAGCATCGACTCGGGAGGGGTGGGGACCCCCGGGCCGAGGTCGTGGGAGCAGACGGCTATGAGGTGCTCCCCCGGCTGGAGGAACTCCCGGGCGTGCTGGCGCATCTCCTCGTTCAACGGGTGCGCTCCTGTCCTTCTTCGGGTGGTCATGTCCGGTGATGGGCATTCTCTCCCATCATCCGGCTTTCATGATCACCGGGGCGGGTGTGCGGCCCGCCCTGCCGACCGGGCCCGCCGCCGTGGCGATCCAGGCGAGCGCCTGCACGGCGCCGGCGGCCGCGAACAGGGCCGCGGGTGCGAATCCGGCCGCCACCCAGCCGCCCAGCAGCGCCGCCGGCAGGATCGCCGCGAAGGAGACGGCGCGGTTCACGGCGACCACCCGGCCCATGAACGCGGCGTCGACGACCTTCTGCCGGTACGTGAACCAGCCGACCACGATCAGTGAGGTCGCCGCACCCGCCACGGCCCAGGCCGGGGCCAGGAGCCGGACGTCCGCGGTGACGGCGGGGGCCAGCAGGGCCACGGCGAGCGCCCCCATCCCGGCGGACAGCAGCCGGCCCTCGCTGAAGCGCTTGAGCAGCCGGGGCACGAAGGCGGCGCCCGCCACCGCGCCCGCGCCCTGGGCGGCGACGACCAGCCCGAGGACGAAGCTCGACTGCCCGGTGGCGTCCGTGACCACGTACACGAGGTTCGCCTCGACGGCGTGCACGGCGAAGTTGGTCAGGGTCAGCAGGATGGTGCCCTGCCGGAGCACGGGTTCGGCGAACAGGAGCCGGAATCCCGTGAGCAGGTCGGGGCCCATGCCGCGCACCGCCTCGCGCAGCGGGGTCCTCGCGGCGTGCGCCGGGGCGGCGGCGGTGAGGAAGACGAGGAGGGCCGACAGGGCGAACGAGACGGCGTTGACGCCGCTGGCCGCCGCCGGGCCGAGGAACGCGACGACGCTGATGCCCGCGATCGGCCCGAGCATGTTCAGCAGGCTCTCCGACCCCTGGACCCACGCGTTCATCACCGCGCGCCGCTCCTGCGGGACCCGTTCCATCAGGAAGCCCTGGAAGGCGGGGAAGTACAGCGGGCGCATGCAGGCCAGCACGAACGCGGCGACGTACACGGCGGACACGGGCGGGCTGTCCAGCAGGCACAGCAGGCCGATGACGCCGACCACCACCGCCGAGCACAGGTCGCAGCCGGTCATCAGGCGGCGCCGGTCCGCCCGGTCGGCGACCACCCCGCTGAACAGCCCGACCAGCACGTACGGGACGAACTCCAGCGCGTAGGTGAACGCGGCCAGGAAGGCCGAACCGGTCAGCTGGAGCACCAGCAGCGGCAGCGCGAAGCGGAACACCCAGTCCCCGCAGGTGGAGACGATGAACGCGGCGCGCAGCAGGCTCTCGTCCCGGCGGTCAGCCACGGCCGCCGTCCAGCGGCAGCAGCGGTTCGCCGACGACGGTCTCCAGCAGGGCGACCAGCCGGTCGAGCAGGCCGGTGACGAAGGCCCCGGGCAGCCGGTCGGCCTGGTAGTACGCGGCCAAGGTCAGCTCGTCGCCGCCCGCTTCCCCGACGAGCATCAGCTCGCTGCGCGGGCGGAAGCCCTCGTCCGACAGGGGGAAGGGGGTGGTGGTGGCGGGTGACAGGTCGAGGCCTCCGCCGTGGAGCTGGGAGTAGAGCATGTTGAGGACGACGCCGATGGGGGCGTCGGGGTCGGCGTACTCCCGCGGGTTGAAGGCCTTCACCAGTTCGGCGAAGGGGACGGCGGCGTTCTCCTGGGCGTCGAGGCTGTCCGAGCGCACGCGGCGGAGGGCGGCCCGGAAGGTGCCGGCGCCGGATAGGTCGCTGCGCACGACGAGGAGTTCGGCGAGCGGGGCCACCAGGTTCTCCCGGCCCTCCGTCTCCCGGTTGTAGACGTTGACCGCCACGGCCTGGTCGTCCTTGCCGGTGTGCTCGCGCAGGGCGACGTTGAGGGCGCACAGCACCAGCATGAAGAGGGTGACGCGCTCTCGGGCCGCGAAGCCCCGGACCGAGGCGACGAGTTCCGGGGACAGCCGGCGGACCTGGTAGCCGCCTTCCGGCGCGGCGCCGGGCTCCCGCTTGGGAACGTCCAGGCGGGGTATCGCGCCGGTGCCGGCCAGGCGCTCGCGCCAGAAGGACATCATGCGCTCGCCGTCGGGGCCCGCCAGCAGGCCGCTCTGTTCGCGTACGTGGTCCCGGTAGGCGTACGCGACCTCCGGCAGCCGCGCCTCGCGGCCGGCCGCCAGCTCCCCGTAGAGGGCGGAGAGTTCGTCGGTGAGCACGCCGCGTGCCCAGCCGTCGACGACGAGGTGGTCGAAGACGAGGACGACGAAGTGGTCCTCGTCCGCGACGCGCACCACGCTCACCCTCAGCCGCTCGTCGCGTCCGGCCGGGAGCGGACGGTCCGCCTCGGTCCGCACCAGGGCGACGGCCGCGGCCTCGTCGCCGTGGGCGTCGTGCACCTCGGCGCGCAGGGTGACGGCGGGCAGCACGGTCTGCCGCCGGGGGCCGTCGAACCGGGTGCGCAACGCCTCGTGGCGCTGGGCCAGCCGGGCCAGGGCCCGGTCGAGCAGCGGCAGCTCCAGCGGCCCGCGGACCCGGTAGGCCTGGGAGATCGTGCGGACCGAGGGGACGCCGAGGGCGCGGGCCCGCTCGTCCATCAGCAGCCGGCCCTCCTGGTAGCTCAGGGTCGGCAGGGACAGTGGTGCGGACATGTGCGTGTGCTCCTAGGCGGTGGGGAGGCCGGTGGCGGCGCGCTCGGCGACCAGGTCGGCGAACTCGCCGAACTCGGGGTACTCGAGGACCTCGCGCATGGTGACCCGGACGCCGAGGGCCGCCTCCAGCCGGGCCACCATCTGGGTGGCGAGCAGGGAATGGCCGCCGAGGAGGAAGAAGTCGGACTCCTCGTCGATGGCGGTGCCGAGGACCTCGGACCAGATCCGCTCCACGGTCTCCCGTACGGGGGTGTTCATCGGGACTCGCTCTCTCCGGCGCGCAGCCGGTTCCTGTCGATCTTTCCGTTGGCGGTCAACGGAAGCCTGTCGATGACGATGTAGCGGGCGGGCACCAGGTAGGCCGGCAGGGCGGCGCGCAGTCCCGCGCGGACGGCCTTGGCCAGTTTCCGGTCGTCGCCCTCGATGTACGCGGCGAGCCGCTTGCCGCCGAGGGGGTCGCTCTCCACGAGGACGCAGGCGCCGCGTACGCCGGGCTGGGCGAGGACGGCCTGTTCGACCTCGCCCGGTTCGATGCGGTGGCCGTTGATCTTGACTTGGCCGTCCTCGCGGCCGAGGAACTCCAGGGTTCCGTCCGGCCGGAAGCGGGCGAGGTCGCCGGTGCGGTAGCAGCGGATGCCGCGCAGCCGTCCGGAGGCGGGCACGGGGAAGCGCTCGGCGGTCTGCTCCGGCAGGTTCAGGTATCCGGCCGCCAGGCCGTCCCCGGCGGCCCACAGCTCGCCCGGCACACCCGGGGGGACGGGGTGGCCGGCGCGGTCGACCACGTACACCCGGGTACCGCGGACGGGGGTGCCGATGGGGACGGTGACCGCTCCCGGTGCGGGGGGTTCGCGCAGCGGGTGGCAGCAGGTGAAGGTGGTGTTCTCGGTGGGGCCGTAGCCGTTGACCACGGTCAGGGCCCGGTGGCGGGACAGTACGGTGGCGACGTGGTGCGGGGAGACGACGTCGCCGCCGGTGAACAGCCGCCGTACGCCCGCGAAGGCGTCGGGGCGGTGCTCGGCCAGCTGGTGGAACAGTCCGGCGGTCAGCCAGAGCGCGCTGACCTCCCGTGCGGTGATCAGGTCGGCCAGCTCGGCCAGGGACAGCGGGCCGGGCGGGGCGACCTCCAGGCGGGCGCCCCGGGCCAGGGTGCACCACACCTCCAGCAGCGCCGCGTCGAAGGTGGCGGGTGCCAGGTGCAGGACCGCGTCACCGGGGCCGAAGTCGATCCGTTCGTCACGGGTGAGGCGGGCGATGCCCCGGTGGGTGAGGCGGACGCCCTTGGGCCGCCCGGTCGACCCGGAGGTGTACATCACCGTGGCCACCTCGGGGACCGGTGCGTCCGGCGTCTCGGCGCGGGGGGCGATGCCCAGCACGCTGAGGGTGGCCCCCGGCGGGGCGGACGCTCCGGGCGCGGGGGGCCCGGCCGTCAGGGTGAGGGCCACCGCCGGGCCCTCCAGCATCAGGCGCAGCCGGGGCTCGGGGTAGTGCGGGTCGAGCGGCACGGCGACGGCCCCGGCCATCGCCACCGCGACGGTCGCCGCCACGGATTCCGCGCTCCGCTCGAACAGCAGCCCCACGGCGTCCCCGGGGCGGATGCCGCGGTCCCGCAGCGCGCGGGCGATGCCGTTGGCGTACTCCAGGAGTTCGCGGTAGGTCAGCAAGCCGCCGTCGCAGGACACCGCGACGGCGTCCGGCCGGCGGGCCGCCCAGGCGGCGAACATCCGGTGCGCCGGTTCTCCGACGGTCCCGCCGTCCTCGCCGGACCAGGCCGAGAGCTGCTTCCAGTGGGTCTCGTCCGTCAGGTCGAGCTCGCCGAGGGGGCGGCCGGGTTCGGCCAGCGCCGCGGCGACAAAGGGGCCCGCCGCGTCGGCGACCGCGGCGGCGATGTCGTCCGGCACCTCCGTGAGGGGGAACTCGGCGGTGCCGTCGGGCCGTCGCCGGGCGGACGGTCCGCCGGCCGCCGGGCCCGCGGCCGGCCCGGCGGCGAGGGTCGCGCTGTCGGTCCGGCACAGCCGTGCCACCAGCGCCGCGCACGCCGTGCCGAGGACGCGTTCGGCCGTGGTGCCCGCCGCCCGCGCGAGCGTTTCGGCCGCCGCGACGGCTTCCGCTTCCAGCCGGATCACCCGGGCGGTGTGCCCGGTCACGTTCGACGGCATGTCCAGCCCCTTCCCCTACGATCTTGAAAAGTGCGTACAGCCGACCGAGGGAGCAGGACATGACCACCCTGATCGTCTTCGACATCGACGGAACGCTGCTGCGCAGCGTCGCCCCCCACCAGGCCGCCTTCCACGCGGCGCTGGAGGACTGCGGGCTCACCGACATCGACCCGGCGTGGGGCGGCTACGCGCACCACACCGACTCGTGGATCTTCCGCGAGGTCTTCCGCCGCAACACCGGCCGCCTCCCCGGCGAGGCCGAGGTGCGGCGGTTCGCCGGCCTGCTCAACGAGCACTTCCTGGCCGTCACCGCCGGCGAGGGCGTCGAGGAGATACCGGGCGCCGCCGCCTTCCTGCGGGCGCTGGAGGCCGACGGCGCGTACGCGGTGGCCTTCGCCACGGGCGGCCTGCGGGAGGTGACCGCGGCCAAGCTGGCTCCGCTGGGCGGCGGGGCCGGCGGGCCGGTGTCCACCGCGAGCGAGCACACCTTCCGCGAGCACGTGGTGCGCGAGGCCGTCCACCAGGCCGTCGAGCGCAACGGCGGCGGCTTCGAGCGGGTGGTGTGCGTCGGCGACGGTCCCTGGGACGTACGGGCCGCCGTGGCGACGGGCAGCGAGTTCATCGGCATCGGCGCGGCCACGACGCCGTTCGGCGACTGGTTCCCGCGCACCCACCTGTTCGCCTCCTTCGACCAGGTCGACCCGGCCGGCGACTTCACCCTGGTTCCGCCGGCCGGACGGGTCGCCCCCGAGCCGCACCCGGACCGGGCGTTCACCGCCCGCCCGGTGGCCTGCCCCTGCTGGAACTGACCGCACGCTCACGTCCCGGCCTGCTCGGCGACCACCCGGACCAGCCGGTCGAAGCGGCCGGCGCCGGTGAGGGCGGTGGCGGGAAGCCGGATGCCGAACTCCGCCTCCACCGCGAGGACGATCTGCAGCTGGCCCAGCGAGTCCCAGCCCGGGGTGAGCCCGACCCCGCCGCCGCGTACGTCGGCGTCCGGGCCCAGGACCCCGCGTACGGCGGCCTCCACCCGGTCCGCGAGGTCCCCGGGGGCGGCCGCGGGTGCGGCGGTGGCCTCCGTGCGCGGGCCCGGGGCGCCGTCCCGTGACGGTGCGGCGGCGCCCTCGGGGGTGCCGTCGAGGGCGAAGCGGGTGATACCGCCCGTGGTGAGCCACACCCGCCGCGCGGGGGCGTCCGCATCGGCGGCTTCGGCGGCGACGACCTCGGCCACCTCCTCGGGCAGCAGGCCGAGCCCTTCGGGGCGTACGCCGGCCGAGTAGCGGCCCTGGACGTAGCCCGGCTCCACGACGACGGCGCGGATGCCGTGGGCGCCGTGGTGGCGGTCGATGCCGTGCAGCACGCTCTCGGCGGCGGCCTTGCCGGCGACGTAGTCCGACCAGCCGCGCGGGTGGTAGCGGACGGCCTCCGAGCCGATCAGGACCACGCTTCCGCGCTGGCGCAGCAGCATCCCGTCGAGGACCGCGTCGGCCAGGTCGCGCAGTGCCGCGTAGCCCACCTCCAGGTGCGCGGTGTGGCCGGCGGCCAGCGGTGCGGCGGCGGCGTGCACCAGTGCGGCCGGCCGCAGCGCGGCGATCTCCGCGGCGGCGGCCCCGCGGGCGGCGGGGTCGGCGAGGTCGGCCGTCACCGAGTGCACGGTGACCCCGGCCTCCTCGCACTGCCGTACGAGGTCCTCGGCGCCGCCGCGGTGCACGAGCGCCAGGTCCCAGCCCTGACGGGCCAGTTCGCGGGCGACGGCCGAGCCGATGTCCCCGGCGGCGCCGGTGACGACGGCGGTGCGGGCCGCGTCGGCCGGGAGCAGCAGTCCGCCGGTGGTCGCGTCGGGCCGCGGGCGGGGGGCGCGGGCGGTGCTGCGCACCTCGCCCTCGAGCACGACCTCGCGGTCCTGGTACGCCAGCACCCGGCAGGTCAGCACGCCGGCGCCGCTGACCGCGGTCACGCGCAGCGAGTAGTGGACGGGCCGGCCGAAGGAGACGGGGCGCACGGGGCGGAACTCCGTGCCGAGGATGACGGCCCCGGGTCCGGGCAGCACCATGCCGATCAGCGCGGACACCGGGCCGAGGGTCATCACGAGGGGGACGATCGGTGTGCCGAACTCGGTCTCGGCGGCGTGTCCGGGGTCGTGGTGCAGGGGGTTGTGGTCTCCGGTGACGGCGGCGAAGGCCGTGAACTCGGAGGCGGTGAAGGTGTGGCTGCTGTGGGCGATGTCGCCCGGCTTGACGTCATGCACGGTGGTTCTCCGCCTCGGTGTGGTCGACGATCCGCAGCCACGCGGGGGCGTGGTGCTCGCCGGTCAGGTCCAGCCGCCAGGTCCCCTCGGCCGCTCCGGGTCCGAAGCCGGCGTCCGCGAACACGGAGCGGCAGGGCGCGTTGCGCTCGGTGGGGATGACGAGCCCGTGCAGGCGGGTGCGTCCGCCGGCGGACAGGGACGCCGCCAGCCAGCGCAGCGCGCCCTCCTCGACGCCACGTCCCAGGACGCGGCAGGACAGCAGGTAGGTGTCCACGGTGCTCTCGGAACCCTGGTGGGTGAGCACCAGCAGGCCCAGGTCCTCGCGGGCGCTGAACCGGTCGGCCACGGCGAGGACGAACACGTCCGAGTCGGCGGCCGCGGCGAGGCGGCGCAGTTCGGCGCGGGTGTACCGGCGGGTCGTCGTGTTGAACTGGTTCGTCTTCGCGCACAGTTGTTCGGCGCGCGCCGTGTTGCCCTCGGTCAGGGGGCTGATGTGCAGTTCGGTGCCGAGCGAGGCGTAGAAGTCCTCGATCCGCTCGAAGCCGCGCCGTTGGCGTTCCACCTTCTCGCGGGCGCGGTACTGCTCGGTGCGGCGCCGGTCGGCGTCGGTCACGTTGAACACGGTGGTGTAGGGGCTGTCGAGCAGGGCGTCGGCGTATCCGGCGGGGTCCTCGGGCAGTTCCGGCACGATCACCTGGGGCAGGAACTCCCGGACACGGGCGCGCTCCACGGGGTTGTCGTCGAGGAACAGCACGTGCCCGAGGCCCACGTTGAGGCGTTCGGCGATGTCGGCGATGGCCTCGGCCTTGGGCCGCCAGCTGATCTCCGTCGCGACGAAGTCGTCCTCGCGCAGCACCATCCCGGAGTGCTCCCGGATCGCGCGCAGGGCGAGGTCCTCGTCGTTCTTGCTGCTGATGGCGAGCGCGACTCCCTGCTCGCGCAGGGACTTGAGGGCGCGCTGGAGCCTGCTGTGCGCGTTGCCCGGGTGGTCGGTGCCGATCTGGATGCCGTCGACGCCGTCCTCGCCGACGACGCCGTGCCACAGGGTGTTGTCCAGGTCGGTGACGATGACCCGCGCGGTGCGGCCGGTCACCGACAGGGTGAGTCCCCAGAACCTGCGGGCCAGCGCGCGGCTCAGGGCGGCGCCGTAGGGGACCCGGCCCACCAGCCACAGCCGCTGGTCGACGAGGGGGCCGCCGCCGGCGCGGGCGATGATCTCGGGCAGTTCGACGACGTGGACGTGTTCGTAGCCGTCGAGGGCGTCCCGCAGCAGCCGGTCCGCCTCGCGCAGCAGGGGGCCGGTGGACAGCGGGGAGGGCTGGAGCGGGGCGAAGGACAGGACGAAGACGGGCCGGTCGGTGGTCTCGGCGTAGGCGCGGACCAGTCCGGTGTAGTGCTCCATCGCCTCGGCGAGGCGTTCACCGTCGGCGGGGCCGAGGGCGTCGGAGGCGAGGACGTCCTCGAGCCGGTCGGTGAAGAAGCTCACGTGCGGGTCGAATCCGCGCAGGCCGGAGGCGGGGTCGTGGATCTCGCGGGCGAGCGTGCCGTACGCGGGTGTGTGGACGGTGTGCGGCGCGGAACCGAGGACCCGCCGTCCCTCGGCGCTGACCTCGGCGGCCAGGATCTCCAGGTTGCGGGTGCCCAGCAGGGCCAGCCGTACGGGCGCGGCGGCCAGCTGGCGGGCCCGGTGCTCGATCACGCGGGGTTCGCGGACCAGCACGTACGGGTCCGCGGTGATCAGTTCGTGGCACGTGCGGGCCAGTTCCCGGGTGGACACCGCCTCCACGGCGGCCCCCCACAGGCCGGTGCGGGCGAGCGCGCCGTCCTCGCGCAGCCGGTCGAAGACGGGGGTGAAGTCCAGGGTGGAGTTCAGGGCGGTGTCGCGGACGATCATCTCGAGGTCCACGGAGACGGGCCCGGCGCCGAAGTCGGCGGTGCCGCTCACGGTCATGGGGTGGCGGTACGGGACCTTTCCCAGCTCCTCGTAGCGGTGGACCTGGGTGCAGGAGTTCCATGCGGCGCCGAGGGTGACGATGCGCGCGTCATGGCGTTCGAACAGCTCGAAGACGGTGCCCGCGCCGAAGGCGGTGTCGGGCGGGCAGGAGGCCAGTTCGTCGGCGAGGGGGCCGGCCACGGCGAAGGAGTACACGGGGTGGGGGGTGCGGCGGACCTCGGGCAGGCCGAGGAACCATTCGACGAGGACGCCGGTGCTGGGGGCGGAGGTGCGGTGGTGGTACTCCTTCGTCCGGCAGAACTCGAAGGTGACGGCGGGCAGGGCGACCGTGACGCCCTCGGCGACCAGTGCGCGCAGCGCGGCGAGCAGGTCGCCGCGCAGCCCCTCGGCTGGGGTGCGGAAGGCGAACAGGCTGGAGTGCAGCACCATCAGGCGGTCGTGGGGGCGCAGGACGGACTTCAGCGCGGCGTGGATCTCGTCCCGGCGGGACGCGGCGGGCATCAGGAGGCTCCCGTGGCCAGGGGGGTGGGCCGTTCGGCCATGACGGCGGCGAGCGCGTCGGCCAGCCGGGCGTTCTCCTGGGGGGCGCGGCAGGCCACCCTGAGGTAGCGGTCGCCGTCCGGCATGGACTTGCCGCCGCAGTCCTTGATGAGGATGCCGTGGCCGGAGAAGGTGCGCCGGACGACGTCGAGCGCGGAGGTGCCCTCCGGCAGGCGCAGCATCACGTAGTTCGCGTCCGGGGGGTAGACCGTGACGCCGGGCAGGGCCGCGAGCAGGCCGGCGAGTTCGTCGCGGTCGCGCCGGACCTGGGCGCAGCTGGCGGCGAAGGCGTCCCGGTAGCGGGGCAGCAGCCGCAGGAAGGATTCGGCGAAGCCGTTGACGTTCCAGATGGGCAGGGCGGCGCGGACGTCGGCGACGAAGGCGAGGTCGGCCGAGAGCAGGTAGCCCAGGCGCAGTCCGCCGATGCCGTAGACCTTGCTCATGCTCTTGACGACGGTCAGGCCGGGCAGTTCGGCGAGGTCGGGCTCCAGGCTGTGGCCCGGTGCGCAGAAGTCCACGAAGGACTCGTCCACGACCAGCCGGATCCCGGCGGCGGCCAGCAGGCGGGCCAGGGAGACGAGGTCGGCGCGCGGGACGGCCATCGAGGTGGGGTTGTTGGGCGAGGTGATGATCACGGCGGCCACGCCGGCCCGCCGGGCCTCCTCGGCGACCCGTGCGGGGTCCATGGTGAAGGCCGGGGCGGGCAGCTGGATGCGGTGGATGTCCGCCTCGTCGAAGACGGCCTCGTACTCGTTGAAGCCCGGGACGACGAGCCCGACGCGGCCCAGCAGACCGCCGAGGATCTTGATGAGTTCGGAGGCGCCGTTGGCGACGACCAGCCGGTCGGCCGGCTGGCGGATCGCGGCTCCGAGGAGCTGCTGGAGCGGCAGGTGGCCGACGGGGTAGTGGACGAGGGCGTCGCGGAAGTCGTGGGCGAGCTCGTCCACCAGGGACGCCGGCGGGAAGTACAGGTTGTACAGGAGGCGGTGGTCGACGAGGTCGTAGCGCCAGTAGCCGCCGTGCAGGTTCTCCAGGATGGCCAGCCGGTCGTCGGCGTCGGCGAAGAGGTACTCGGCGGCGGCGTGGTCGGTCAGGTCGTCCACCTCGTACCAGCGCAGGTGTCCGCAGTCGACGCCGTGGACGGGGAAGCGGCCGCCGGTGACGGTGTCGGCGATGACCAGCTCGTAGTAGGCGCCGTGGCCGCCGTCGGCGATCAGGGCGGTGAGCGCGGGTACGAACTCCTCGCGCAGGTAGCGCTCGCGCAGCAGGTGGACGTTGGCGGTCTTGAAGGTCTCGCCGAGGTCGACCTCGGGACCCTGCTGGGCGGGCAGCAGCATCTCCGAGACGGTGCCGTCGGCGCCGAGGGTGACGACGGTTCCATTCATCGGAGGGCGGTGCGGAGCCACGGCGGTGATCACCTCGCCGTCCGCGGCGGCGAGGGCGAGGGGCAGTTCGGGGTCGAAGACCACGTCGCCCTCGACGAGGTAGACGTCCTGGTCCAGCTGTTCGCGGGCCAGCCACAGGGAGTAGGCGTTGTTGGTGGTGCGGTAGGCGTCGGAGTGGACGTACGTGACGCTCATGCCGGCGTGGGTCTCCCCGACCGCGGCGCGCACGTCGTCGGCGAGGTGGCCGACGACGAGGACGGCCTCGCGGACGCCCGCGGCGGCGAGGCTGTCGAGGGTGCGGAGCAGGATGGGCGTGCCGGCCACCGGGAGCAGCGGCTTGGCATGGTCGAGCCCGAGACGGCGGCCCAGTCCCGCGGCGAGGACGACTGCCCTGGTCGGCCTTTTCATATGTGGTTCTCCCCCGTGGTGGTGGTGTGCAGCAGGTCGTCGAGGACGATCTCGCCGATGTCGTGCTGGTAGAGCCAGACCCCGTCGGCTCTGCGGGTGTAGCTCGGTTCGCCGCCGATGTCGGCGGAGGGGGCCAGTCCGGCTCCCAGCCCGTACGCGACGAGGCGGGGGTGGGCCGTGCCGTGGACGTCCACGAGGTGGCCCCGGTCCGTGACGACGGTGCCGGTGGGGCCGGTGGCAGGGGTGAGCGCGGTGCCGTCGGCGTGGTGGAGGGGCGGCAGGTCGGCCTCGAAGCCGTTGGCCATGACGATGACGTCGGCCTCGGCGAGCGCCTTGTGGGCCGCTTCGGCGTCCCGCGGGTCGCCGGCGCGGAGCAGGCCCACGGGGGCGGGGGGCGCGCCGGGCAGCCCGAGCGCGGCCCTGGCCAGCTCGTGGGCACGGCCGCGCAGGCCCCCGTAGCGGTTGACGCGGCCGTTGACCGGACAGACGTCCAGCTCGGGGTCGAAGGCGTACCCGTCGGCGCGGGCCTCGTCCGCGCTGTCGTACCACAGCCGCAGCGCGGTGCGGTGGATCACCGTGATCCCGTCGGTCTCCCCCGCCAGCAGCAGGTCGACGGCCGACCAGGCGCTGTGCGAACCGCCCACGACGACGGCCCTGCCGCGTGCGGGGGGCGGGGTGTGGCGGGCGTCGATGAGCGACGAGGAGTGCACGACCTTGTCGCGGTGGGGGGCCAGTTCCAGGCCGGGGGCCACCTCGGCGTCGGCGTACCCGGTGAGCGGACGGCCGCCGGTGGCGAGCACGGCGCGCCCGGCGGTGATCCGGCGGCCGGAGCCGGTGGTGACGGCGACGCCGTCGGCGGTGAGCCGGACGGCCTCGGCGCGGTCCCGCAGGACTTCGCAGCGCGGGTGCGCCTCCAGCAGGCCGGCCACGACGGCGCCGAGGCGGCTCAGGAAGGGGGCGACCACCGACAGCGGCGGGTGGCCGTCGGCGTGGGCCCTCAGCAGCCGGGTCTCGGGCAGCGCGTGGAGGGCGGCGAACGGTCCGGTGTCGCCGAGGCCGTCGAGGCACTCCAGGAAGGGGCCGCCGAGGGAGTTGGCGCCGATGCGGTAGTGGGCGAGGCCGCCGGGTCCGACGGGCCCGGGTTCGACGAGGGCGATGCCCCGGCCGAGCAGCTCGTCGAGGCGGCCGGAGCGGGCGGCGGTGATGACCGGGCCGAGTGCTGCGGGTCCTCCACCGCAGAACACAAAGCCGAAGGAGTGGTCGGCAGACGGCAAGAGAGTTTCCCCCAAGAGCATGGTTCTCCGTCCCGGCATAACCGCCTGCGTGGTGTGCGCGAGTTGGGCCGGGAATGGCTGAACTGATCGCCGAATAAACCAAACACGGGGTGAACGATAAGTCAACACGACTTGATCACGGAGGCCGCCAATGGCCATGTCCGTTCACTGCGCCGTCCGTTGACGGACTGTGCTTCAATGTGCCCACTCGACGAAAGGGAGCGCGCGATGACCAAGGTCAGCATCTGTATCCCGGTGTACAACCGGCCTGCGGAGGTAGAGCGCGCCGTACGCAGCGCCCTCGAACAGACTTATAGCGATATTGAAGTCGTCGTCGTTGACAATGCGAGTACGGACGAGACCTGGGACGTCATCAGGAAAATCGCCGAATCCGATGCGCGGGTGCGGGCGTACCGCAATGATTCATTGCTCCCACGGGTCCTGAACTGGCGTCGCGCACTCGAATTGAGCGAGGGGGAATACGTCAAGCTCCTCTTCTCCGACGACTGGATATCCCCGGACGCGGTGCAGCGCTCGGTGGAGGTGCTCGACCGGTCCCCGCGCGCGGGATTCGTGTTCACGGCGATGACGTGGCACTACGAGCGGCCGCAGACCTGCTACCTGCACCGCGAGGGGCGGATGTCCTCGCTGGAGTTCCTGGTGCGGTCGGCCACGGTCGAGGACCAGGTGCCCGTCAGCGCCTCCTGCACCCTGATGCGCAGGGCCGATCTGCTCGACGTCTTCCAGGACGAGCTGCCCAGCAACCTGCCGTTCGAGTTCAGCCACGGGCTCGGGCTGGACGGCACCCTGCTGTGGCGGGTGGCCGACCGGTATCCGTACGTCCACCACATCGCCGCCGGCCTCGCCCACTCGGCGGACCCGCACTCGGGCGAGCCGAACACCCGGATGCAGATCGGCGCGGAGCGCCACGAGATGATGTGGTGGGCCTACCGCAACGCCTTCGCCCAGTCCCTGCTGGCCTCGCGGCGCCCCGCGCACCACCTGCGCGCCCTGCGGACGGCGCTGCTGGTGTCGTGCGTGCCGCTGCGGCCGACGGCGGTGGCCCTGCGCAACCTCCGGCTCTTCCGGCTGATGTTCCCGGGCCGCTGGTGGGACCTGGCCCCGCTGGCCGCACCGGTACGGGCCCTGGTGGCGCGGCGGCTGCGGGAGCCGCTGGACCCCACCATCCCGCTGTGACCGGCGGGTTCGGCGCCGGGGCCGGCGAGGCCGGGGCCCGGCCAGAGCCCGGTCAGGCGTAGTCGAGCCGGATGGCCGTGCCGATGGCTCCGAGGACGGTCCGGAGCCGGTCGTGGTCGGCGGCGGTGCCGTGCACGGTGCCCAGGTGGCCCTCCGTACCGGCGCGCCAGTGCAGGGCGCGGCCCGCCGCGGCGTCGGCCTTGACCTGCCAGACCTCCTCCATGCCGGCCACCTCGTCGAGCCCCCGGATCCCGGCCAGGGTGGCACCGGCGTCGGCGGGCGGTGTCACGAAGTAGACGAACTCCACTGCACGGAAAGCCAGTTCCGGAATCTCGGGCGGCAGACCGAGGGCGGCGCGGAGCGCGGCGCGCAGCAGGTCGAAGCCCGTCGAGCGCCGCAGCAGGGCCCCCACGTAGCCGCCCATCCGGCCGTTGACCTCGATCAGCCGGGGTCCGTCCGGGGTCAGCTTGATCTCCACGTGGGTCACGCCGTCGGTGATCCCGAGGGCGCGCAGGGCGGCGCCCGTCAGCTCGAGCACCTCGCCGGCCAGCGGCTCGGGCAGGGCGGCGGGCTGGAACATGCCCGTTTCCCGGAAGGGCTCGGCGAGCGGGAGCTTGCCCGTCACGCAGACGTGGCGGACGGTCCCCGCCCAGCTGACCGACTCCACCGACACGTAGTCACCGAATCCGGGCCCGGCGGCGTCCGGATCCCCCGCCAGCAGCTCCTCCACGACGAACTCCGCGTCCCCGCCGGCCAGGAAGTCGGCGGCGACCGCCAGCGCCTGCTCGACACCGTCGACCCGGCAGGTGTCCACGCTGCCCGCCCCGCTGCGCGGCTTGAGGACCGCCGGCAGGCCGACCGCGTCGAGGGCGGCCGCCACCTCCGCCACCGTCCGTACGCCCACGCAACGGGTCGACTGGACGCCGGCCTCGCGCAGCCTCGCCCGCTGCGACTCCTTGTCCACCAGGCCGGCCACCACCTCGGGGGTGTGGAAGGGCAGCCCGCACGCCCGCGCCAGCTCCGCCGTGGCCATGAGGCGGTATTCGCTGAAGGTGGTGATGCCGTCGGGGCGCAGTTCCCGGAGGGCGGCGCGTCGCCGGTCCGGCGTGAGCCCGGTGACGTCGAGCACCCGGGCGACCTCGCCGAGCCGCCGCACGACACCGGCCGAGCCGGGCAGGTCCTCGTCACAGACGAACACGACGGAACACAGCTTGCGGGCTGAGGCGAGGACCTCCATGTATCCGGCGGACCCGCGGTCGAACACCACTGCGAGGAGGGGGAGTGTGCGCATGCGCCCACGCTAGGCGGGCCGCCCGGCACCCGGCTCGAACGCCCGTCGAGCCCTCCTCGACGCCCGCCGCCACCGCACCGGCCCGGCTCCGGCCGGACACCGTCCCCGCTCCGGCCGGACACCGTCCCCGCTCCGGCCGGACGCGGGGGCGGCTCACGCCGGGCGCGGGCCCCGGGTCCGCAGGGCCTCCTCCAGGCGGTGGAGGTCCTCCGCGTCCTTCGCCCGGCGGGGCCGGCCCGGGATCCAGACCGGCGTCATCCGCTTGATCTCCACCTGGACGCGGGGGCTGACGATCGCGCACCGCAGCGCGCCGATGCGGCCGGGGGGAGCGTCCAGCATGCCGTCCGGCCACCGCTGCCCGGCCCACGGCCCGCCCGCGACGACGGGCCGCCCGGAGGGATCGCGGGCCAGCAGGGCGAAGCTGCTCTCCTCGCCCTGTTTGACGAAGTCGAGCTGCTGGCCGGCGGGCGGACCGGCCACCGGCTGGTACCCGCGGCGCAGCAGTGCGCCGGTGAGGGCGGGGGCGTCCTCGCTCCACGCGAACCAGTCGATGTCCTCGTGGTCCCTCGTGGGCTCGCCCAGGAAAAAGTCCATCGCCCATCCCCCTCGGAGCCGAAGCTCCAGCCCCAGGGTCCCGGCGATCTCGAGCGTCTCGGCGATCAGGCGCAGCTGGCGGTCGGTGCGTTCCACGTTGGTGATCAGGGAGGTCATGACCGGCCAGGCCAAGCGGTGTTCCGGCCGGGCGCCGGGCGCGGGTCAGGTCTCCTCCGGGACGTTGACGTCGAGGACGCAGATGTCGTCGCGGTTTCCCGGCCGCAGCGCCGCAAGCGAGCGGGCCAGGGTGTCGCCCCGGCCCTCCCGGAGGAGGCGCAGGGCGGTCCCGGCCAGGCGGGCGAGGCCCTCTTCGATGTCCTCGCCGGGGTTCTCCACCAGGCCGTCCGTGTAGAGCAGCAGGTGGTCGCCCGGCAGCAGGTCGATCGTGTCCTGGCCGTACGTGGCGTCGAACGCGGCCCCCAGCAGGCTGCCCTCGGGCTGCGGCAGGTACCGCGCCTCACCGCCCCGGATCAGCAGCGGCGGCAGGTGGCCGGCGCGCACCCAGGTCAGCCGGTGGTCCCAGGGCTGGTAGCGGCCCATCACCATCGTGGCCGTGGCGCTGTGCGGATCTCCCGCCGTGTGCATGAGCAGGGTGTTCAGCAGCCGCAGGACGTCCGGGAGGGGGGAGCCGGTGATGGTCATGCCCTTGGTGGTGAACCGCAGCTGCGCCATGGTGCCGACCGCGCCGAGGCCGTGTCCCGCGACGTCACCGACGACGAACAGGGCGCTCCTGTCGGGGAGTTCGATCGCCGAATACCAGTCGCCTCCGACGTTGACCCCGCTGTCGGCGGGCACGTAGGCGACGTCCACGCGCAGCCCGGCCAGCTCCAGCGACTGCTGGGGGATCGGCAGGAGGGTGTCCTGGAGGCGGGCCGCGAGGGCGCGTTCGGCCTTCAGCATGCCGCGCTGGACCAGGTTGGCGCGTTCGCTCTCCAGCAGGGCCTGTTCCGTGTCCCGCTGCGCGGTCATGTCCTGGAAGAAGCCGTGCACCTCGATGGGGCTGCCGTCCGCGTCCGTCTGTGCCTCCGCCACGATCCTCAGGTGCCGTACTCCGTGACGGGTGGTGATGCGGAACGGCTGGTCGATCGCCCTGCCGTCGCCCAGCAGCCGCCGCACCGCCGAGGACAGCCCGGGCAGGTCCTCGGGGAGCAGGTGGCGGGGCAGTTCCTCCAGCCTCATCGGGCCGAGCCCCGGATCCCGGTCGAAGATCGCGTAGACCTGGTCGGACCAGGTGATGGTGTCCGTCACCAGGTTCCACGCGGCCCAGCCGAGGTTGCCCAGCCGCTGCATGTCGGCCAGTCTGCGGGTCTCCCGCTCGCTCGTGTCGTGGCGGATCCACGAGACCACCAGCCGGTCCCCCAGCCGGGCGGCGCGCACGGAGTACACGGACTGCTGAGGTACTCCGGCGGTGACCTCCTCGTAGACGAAGGGATCGCCCTCGTACACGGTGCCCGTGGCCAGCGTCTCCAGGTAACCCTCCCACAGGGGGGTGCCCGCCACCGTCGGGTAGGTTTCCAGGACCCGCCGCCCGACCAGTTCCTTGCCGCGCCGGCCCGCCACGTCGACCGATTCCGACGACGCCGCCTCGATCCGGTAGTCCTCGACCTCGCCCGTGGCGGAGCGCAGCGGCGTGAGCAGGACCGCGGGCCCGGCCAAGGAGTCGAAGACGGTCTGCACGGACTCCACGTCCGCGTCCAGCGGGTCGGGGTCACGGAGCCGGTGGTCTTCGCGCAGGAGCCCGCCGCAGAGCCGGACGGCCCGCCTGAGCAGGGTGCGGCTGCGGGCGTCGAAGGGGCCGTGCCGGGTGCGGAGGAAGCCGACGACGGCCGTCACCGGCCCGTCGCCGGGGACCGGGAGCCAGGCCCGGGAGGGCCACCGTTCGGGAGGATCGCCGATCAGCATGTACCGGTCGGCGTCCTGGTCCGGGTCCTCCAGCCAGACCGCCTCACCGGTGCCGGCGGCTTCCAGCGCGGCGACTCCGCTGAGCGGCGGGATGTGGCTCCACTGCTCGGCCGTCTCGTCGCCGGCACCGGCCTGGCCCGCCAGCTCCAGGCTGCCGGCCGGGGACACGGTGTAGATCATCACCGCGTCCACGTCCTCCGGTTCACCGAGAGCCGAGCGCAGCAGCTCCGCCACCCCTTCCGCGGTGCGGACGCCGGCCAGTTCCCGGGCCAGCCGGGCGAGGATGCGCCGGTTCCCGGCGGGGCGTCCCGCGCCGATGACGAACCGGCCCGTGCGGAAGACCGAGCCGGAGTCCCGCTCCGGCGCTCCGGTGGCCGGCGCGGCATCGGCCGGGGCGGGGCCGGCCGCCGGCGGCGGCGCTTCGGCGGGGCCCCTGCCGGTGCGGCCCAGGGTGATCCAGCATTCCTCCAGGAGGCTGCGCCCGTGCTCGGCGGCACGCTCGAGCAGCAGTTGGTGGGCCGCGTCCGCCGGGACGTCGGCCTGCGCCATCACCACGCCCTTGGCCCGCTCGAGGACGGCCGTCACCGACGCCACGCCCTCCAGGTCCACCACCTCGGCACGCAGCTTGGCCACCACCTTGGCCAGCGCGAGCACCTCCGGGGCCGCGGCGTCACCGGCAGCACGAAGCACGGACTCGCCCTCCATACGTCGAGGATGCCACGCACGGCTCCGGCGGGCGTGCGGAACGGCGGGGCCGCCCCGTGCCGGGTTTGTCGGGGGGCAGGGCGGGCAGCCGCGCCTTACGGGTTACAAGGCCCCGGGACGGAGGCCCAGGATGTCCACAAGCACACTCATAGCGGTCATCGTCGTCGCGGTGGTCGTGGTGATCGCCCTCGCCGCGATCATGTGGCTGCTGGCGCGGCGGCGCCATCTGCGCGACCGCTTCGGACCGGAATACGAGCGCACGGTCGAGGAGAAGGGCGGCGCCATGGCCGCCGATCGCGAACTGCGCGCCCGCGAGGCGCGGCACGACAAGCTCGACATCAAGGAACTCCCCCCGGACCGCAGGCGCCACTACGCCGAGCAGTGGACCGGCGTCCAGGAGCACTTCGTGGACCGGCCGACGGGTGCCGTCGAGGAGGCCGACGAGCTCGTCTCCCGGCTGATGCGGGAGCGCGGTTACCCCACGGAGGGGTACCAGGGGGCGGTCCGCGACCTGTCGGTCGAACACGGCCGCACGCTGGAGCACTACCGGGCGGCGCACGACGTCCGGGCGCGGAGCGTGGACGGGCGTGCGACGACGGAGGAGCTGCGCGGTGCGATGGTGCACTACCGCGCCCTGTTCGAGGAACTGCTGACGGACCAGAGGAGCCGGTGAGATGCGCAACCATGACGAGAACGAGCCGGCCGGGGGCGCCCCCCTGAGCACGGAAGACCTCGCGGCCCACGGCTCCGAGGGCCGCGACGTGCCGGTCTACCCGGGCGAGGCGGCCGGGGACACCCTCTCCGGCGGCGCGGACGGCACCGTCTCCGGCCGGGATGACCGGGCGGTGCCGGGCCGGGACGACGAAGGGCCGGCCGGTGACGATGAAGGCCTGGTCGGCCGGGACGAACGTTTGGTCGGCCGGGACCAAGGCCTGGTCGGCCGGGACGACGACGTCACGGCCGTCCCGGGCGGCGGGGGCGCGGGCAACCGTGGCACGGCCGGGGAGCCGGTGGAGCCGGACGCGGGGGACGATCAGCCGCTGCTGTCGGCGGAGGAGGCCGAGCGCTACCGCTCCGCGTGGGGTGAGATCCAGGGCCGCTTCGTCGACGACCCGAAGGACGCGGTGACCTCCGCGGACGGTCTGGTGGCCGAGCTGATGCAGAACCTCGCCGGGACGTTCGCCGCGCACAAGCAGGACCTGGAGGGCCAGTGGCAGCGAGGTGACCAGGTGGCCACGGAGGACCTGCGGATGGCGCTCCAGCAGTACCGGTCGTTCTTCAACCGGCTGCTGAAGACCTGAGGAACCTGACGGAGGAGGAGCCCGCAGCGCGGGGAGCGGGGGCGCCACGGCACCGGCCGTGGCGCCCCCGCTCCCGTACGGGGTCGCTGCGCGGCCTCGGTCACTGCGAGGCGCAGCCGATGCACTCGACGTCGATCTGATCGGCGAGCTCGGTCAGTACGTCGGCCAGTTCGGACACCGTCTCCTCGTCGGCCGGCAGCTCGCCCGTCTCGGTGGCGTGCAGCCAGTCCGCGGCGAGCCGGCGCAGCAGGCCGGTGACGTGGTCGGCGGGGATCAGCAGACCACCGTCTTCGGCGGGGAACAGCGGTATCGAGACCTGGATCATGGGACTTCCTCCCGGACGGCTCCTTAACGGCGGCTACCCGCGCTCCGGGAGGACAACCGTCGCCCGGGGCTCAGGTGCCGTCCGGTCCGCCGGCCGCCGCCAGCGCGGTGAGGACCCGGTCGGGGGTGAGGGGCAGTTCGCGGATCCGGCGGCCGGTCGCCCGGGCGAAGGCGTTGGCGATGGCGGCTGCCGCGCCCACCGTGCCGATCTCGCCGATCCCCTTGCTCCCCATCGGGTTGAGGTGCTTGTCGTGCTCCTCGACCCAGTACGCCTCGATGTCGGGCACGTCGGCGTGCACCGGAACGTGGTACGAGGCCAGGTCCCGCGCGGTGAAGTCGCCGTACACCGGGTCCAGCGGGGCGTGCTCGGTGAGCGCCATCCCCAGGCCCATCACCATGCCCCCGACGAACTGCGAGCGGGCCGTCAGCGGGTTGAGGACGCGGCCCGCGGCGAAGACGCCCAGCATGCGCAGCACCCGTACCTCGCCGGACACGGTGTCGACGGAGACCTCGGCGAACTGGGCGCCGAAGGCGTGCCGGGCGTACGGCGAGCGCTGTTTGGCGGCTGCCGTGGTGTCCGCCGAGGCGCACAGCCCGCCCTCGGGCACCTTTCCGTCGCGCCGTGCGAGTTTCAGCGCGAGCGCGCGGCACGCCTCGTGCACCGCCCAGCCCCAGGACGCGGTGCCGGACGAGCCGCCCGCCAGGGACGCCGGGGGCAGCCCGGTGTGCCCCACCTCGCACCGCACCCGCCCGGCGGGCACGCCGAGCGCGTCGGCGGCCACCAGGGCCAGGACGGTCCGCGCCCCGGTGCCGATGTCGGTGGCGGCCAGCTCCACCCGGTAGGTGCCGTCCGGCAGGGCGTGCGCCAGGGCCTGGGAGGGGGCCGCCAGGGCCGGGTACGTGGACGCGGCCACGCCCGCGCCGGTCAGCAGGGCGCCCCGGGGCAGCGGCCCGCGGGTCTGCGGCCAGCCGAAGCGCCGCGCGCCCTCGCGCAGGCAGGCGACCAGGTTGCGGCTGCTGTACGGGCGGCCGCCGTCCGGCTCGGCGGAGGGCTCGTTGCGCACGCGCAGCTCGACGGGATCCATTCCCAGGGCGTCGGCCAGTTCGTCCATCGCGGACTCCAGCGCGTACATGCCGGGGGTCTCCCCCGGGGCCCGCATCCACGAGGGGGTGGGCACGTCGAGCGGGACGACGCGGTGCGCGGTGAGCAGGTCGGGGGCCGCGTACATGACCCGGGCGGGGACGGCCGCCTGCTCGACGAACTCGCGGATGCGCGAGGTGTGGGTGGTGACCTCGTGCGCCAGGGCCGTGAGGGTGCCGTCGGGCCGGGCGCCCAGGCGCACCCGGTGCAGGGTGGGGGCGCGGTGCCCCACCACTTCGTGCAGGCCGCCGCGGGGCAGAGCGAGCTTGACGGGCGCCCCGGTGTGGCGGGCCGCCATCACGGCGAGCACCACGTGCGGGCGGGTCGTGCCCTTGCACCCGAAGCCGCCGCCCACGTGCTCCGAGTACACGGTGATCCGGTCCTCGGGCAGCCCGAAGAGGGAGGACAGGTCGGCGCGCACGGTGCAGGCGCCCTGGCTGGAGTCGTACACCGTCAGCCGGCCCCCGTCCGCCTCCCAGACGGCGGTGGCGGCGTGCGGCTCCATCGGGTGGTTGTGCAGCGGGGGCACCGCGTACCGGCAGTCCACGCGGACCGGGGCGGCGGCGTGCGCGGCGGCCGCGTCGCCCCGCTCCCGGCGCGCGGGATAGCCGCCGTTGGCCGTCTCGGGCGCGTAGGCGTCGGGGTGCTCCTCGTACAGGCGGACGTCGGGGGCGGGGCCCTCGGTGTCGTACGTGACGGACACGGCCCGGGCGGCCTCCCGGGCCCGTTCCAGGGTGTCGGCGACGGCCAGTGCCACGTACCAGCCGTGGTGCGGCACCCGGTCGTCCTGGAGGAGCCGCAGCTCCGGGTCCTCGGCCGGTCCCAGCCGGGGCGCGTCGGAGGCGGTGAGCACGGCCGCCACGCCGGGCAGCGCCACGGCCGCGGCCGTGTCGACGCGGGCCACCCGCCCGACGGCGACGGTGGCGGGCACCGGCCAGGCGTACAGGCAGCCGGGCGGGGTGTGGTCGGCGGCGTAGCGGGCGGCGCCGGTGACCTTCTGCGCGCCCTCCCGCCGGGTCGCGGGCGCACCGAGCGCGGGGAAGCCTTCCATGGTCTGTCTCCCTCTTTCCTTACTCCGCCCTGGCGGGCGGGGCGGGTGCCCGCCGGGGTCAGTCCTGCCCGGGTGCGGCGAGCCGGCCCAGCACCGCGCAGGCGAGGTTGCGGGCGAGGAGCACCTTGAAGGCGTTGTCGCGCAGCGGGCGGGCCGCCTCCAGCTCGGCTTCGACGGCCGTGCGGACGGCCTCCGGCGTCGGGCGCTCGCCGAGCAGGCGCTGCTGTGCGATCCGGGCCCGCCAGGGCCGGTGGGCGAGTCCGCCGAAGGCGAGCGCGATCCGTGCCACCCGGCCGTCCCGGACCTCCAGGACCGCCGCGACCGAGGCGAGCGCGAAGGCGTACGAGGCCCGGTCCCTGGCCTTGCGGTAGGCGGACGGCACGCCGAAGGCCCCGGGCGGCAGCACCACGGCGGTGACGAGTTCCCCGTGCCGGAGCGTGGTGTCCCGCTCCGGCTGCTCCCCGGGCAGCCTCAGGAAGCCGTCGAGCGGCACGGTGCGGACGCCGTCGGCGCCGGTGACCTCCACCTCGGCGTCCAGCGCGCTCAGCGCCACCGCGAGGTCGGAGGGGTGCGTGGCCACGCACAGCGGGGAGTGGCCGAGCACCGCGTGGTCGCGGTTGACGCCGTCCATGGCCGCGCAGCCGCTGCCGGGGTCCCGCTTGTTGCAGGGCTTGGACACGTCCTGGAAGTAGCCGCAGCGGGTGCGCTGGAGCAGGTTGCCCCCGGTCGTCGCGGCGTTGCGCAGTTGTGCCGAGGCTCCCGACAGCAGGGCCTGGGAGAGCACCGGGCAGCGGGCCCCGGCCAGTGGGTGCGCGGCGAGGTCGGTGCCGCGGACCCCGGCGCCGACGCGTACCGCGCCGCCGGCGGTGGTCTCGACCCCGCCGGGCAGGAGGCGGGCGACGTCGACGACGGTGTCGGGCCGTTCGACGCCGAGCTTCATCAGGTCGACGAGGTTGGTGCCGCCCGCGAGGTAGGCGGACCCGGGCCGGGCGCCGTGGGCCGCGGCGGCCTCGGCGAGGCTCGCGGGGCGGACGTAGCGGAAGGGCTTCACGCGATCACGTCCCGCACGGCGTCGACGATCCGGGGGTAAGCGCCGCACCGGCAGAGATTGCCGCTCAGCCGCTCGGCGATGTCGTCGCGGGTCAGTCCGGCGTCCTCCGCGGCCGCCTCGGCGAGCAGGCCGACGGCCGAGCAGAGCTGGCCGGGCGTGCAGAAGCCGCACTGGAAGGCGTCCCGGGCGACGAAGGCCTCCTGGAGGGGGTGCGGCCGTCCGTCGTCGCCGGCGAGACCCTCGACGGTGGTGATCCGCGCGTCTTCCTGGGCTACGGCGAGGAGCAGGCAGCTGTTGAGGCGCCGCCCGTCGACGAGCACGGTGCACGCCCCGCACTGGCCGTGGTCGCAGCCCTTTTTCGCCCCGGTGAGGTCCAGCCGCTCGCGCAGCGCGTCGAGCAGGGTGGTGCGGTGGTCCAGGTCGAGGACGTGCCGTTCTCCGTTGACGTGGAGCGTGACCTGCGCGTGCGTGGCCCCGTGGCCGTCCATGACGAAACGCCTTCCTCTGCGCCGGCCCCCCGCCCGGTGAGGTCTAACCGGGCGGCGGCCCCGCGCCCCGCCGCGCCGCCCGGTTCCACCCGATCGGATTCGGACGGCGGAAGCTGGGCAGGCGCCGTGCGGGGGCCCTCGAAAGGCGTGCGGGGCCCCGCGAAAGGAGTTCACCATGGCGGAGAAGGCCAAGGGCAAGATGGAGCAGGCCAAGGGCAAGGCGAAGGAAGCCATCGGCAAGGTGTCCGGCAACGACCGGATGAAGACCGAGGGCAAGGTCGACCAGGCCAAGGGCAAGGCCGAGGAGACCATCGGCAAGGCCGACCAGCGCGCACGCGGAGTCGGCGACTCCCTGCGCGGCCGTCGCCGCGACACCTGACCCGCATCCCGTACCGCGTGCCCCCTGCCGGTCCGGCAGGGGGCACGCAGATCTCAGGAGGTGGCGGCCATGCGCACGGATACGGCGGCCCCCGCCCTCGGCGGTGCGCCGTGATCGCCCGGGCGTCGAACGTGGGGCAGCGTCAGGAGACCTGCGACGAGCGCGCCGACCGGCTCTGGCTGGAGCTGATGCACGAGGTGCGCGTGGTGCTCACCGCCGTGCAGCTGCTGCTGGCCTTCCTCCTCGCGGTGGCGTTCACTCCCGCCTTCGGGCACCTGGGCGGGACGGACCGGCTGCTCTACCTCGTCTGCGTCCTGTGCGGGGTCGGCGCCATGGCGGCACTGACCGGGCCGGTCGCGCTGCACCGCCTGGTGACGGGGCTGCGGCTGAAGCCGGAGACCGTCGTCTGGGCGTCACGGCTGGTGGCGGCGGGCATGGCCCTGCTGCTGGCGATGACGTCCCTGGGCATCCTGGTGCTGCTGCGCCAGGTCACCGCCCCGGGCACCGCGCTGCTCCTCGACACCGGCCTGGCCCTGTGGTGCGGCGTCTGCTGGCTGGTCCCGGCCGTCCTGCTGCGCCGCCGCCGGACCCGCCCGGGCACCGCCGCGGCGGCCGTGACCGCCCGCGACGGCCACGCCCCGGTGCGCTCCGGGGCGGGCCGGGCGCTCTGACGGCGGACCGGCTCAGCCCTCCAGGAAGTGGAAGCCGGGCCGCGGGTGCATCAGGAAGTCGTGGTGCGAGATGTTCCAGGCGTAGGCGCCCGCGAGGCCGAAGGCCACCCGGTCCCCCGCCCGCAGGCCCGGTGCCTCCACACCGCGGGCGAGCAGGTCCTTCGGGGTGCACAGCTGGCCCGTGAGGGTGACCCGCTCCGCGCCGGCCGCCGGCCTGGGCCAGGGGTGGGGCCACTCGGCCACGGGCAGGACCGTGCAGGGCTGGTCGTGGCCCTTGGTGGCGGGGGTGCGCAGGTGGTGGGTGCCGCCGCGGACCACGGCGAACTCCTCGCCGTGGCTGTGCTTCACGTCCAGGACGTCGGTGGCGTACCAGCCGCAGTAGGCGGTCAGGGCGCGGCCGGGCTCGATGCGCAGGGTCAGACCGGGATGCGCCTCCGTGAGGCGGGCGAGGCCCGCGCCGTAGGCCGCCCAGTCGAAGCGGGATTCCGGGTCCGCGTAGTCGACGCTCATGCCGCCGCCGACGTTGACCTCGGCGAACTCGACGCCGTGGCGGGCGGCGAGGCCGGTGGCCCAGGTGAGGACGGATTCGGCGACGGCGAGCTGCTCGGGGGCGTCGAGGCCGCTGGCCAGGTGGGCGTGGACGCCCAGCAGGCGCAGCCGCGGGCAGGTGCCGTCGGTGAGCAGGCGGACCGCCGTGTCGGCATCGGCCGGGTCCAGGCCGAAGGGGGTGGGGCGGCCGCCCATGGCCAGGGAGCTGCCTTCGAGGGAGGCGGCGGCCAGGGGCAGGTTGAAGCGCAGCAGCACGCCCGGCGCGGTCCCGCCGGGGGCGGTGCGCGCGACGAGGTCGGCCAGCACGCGCAGCTCGTACAGGCTCTCCACGTGGAAGCGTTCGACGCCCAGCTCGAGGGCGGTGACGATCTCGGCGGGGGTCTTCCCCGGGCCGCCGAACGCCAGCGGGCGCCCGGGTACGGCCTTGCCGACGTGGGCGAGTTCCCCGCCGGAGGAGACCTCGTACCCGTCGACGTACGGTTCGAGGGCGGCGAGGATCTCCGCCTCGGGGTTGGCCTTGGCCGCGTAGTACAGCTCGACGCGCTCGGGCAGTGCGGCCCGGACGGCGGCGGCGTGCGCGCGCAGCGCCGTCAGGTCGTAGAGGTAGGCGGGCAGTTCCGTCGCCGGGAGGTCGAGGGCGCGCTCGCGCACGGCGGGGGTGGGGGCGGTCAACGGATGCTCCGGGTGGCGTCGGCGTGGTCGTCTTCGGTGGGGTTGCGCAGGGCCTGGGACAGCACGTCCTCGGTGAGCGGGGAGGCCAGGCGGACGTAGCCGGCGTCGCGGTCGGCCTTGCGCTCCCAGCGGGTGAGCAGGTTCGCCTTGGCGGGCAGCGGCACGCCGGCGAGGAGGGCGGCCAGCCGCGGCGGGCAGCCGTACCGGTCGGCGTGCTCCTGGACGGTGGTACGGACCTGCGCCCACAGGGCGGCCTCGGTGTGCGGGTGCAGGTCGGCGAGGGCCGCGAGCATCTCGGCGACGTGGTTGACCAGGAGGCAGTACACGACCCGGTCCCAGCCCCGCTGGGCGTCGTACGTCATGGGGCCCGCGACCTCGGCCGGCAGCGCGGCGAGGAGGTCGGCGTGGTGCTCGGGAACGAGCTTGGTGCCCTCCAGGTCGCGGAAGAGCACCTGGGCGGGCATGCCCTCGTCGTCGACGCAGACCACCACGTTCTGCAGGTGCGGCTCCAGCACCAGTCCGTGGTCGAAGTACGCGGACAGGACGGGCGGGACGAGCAGCTTGACGTACGCGGCCCACCAGTCGAGGGCGGCCTGCGGGTCGGTGGTGTCGACGAGGCGGGAGATGTGGCCGGGGCCGGTGGGGTACTCGTCGGCGACGGCCGCGGCCAGCAGCGGGGTGGTTCCGGGCATGAGCCGGCTGAGCAGGCCCTCGCGGACGATCACGCCGAAGCCCTCGAGGAGGGTCCGGTCGGGGGTGCCGTCGGGGCCCGGCAGGGCGAGGCTGCGGTAGGCGGGCTCGCGGAGCATGGCGGTGCCGGGGAAACGGGTCTCCAGCTCCGCGAGGACCGGGGCCAGCAGGCGGGTCAGGGCGACGGCGCCGGAGAGTTCGTAGCTGGCGTTCTTGCGCAGGCAGTTGGTGATGCGGACGTTGAGGCTGAACTTGAGGAAGGTGTCCCCGTCGTACAGCGTGCGGACCGAGGCGGTGGCGGCGAAGGGCTCGCCGCCGTCGCCGAGGTCCAGGACGTCGCCGCGGTCGAGGGCCTCGCGCAGCCCGGGGTGGCCGCTGAGCATCTCGTACTGCCACGGGTGCGCGGGCAGCAGCCGGTACCCCTCGGGGACCTCGGCGCGGAGCCGGTCGAGCGGCCGCGTCGCGCCGTCCTCGGCGGTCTCCTCGATGAGGAGGTGCTCGCGGACCGCGAGGTGGCGCAGCCGGAAGGAGGCACCGGTCTCGGGCGCGTACGAGAGCCAGGAGGCGGTGTCGCCGCTGCGGGCCTTGGGGGTGGGGTGGAAGCGGTGGCCGAGCACGAGGGACTGCTCGGACTCCAGGTAGGCGGCGAGTCCGTCGCCCTCGCCGACCGTGGTGGCGGTCGCGGGGCGGCCGGCGCGTACGGCGAGCGCCGCGGACACGGCCTCGTGGCTGGAGGCGATCTGCTCCAGGAACTCCTCGTTGCGCACGTCGGTCCGCAGCGCCAGTTCGTCGTGGACGTACTCGGCGAGGCGGCGCCAGCCGACCTGGGCCCAGCCGTCCTCCTGCCGCTCCCGGACCGGTCCGGTGAACCGGTGGGCGCCGATCAGCGAGGTGCGGCGCAGGGCGGCGCGCAGCAGCACGCCGCGGCGGGGCAGCCACAGCATCAGGTGGCCGTCGGCGACGGCGGTCTGGTGTTCCGGTCCGGACAGCTCGCGCAGCAGGCAGTTCAGGAGGGTGTGGGCGACCGCCTCGTCGGCGGTGGGCAGCCCGGCCGGGGAGACGGAGGCACGCGCGGCGACGGGGTGGGCACCGATTGCATCGGTCAGGGACATCAACGGCTCCAGCGGGTGCGGAGAGAGCGGAGGGAACGGAGGTTCAGGGCCGGGAGGGCGGTCGCGCCGACGGTCACCAGGGCCACGGCGGTGCCGGTCAGCACGGGCGCGGAGGGCCCGTACAGGCCGTTCCCGACGGCGGCGGCGAGACCCGCGACGACGGCCCCGGCCTTCGAGAAGAACTCGATCGAGCCGAACAGCCCGCCGGGGGCCCGGCCCTTGGCGCAGTCCGAGGCCATGACGGAGAGGCAGACGAGGCCGAGGGTGAGGCCCGCGCCCAGCAGCAGGCGGACGGCGACGAGGCCGGCGAGGGAGTGGGCGAGCCCGTGCCCGGCCAGCCCGAGGGCTATGCAGGCGAAGCCGAGCGCCACACCGAGGCGGGGGCGCCGGTGGAAGACGGAGTGCACCCACATCGCGGCGGCGAGGTAGCACAGGTGGGGCAGGGCGAAGAGGACGCCGGAGACCAGCGGTGAGGTGCCGGGTATTCGCTCTTCGATGAGGGAGATCAGGTACGGGAAGGAGATGACCGTGGAGAAGACGAAGGCGAACTCCAGGGCGTACAGCCCGCGCAGCGAGGTGACGCGCTCGCGGCCCGTCTCCTCGGCCTCGGTCCCGCCTTCCGCTCCCGCGGGCGCGGGCGTACGGGGCTCCGTGCTCACCCCGCGGGATTCCGGCAGTGCGGCGATGAGCACCGCGGCGGTGAGCGGGAGGACGGCGAGCAGCGCGTACTGGCGGTGCGGTGACATCCAGGGCGAGAGGCTGCCGACCACGATGGGGGCGAAGACCAGCGCGGCGCGCGCGGCGCCCTGCATCAGGGTGAGTGCCTTGGACAGCTGCGGGCCCTCCAGCGAGGCCCCGAGATAGCCGTTGGAGGCGGCGAAGGTGCCGCCGAGGATCCCCTGGAGCACCAGGGCGACGGTGAAGGTGGCGATCGAGTCGGCCCAGCCGGCCAGCAGGAAGGACGCGGCGAGGCCCAGCTGGGCCCTCAGCAGCAGCCGCTTGCGGCCGAACCGGTCGGCGAGCCGCCCCCACAGGGGGGCGCCGACGGCGGCGAAGATGGTGGGGACGATGTAGAGGACGCCGGCCCAGCGGGCGTCGCGGTCGCCGAGTTCCGGGAGGATCTCGGTGAGGAAGGGCGGCAGGCCCAGCGCGGCGAAGGAGGCCACGAAGTAGCAGCCGGCCACCGCGTGCACCTGCCTGCGGCCGAGGACGGGACGGGGTTCCGGTCCGGCGGCGGGGGCCGCCTGGAGCTGGTCCGTGGGCGCTGCGGCGCTCATCGCCGGCCCCCCGCCCGGAGCAGGTAGTTGGGGCCGGTCGTGTAGTGCTTGTTGATGTCGGCGGCGCCCGAGCGCTCCTTGCTGAGCAGGGTGCCGGCGGTGACCATGGCCTTGACCGGCAGCCGCGGGGCGTCCAGGACGTGGGCGCGGAGCACGGCTCCGGGCTCGCCCGGTGCGGTGCCGAGGCGTTCGGCGGCCTCGGCGAGCCGGTCCCGTACGAGGTCCAGCAGCACGCGGGCCTCGGCGCGGCCGTGCCGGGCCAGTCCGAAGGCGTACGAACCGGCGCACAGGTGCAGGGTGATGGTGGTGAGCAGGTCGGTGAGCGGGCGGTCGTCGTCGCAGAAGGCGCGGGGGTCGTCGAAGCCGAGGGGGGCGTCGGCGCCGAGCGTGGCGCGTACCCGGGCGGGGTGGACGCGCGGGCCGTCGTCGTCCTTGAAAAGGAGCCGGACGCGGGTTTCGCCGGCCGGAGCGTGGTCGAGGACGAGGGAGACGTTCTGCTGGTGGGACTCCAGCGCTATGCCGTAGCCGAACAGGGTCGTCTGCCAGTCGATGAGCAGGCGCAGGTAGGCGTCGAGCAGGGCGATCGGGTCCCCGCCGTAGAACCGGTCGGCGAGGTGGTCGATCAGCAGCCGGCCTCCGGGCGCTTCGGCGAGGAGCGCGGCGAGCGGGGTGACGACGGCGTCCTCGAGGCCGGCCGGGTAGCGGCGGCAGAGGGCGGCGAGGAGTTCGTGGCCGGCGTGGGCGTAGACGGTCTCGTCGGCGTGCAGGATGACGCCCTGGAAGCGGGGTTCGCGCGCGACGACGGTCTCGATCAGCCGCTGTCCCGCGACCCCGTCGGCGAGGAAGCCGGGACGGATGATCCGGCGGTTGCGCAGTCCCAGGGTGGCGGTGGCCATCGGGACCTTGATGTGCAGGGTGGGGTCGGCGGTGACGCCGACCGTGCGCATGGACAGCGTGGGGACGACGTCGAGGTACGGGCGCTCGGCGAGGACGGCACGGCCGGCCAGGCCCGCCGCGTCCAGGGCCTCGCGAAGCGGCGCGCCGACGGTGAGCGGGTGGACGGGGAGGGCGAGGTGGCTGTGGTCGAGCTCGGGCAGGCCGAGCGCGGCCGGGGTGGGCCAGACGTCGGGCAGCGCGGCGGGGCCGCCGTTGACCGTGAGGTCCGGCCGCGGTACGGCGATCCAGCGCAGCGCGAAGCGCGGGTGGAACTCGGGCGCGTAGGCGCGCAGCTGGTCCTCGTCCAGGCCGGAGCGGCCGCGTGCGGTGGGGTACACCGGGTGGTCGAGGCGCGCGGCGAGGGCGTCGTGGGCGAGTCCGCCCGTGAGGCCGGTCCAGTGCGCGGGGTCGGTGCCGTGCGCGGCGGCGAGGCCGTCGGCGGCCTCGGCCGCGGTGTCGGCGTGCAGCCGCATGGTGGCGAGGGTCTGGCGGCATTCCTCGGCGAAGGCGTCGAAGCCGCCGCGGTCGACGGGGTCGGCGAGCGCGGCGAGGGCTTCGAGGACCTCGTCGTGGGTGGTGAGCTCGCGGCCGTCCGACTCCCGGGCGAGCAGCGGCAGCCGGGCGGCGTACACGCTCTGGTAGCCGTCCTCGGTGACCGGGAGGAGCAGGGCGTCGCCGTCGTCCGCGGGCAGCCGCAGCCAGCGGCCGTCCGCGCGGTCGACGGCGGTGGTACGGGTGCGCAGGCCTACGACGTCCTCGCGCAGGAGCGCCCCGAGGACGCGGAGCAGCAGCTCCGCCTCGGTGGTGCCGGAGCGGGTGGTGGTGTTCACGGGGTGATCTCCCAGCGCTGGGCCGCGAGGAAGTCGGCGACGACGCGGTCGAGGGTCTCCTGGTCCGTGTTCCGGCCCAGCGCGCGGAGGGCCCCGATGAAGTCGCGGTTGGTGTGGTACAGCTCGTGCCGCTCCCCCACCGCGCGCAGGGGCCGGTAGGTGAGTTCGATGCCGTCCACGACGAGGTCGGCGGCCTCGGGCGCGGCGGTGAGCGTGCCGGCGCTCTGGGCGCAGGGGTTGTCGACCAGGGCCACGCCGTCCGTGCGCATGCCCAGGTCGGCGGGCAGGGGCTCTCCGAGGTGGGTGCGCAGGACGTGCTCGAAGAGCGGGATGTCCAGCAGCTGGGCGAGCATCAGGTCGGCCTGGTCGCCGATGGCCCGGTAGTTGACCTCGATGATGCGGGCCCGGCCGTCCTTGACGACGAACTCGGTGTGGCAGATGCCGAAGCCGACGCCGAGGGCGTCGAGCTGGGCGAGGATCTGCTCGACGACGGCTTCGGGGTGGGCGCTGACGAAGGTGCAGCGCTGCTCGATGAAGTACGGGGGCGGCGAGAGCCGCGTGCGGAAGCCGCCCAGTACGTGGCGCACCCGGCCGTCGCCGAGGGTCTCCAGGCTGCACAGTTCGCCGGCCAGGTACTCCTCGACCACCAGGGCCGCCTCCGGCCGGCGGGTCTGGATCTCCTTGCAGCGCTGGACCAGTTCCCCGGGTCCGTCGGCCAGCACCACGTCCTCGCTGGCGACGCCCTCGCGGGGCTTGACCACGCACGGGTACGGCACGTCGAGGGCGGTGAGCACGGCCGGGTCCTGGCCGGCGGGCAGCTCGGTGGACCAGACCGCGTCGAGCCCGGAGGCGGCCAGGTGGCGGCGCATCTCGGCCTTGTCCTTGACGCGCAGCGTCGCCCGCCAGTCCTTGGCGGGGAGGCCGAAGTAGTCGGCGGCCAGGGCCGCCTGGGTCTGGAGGTGGTCGCTGTTGGTGAAGACCGCGGCGGGCGCGCGGTGGGTGGATATGCGGGTGATGACCGCGCGGAAGTCGCGGACGTCGCACTCCAGGACCTCGGCGTCCGGCGCCGAGCGGCGGTGGCCCTCGGGCTGGTCGGTGAGGATCGTGACCTCGAGGCCGAGCCGGGCAGCGGCGGGGAGGAACCCCTCGGTGACCGAGTCGGTCGGGTTGAGCGCGAGCAGGTACAACCGCATGGGCTGGAGCCCCTTCCGAGTGCTGAGCAGTGGCGGTGCCCGTGGTGGCTGTTTTCCGGCACGCCGTGGCACCGACGTCCTTCACTGACGCCGGCGAGGGTCAGCTTAGGTTAGCCAACCCTTAGCCTCAACTTTCTCTCGCGACACGGGACCTGACACGGCACCCGTGAGCGTAAACCATTGGGTTAAGGTAAGGCTTACCTATCGGCTAGCACCGGAGCTTCGTGCCGCACATGATCGAGAACCGATGACCGCACTCCCGCGCACCGCGCCCGGCAACGTGGCCGCCGCCGTGCTCGCGCGGACCTACGGGCGCCTCGCGGACCTCTGCCCGGCGCTCGACGTCCGGGTGGCCACCGCGGCGGCACGGCCCGAAGGCCTCGTCGGCGGCGACGGACTGGCGGAGGGCCAGGAGGCCCTGGAGGCCTTCATCGCCGCCGAGGCCGCGCGCATCCGGTCCGGCCACGGTCACGAACCGCGCCCGGACGTCGCCGCCTCGCGCGCGCTGCACGACTACCTCTGGTCCGTCAGCCTGCTGATGAGCGGCGCCTGGTACCTGGAACGGCGCGTACCGCGCGTGCGCCCGCGCGAGGTGCGGATCGACCTGTCGGCCGGCACGTTCGAGGTCGTGCCCGGGACCGCGTTCGCCTGTCTGCCCGGCGACCCGGCGGCACACCTCCCCGGTGCGCGGCCCGTGGCCGGGGAGGAGGCGCTGCGCGCCGAGTTGCGCGCCGCCGTCGCCGATCACGTACGGCCGCTGCTGGCGGCCTTCGGGCCGCGGGTGCGGCGCCGCGACCGGGCCCTGTGGGGCATGGCCGTCGACGACCTCGTCTCCGGGATCTGGTACCTCGGCCGCGTCCTCGGCCAGGAGGACCGGGCCGTCCGGGAGGCGACGGAGCTGCTCCCCACCGCCATCGCACCCTTCCCCGGCGGCGCCGACTTCAGACGGCTCGAGACGCGCGACGGGCGGCTTCATCCGACGCGCACCCGGCTCGGCTGCTGCATGTACTACACGCTGGATTCGGCCCGGGCGTGCGCGACCTGCCCCCGGACCTGCGACGACGAGCGGGTCCGCCGCATCGAGGAGACGGACTGAACGACGGGCCCGTCCGAACGCCGAAGGCCCCGGCCGCGTACGGGAGTACGCGGCCGGGGCCTTTCCGTCGAGGCGGGGAAAGCCGAGGCGGGGCATGGAGCCCGACGGGCGGGCCCGCCTTCCCGGCGGACCCGCCCCGGCGTCCGCCTACTTGGCGGGGTCCACCTGGAAGGCCTTCGCCAGGTCGTCGAGGACCATGTCCGCACCCTGGAGGGAGACCGAGGTCATCCAGGTCGAGTCGTCGACCTCGTGGACCTGGTTCTTCTGGACCGCGTTCAGGCGCTGCCACAGCGGGTTGGCGGTGAACTTCTTCTTGCGCTCCTCGCCGCCCGAGAAGGAGGTCATGAAGATGTGGTCGGCGTCCGCCTGCTGGATCTGCTCTTCGCTGATCTCGATGTTGAACTTGGCCTCGTCCCGCTGGTTCTCGGGCCGCGTCAGCCCCATGTCGTTCAGGATGATGCCGCTGAACGTCTTGGGCAGGTAGATGCGCGTCGGACCGTCGACGAAGCGGAGGACCGAGAAGGTGGGCTTGCCGTTGGCGCCGCCGCCCTTGGCGTTGATCGCGTCGCCGATCTTCTTGGCACGGGTCTGGTAGGCCGTGAGCTTCGCCTGGGCCTTCTCCTCCTGACCCAGCGCCTGGCCGAGGAAGGTGATGTTCTCCTTCCAGATCGGACCGGTCGTCTTCACGAAGACGGTCGGCGCGATCTGGCTCAGCCGGTCGTAGAAGTCGGCGTGCCGGACGGTCGCCGAGACGATGAGGTCGGGCTTGAGGGCCGCGATCGCCTCGAGGTTCGGGTTGTCGAGCGGGCCGACGTCCTTGGTGTCCTTCACCGCGTCACCCAGGTACGCCGGGAAGCCCTTCTGGTCACGGTAGGACCCGATGCCGCCGACCAGCGGCGCGTCGAGCGCCACGACCGCCTCGACCAGGCTGTTGTCCAGCGCCACCACACGCTTGGGCTTGGCCTTCAGCTCGGTCTTGCCCTTGTCGTGGGTGATGGTGCGCGGGAAGCCGGCGGACTCGGCGGCGGCCGGCTTCGGCGACGACTCGGCGGCCGACTTGCCGTCATCCCCGCTGCCGCAGGCGGCGAGCGAGAGGGCCATGGCCGCCGTGAGGACGGCAGCGGCGATCCGGCCCGGCCGGCGACGGTGGGTGAAGCTGTTCATCGGTTCTCAGTTCTCCAGAGGGAACGCGTGCTCCAAGGGCGAGGCGCCCTTAGGTAAGGCTTGCCTGAGTAAATGCGTGGTGAACAGTAGCCGCTCTTCGTGGCCAAATCCAGACGGGGGCCGAAGAGCCGATACGGTTAGGCATCCCTTACCTTGTCTGAGTGTCTCTGAAGCCCGTCACCGCCGATGCCGCCGCGGTCCCCGTCCCGGCAGTTCCGCCACCCCGACGAACCCTGTCCCGAACCCTCGTACTCACTTTTCTGCTCGTCCTCGTGGCGGCCATGGTGTGCGCCTCCCTGGCGATCGGCACGAAATCCGTGCCGCTCTCCGACGTCCTCGCGGCGATCGGCGGCAGCGAGGAGGGCGACGCGATCGTCATCCGCGAACTGCGCATGCCCAGAACCTTCCTGGGGCTGCTGGTCGGCCTCGCCCTGGGCGCCGCGGGAGCGGTGGCCCAGGACATCACCCGCAATCCCCTGGGCGACCCCGGCCTGATCGGCATCAGCGCCGGAGGCTCGTTCGCGGTCGCCGCGAGCATCGGCGTCCTGGGGCTGACCAGTTCGTACCAGTACATCTGGTTCGCCTTCCTCGGCGGGGCACTGGCCGGACTCATCGCCTACGCCGTCGGCGGCACCGGGTACGGCGGCGCGACTCCCGCCAAGCTCGCCCTGGCCGGCGCGGCGGTGACCGTACTGCTCGACGCCGGCACCAACACCCTCGTGCTGATGGACGTGCGCACCCTGGACCAGTACCGGTTCTGGGCGGTCGGTTCGCTGGCCGGCCGGGAGGCCCAACTGGGCATGGAACTCCTCCCGTTCCTCATCGTCGGCCTCGCGCTCGCCCTCGGCCTGAGCGGCCGGCTCAACGCCCTGGCCCTCGGGGACGACCTGGCCAGCTCGCTCGGCACCCCGGTCAGGTCCACCCGCGCCCTGGGCGCGCTGGCGGTGGTCCTGCTGACCGGAGCCGCCGTGGCCGCCGCCGGCCCCGTGACCTTCGTCGGCCTCGTCGTGCCGCACGTCGTACGCGCCTTCACCGGGCCCGACGCCCGCTGGCTGGTCCCGTGTTCCGCGCTGGGCGGGGCGTCGCTGATGCTCGCCGCCGACGTGGTCGGCCGGATGGTCGCCCGGCCCGGCGAGCTGGAGGCGGGCGTGGTGACCGCGCTCCTGGGCGCGCCGTTCCTCGCGCTGCTGGTCAAGCGCGGCAAGCTCAAGGAGCACACCCGATGAGCGTGACGCGCACGACCGGCACGCCGGTCCCGGCGGTCCCGGCGGTCCGCCGCAAGGCCGTTCCGCGGCTGAGGTTCGAGGCCGGGCCCTTCGGCGTGGCCGTGCGGCCCCGGGTGGCGCTGGTGGTGCTCGCCCTCGTGGCGGCCGGCTTCGCGGGACTGATCGCCTCCGTGTCGCTGGGCACCTTCGCCATTCCGGTGGGCGACGTACTGACCGCCGTCCTGGGCACGGGCTCCGGCGCGGCCGACCTCATCGTCCACCAGCTGCGTCTCCCGCGGGCCCTGACGGCCCTGCTGGTGGGGGCCGCGTTCGGGCTGGCCGGGGCCGTGTTCCAGGCCGTCACCCGCAACCCGCTGGCCAGCCCGGACCTGATCGGCATCGCGGGCGGTGCCGGAGCCGGAGCGGTGGGCGCCATCCTCATCGGCGGGGTCACCGCGGCCGGGGCGGGCACCTTCGCGGCGGTCCCGTTCGGGGCCCTCGCCGGCGCCCTGCTGACCGCGGTGGTCATCTACCTGCTGGCGTTCCGGGACGGCACCATCACCGGCTACCGCTTCGTCCTCGTCGGCCTCGCCGCGAACGGCGCCCTGGTCGCCCTGACCCGCTGGATGCTGGCCCGCGCCGACATCGACCAGGCGTCCCGCGCCATGGTGTGGCTGACCGGCAGCCTCAACGGCCGCGGCTACGAGCACGTCCAGTGGGCCTGGCTGGCACTGGCCGTGCTGCTGCCGCTGACGCTGGCGCTGGCCCGCCCGTACCAGCTGCTCCAGTACGACGACGACACCGCGCGCAGCCTCGGCATGCCGCTGCGGCACTCGCGGATCGCGCTGCTGGTCCTCGCCACGTGCCTCACCGCCCTCGGCGCGGCCGCGGCCGGGCCGATCGCCTTCGTCGCCCTCGGCGCCCCGCAGATCGCCCGGCGGCTCGCCGGCACCGCCGGGATCCCGCTGATCACCAGCGCCCTCACCGGAGCGGTCCTGCTGATCCTGGCCGACCTCGGGGCGCGCACCGTCCTGGCCCCGACCGAGCTTCCCGTCGGCGTGCTCACCGGCGCCGTCGGCGCCCCTTACCTGCTGCTGCTACTCGCCCGTACCAACCGGGCCGGAAAGGGAGGCTGACATGACCGCCCCGCTGACCGAGACCCCGCCGACCGGCACCGCCCCCTCCGCGCTCCGCGCGGAAGGGCTGCGGCTGGGGTACGGCGACCGGATCGTCTCCGAGGACCTCGACCTGGACATCCCGGCCGGGAAGGTCACCGCTCTGGTCGGCCCGAACGCCTGCGGGAAGTCCACCGCCCTGCGGGCGCTGGCCCGGCTGCTCAAGCCCGCCGGCGGCGCCGTCCACCTGGACGGCGAGGACATCGCGGGCCTGTCCGCACGGGAGTTCGCCCTGCGGCTCGCGCTGCTGCCGCAGACGCCCAGCGCTCCCGACGGGATCTCCGTGCGCGACCTCGTGGCCCGGGGCCGTACCCCGCACCAGCGGTGGTGGCGCCAGTGGTCCTCCTCCGACGAGGCCGCGGTGGACGCGGCACTCGCGGCGACGGGCTCGCAGGAGCTGGCGGCGCGCTCCATCGACGAGCTGTCGGGCGGTCAGCGCCAGCGCGTGTGGATCGCGATGGCACTGGCCCAGCACACGCCGGTGCTGCTGCTGGACGAGCCGACGACCTATCTCGACCTCGCCCACCAGGTGGACGTCCTCGAACTCGTCGCGGAACTCAACCGCTCCGAGGGCCGCACCGTGGTGATGGTCCTGCACGAACTCAACCTCGCCTGCCGCTACGCCGGGCACCTGGTCGCCATGCGCGCAGGACGGGTCATTGCCGCCGGCCCGCCGTCCGAGATCGTCACGCCGGACCTCGTCCACGAGGTCTTCGGCCTGCGCGCGGCCGTGATCCGCTGCCCGGTCGCCGGTACGCCGCTGGTCATCCCGGAGGGCGGGCGCCGCAGCGAGGTCGTCTGACCCCGCGGCGCCGGCGCGGGAGCGCGCCGGCCGCTCGGGGGATGACCCGCCCGCGGCCGGTCACCCCCCGAGCGGAGCGCGGGGGACGTGGACGTGGATGGTCTTGCCCGCCTCCGCGCCGTCGTGGTGGTGGACCTCGACGTCGGTCCCCAGCAGATTGACCAGGTGCCAGCCCCACCCGCCCTCCCCCCGCTGGTCCGGTCGCCGGGCCCGCGGCTCCGCGCTGCTGCCGTCCGTCACGTCGACGTCGACGCCGTCCGGCACCAGGTGCAGGTCGAGCGCGCAGTCACCGCTGGCGTGACGGACGGCGTTGGTGACCAGTTCGCTGATCACCAGCAGGGCGGCGTCCAGGGCGCGGGCCGGAAAGTACGGCGGCTCCCCGCTCCGGAAGGGCTCGAGGAAGTCACGCGCCGCCTGGCGCGCCTCGGCGGCCGCGCCCCGCCCGTGCAGGGCCAGGTGGAGCGTCGGTGTGGGGTGGACGGGGTGCAGGGGCATGGAGACCGACTCCGGGAGCCTCGGTGCTTCGGTCGGGAGGACATGGCCGGACGGGCACGGCCGGCGCCCGCCCGGGCCCGCTGGGCGAGGGGTGCGAGGGGTCAGCGGCCGAGCGCACGCTTCAGTTCGGACTTGTCCATCTTCGAACGGCCCTCGATGTTCTTCTGCTTCGCCTCGTTGTAGAGCTGCTCCTTGGTGGGGCCCTGCGAGCCGCTGTGAGAGCGCTGCCCGCCCCGCTTGGAGGAGGAGGTGTCCTGGGTGGAGGAGCGGCTCGCGGTCTTCGACTCGCCCGAGCGGGCGCGTTCCTTGTTGACCGTGCGCGCGGCGATCTCCTTCGCCCGTCCGGTGCTCTCGCCGCGCTGCTCGGCGCTCTCCTTGATGTGCTCGTACTGACGTTCGCGCTTGGGGCTGGAACCGCGAGGCATGGTGACTCCTTCGCTCTTGTGCGTGTGTACGGCTCCGGCGGGCCGGGTCCGTACCGTGCGCCTGCCCGGGAGGGGGCGGCTCATTCAGTCGGCTCGGGTCCTGGGCGGCCCAGTGCGGCGGCGGCCACGGAGAGGTCCGCGACCAGCCCCGCGAAGGCGGCCTCCCGGTCCTCGGAGCGCAGCACGGCCGACGGGTGGACGGTCGCCAGCAGCTGCCCGGCCACCGGGCCGGTCTCCCCGCCGAGCGGCACGGGCATGGGCAGGAGCACTCCGCGCCGCTCCCCCACCCGGAACGACGACCCGAGCAGCGCCTTGCCCGCGGTACCGCCGAGCACCACCAGCACCTCCGGCCCGACCAGCCGCAGTTCCTCCAGGAGCCACGGCCGGCAGGCGGTCATCTCGCGCAGGCTGGGGGCCTTGTGGATGCGGCGCTTGCCGCGGGGGGCGGGGGTGAACTTGAAGTGCTTGACCACGTTGGTCAGGTACGCGCCCTCGTCCCCGAGCCCGGCCTCGTCGAGCGCCTTGCGCAGCAGCCGGCCGGCCGGGCCCACGAAGGGCTCGCCCCGCAGGTCCTCCTGGTCGCCGGGCTGCTCCCCCACCAGCATCAGCCGCGCACCGGCCGGGCCGCTGCCGAAGACCGTCTGGGTGGCGTCCCGGAAGAGGGGGCACCCCTTGCAGCCCGACGCCGCCCGGGCCAGGCTCCGCAGGCCTCCCCGCGAAGGGAGGTAGGGAGTGGCGTCGTACTCCTGTCCGAGCTCGGGTCCGGCGGCCCGGGCCGAGCCGGTACGCACGCCCGCGTCCATCGCCACCACCTCCGGGCCGGGGTCCGGCTCCCGCGCCGTGGTCCGCCCCGCGTTCGAGACCGCAGGGCGGCAGTCGGCTTCTTCCCGGCGCTCCCGGCACCAAACCGGGGACCGCGGCGCGCGGGACCCGGCGGCCGGGGCACCGGCCGGGGCGAGCGGGTCAGGCGGGCCAGGTGCCGGTCAGGCGCTTGGCGGCCACGGCGCCGCTGCGGTCCACCGCCGCCTTGACGGCGGCGAAGACCGCGCCCTGCAGCGCCGCGGCGATGAGGATCTCCCGCCAGGAGCGGTCCTCGTCGGTGGCGTTCGGGGCGTCGTCATCGTGCCCGAGCCTCTTCCACAGCTGCTTGAACGCGGCGCCCGCCAGCGCGCCCCCGGCCACGCCGAGCACCAGCCCGACGGGCTTGTACGCGATCTTCGATGCCTTCACCGCGGTTCCTCCTCCTCGCTCGTCCGGTCCCCCGGCATCTGCCCGGTGGCACGTGCCGCTAACGCCTTCCCGGCCCGCGTCCGCCGTCACGGGGCGCGGCCGCCGTTTGACGGCCCGCGACGGGGGCAGGCGACGAAACCGGTGGAGTCCCTCCTCGAACCGCGACGGAGGCTCCGCCTCCAACCGGAAGGTGGGATGACGTGATGGAACCGCCCTCGGCACCGGCGGCCGGCCCGGCCCCCTCGCACCTCCTCGAAGAGGCACGGACGGCTTTGCGCGACGTCACCGAACCCTCGGCGCGGGCCGGCCTGCTGGCCGTCCTCGCCGCGGTGCAGGAACTCCAGCTCCTGACGTCCTCCATCCAGGGCATCGACGCCCGCCTGGAGCAGCTCAACCGGTACCTCGGAGCGCTCGCCAACAAGCCGTAGCCGCCGGCCCCCGCACGTCGGCCGTCCCCCGGGCCCCCGCCCGGGGGACGGCTCCCGTCCGGTCCGCGCACGCTCCGGATCACCGCTTCTCCCCCGCCCTTCCCGGGTCCCCGCACGGCGGGGGTCCGCCCGTCGTCCCCCCTCCGGGTGGAGACGCCCTGCGTGTTCTCTCGGCGGCACCGACCACGGTGCGCGACCATACGGACGCGCAGAGCAAGCAGCCAGCAGGTGGAGACACCGCGACAGGAAGAAGGACGGACGTGTCCGGCAGCGAAAGCGAGAACCCCGCAATTCCCTCCCCGGCCGCCACGCCGACCCGCCCCAGGACGAACCGGGACTGGTGGCCGAACCAGCTCGACCTCCAGGTGCTCCACCAGCACTCGCCCCGGTCGAACCCGATGGGCGAGGACTTCGACTACGCGCGGGAGTTCGCGGACCTGGACGTCGAGGCCCTCAAGCGGGACCTCTTCGAGGTGATGACGACGTCGCAGGAGTGGTGGCCCGCCGACTACGGCCACTACGGGCCGCTCTTCATCCGGATGAGCTGGCACGCCGCGGGAACGTACCGGATCGCCGACGGCCGGGGCGGCGGCGGCTCCGGTGCCCAGCGCTTCGCCCCCCTCAACAGCTGGCCCGACAACGCGAGCCTCGACAAGGCGCGGCGTCTGCTCTGGCCGGTCAAGCAGAAGTACGGCCGGAAGGTCTCGTGGGCGGACCTCCTCGTCTTCGCCGGCAACTGCGCGATGGAGTCCATGGGCTTCAGGACCTTCGGCTTCGGCTTCGGCCGGGAGGACATCTGGGAACCCGAGGAGATCTTCTGGGGTCCGGAGGACACCTGGCTCGGGGACGAGCGCTACAGCGGCGACAGGGAACTCACCGGTCCTTTCGGCGCCGTGCAGATGGGACTCATCTACGTCAATCCGGAGGGCCCGAACGGAAACCCGGACCCCCTCGCCGCCGCCAGGGACATCCGCGAGACGTTCGCGCGCATGGCGATGAACGACGAGGAGACGGTCGCGCTGATCGTCGGCGGCCACACCTTCGGCAAATGCCACGGGGCGGTCGACCCCGAGTACGTCGGTCCGGAACCGGAGGCCGCGCCCATCGAGCAGCAGGGCCTCGGATGGATGAACTCCTACGGTTCCGGAAAGGGGCCCGACACCATCACCAGCGGGCTCGAGGGCGCGTGGACGACCGAGCCCGTCAGGTGGGACAACGGCTACCTCGACAACCTCTTCCGCTACGACTGGGAGCTGACGAGGAGCCCTGCGGGCGCCCAGCAGTGGACGCCGACGGACCCGGCCGCCCAGGGCACGGTGCCCGACGCGCACGACCCGTCGAAGCGGCACGCCCCCATGATGCTGACGACGGACCTCGCGCTGAAGCTGGATCCGGTCTACGGGCCGATCTCCAGGAGCTTCCACGAGGACCCGGCCAAGCTCGCCGACGCCTTCGCCAGGGCCTGGTACAAGCTGCTGCACCGCGACATGGGGCCCGTCTCCCGCTACCTCGGCCCGTGGGTCCCCGAGCCGCAGCTGTGGCAGGACCCGGTGCCCGCCGTCGACCACGAGCTGATCGGCGACGCCGAGATCGCCGACCTCAAGGCCCGCGTCCTCGACTCGGGGCTGTCCGTCTCCCAGCTGGCGGCCACCGCCTGGGCCGCGGCCGCGTCCTTCCGCGGCACCGACATGAGGGGAGGCGCCAACGGGGCGCGGATCCGGCTCGCCCCGCAGAAGGACTGGGAGGTCAACGCGTCGGAGGAGGTGGCGCGGACGGTGCCGGCCCTCGACCGGATCCGGGAGGACTTCAACGCCGTGCAGACCGGCGGGAAGAGGGTCTCCCTCGCCGACCTCATCGTCCTGGGCGGCTGCGCGGCCGTGGAGAAGGCCGCGCGGGACGCCGGGTACGAGATCACGGTCCCGTTCGCGCCGGGGCGTACGGACGCCTCGCCGGAGCAGACCGACGTGGAGGCGTTCGCCGTCCTCGAACCCAGGGCGGACGGCTTCCGCAACTACCTCGGGGAGGGCGAGAAGCTGTCGCCGGAGACCCTCATGCTGGACCGCGCCAACCTGCTGACGCTGACGGCCCCCGAGATGACGGTGCTGACGGGCGGCATGCGGGTCCTGGACGCCGGTTACAAGGGCTCCCCGCACGGCGTCTTCACCAGCCGGCCGCAGACGCTGACCACCGACTTCTTCGTGAACCTGCTGGACACGGGGACGCGGTGGTCGCCCTCGGCGACGGACGAGAACGTGTTCGAGGGCCGGGACCGCGCCACGGACCGGGTCAAGTGGACCGCGACCGCGGTCGACCTCGTCTTCGGCTCGCACTCCCAGCTCCGGGCGCTGTGCGAGGTGTACGCCTCCCGGGACGCGGGCGAGAAGTTCGTACGCGACTTCGTGGCGGCGTGGGACAAGGTGATGACGCTCGACCGCTTCGACCTCTCCTGACCGTCCGGACCGGTACGCCCGCCCGACCCCGCCGCCCCGGCCCGCCGGCCCCCGCCGGCCCGCCGGCCCCCGCCGGCCGGCCGGCGGGCACGCCGGGGGCGGGCGGGGCATTCTGGAGGAGGACCCTCACGCCTTCCTGAACCCCTTGGGGGACGTCATGGAACTGGGCTTCCTCAAACCGCTCTTCTCCCGTCCCGGCCCCTGGGCGTCGGTGTACGCCGAGACCACCCGCGCCACCGAGGACGCGCAGCGGATCCAGGCCCTGCGTGAGCGGGCGGTCGCGTCGCAGCTGATCGACGCGGGCGCCGACGCCTACACCGTCCGGGCCGTGGTGAACCGGCTCGCCGGGGAGCCCGCCCACGGCGCGGCCCCCGGCCGTGCGCTGTTCGCGTCGGGCGCCGAGGTCCTGCTGGACGTCCCGCTCGCCAGGGCCCCCGCCGCCACCGCCGCGACCTGGTCGGTCCTGCCGCACGTCGCGCCGCTGGCCGCTCTGCGCGGGGACGAGCCGAGCTGCCTGGTGGCGCACGTCGACCGTACCGGCGCCGATCTGGAGCTGTGCGACGGCCCGCGCCGGGAGGCCGTGGGCCAGGCGCGGGGCAGCCGGTGGCCGGACCGGGGGCACCGCGGGGTGCCGGCCGACCGTTACGAGTGGCACTACCGGAACAAGGTCGAGAACGCCTGGAACGAGACGGCCGACGCCATCGCCGCCGAGCTGGCCCGGCAGTGGCCGGCGAGCGGCGCCGCTCTGGTGGTGCTCGCCGGTGACGTGCGCGAGCGCCGGGCCGTCCACCACCGCCTGCCCGAGGCGGTGCGGGCGGTGACCGTCGAGGTCGACGCCGGCGGCCGCTCGCCCGGCGCCTCCCGGGACGCCCTCGACCGCGAGATCGCGCGGGTGCGGGAGGCCTTCGCCCGCGAGCGCCTGGAGAACGCCCTGGAGCGCTTCCGCGCCGGACGGGGCCGGCCCGGCGAGCACAGGGAGTCCACCGTGGACACCGGGCCGGGGCAGGCCGCGGAGGGCATGCCCGCCGTGGTGGACGCCGTCCGGAGCCACCAGGCGGCGACCCTGCTGCTCACCCCCGAGGGCCCCGACGCGGCGCGCGAGGTGTGGGTGGGTCCCGGAGTGGACCAGGTCGCGGTGCAGCGCGGCCAGGCGCAGGCGATGGGCGTCGGCCGTCCCGAACGGGCGCGGGCGGACGACGCCCTGCTGCGGTCGGCCGCCGCGGCGGGCTGCGAGGTGCTGGTCGTCCCGGCGGACATGGCGGGACCGGCCGGCGGCCTGGGGGCGGTGCTGCGCTGGACGGTGTGACCGGGGCGGAGCGCCCCGGCGGGGAAGGCCCCGCGGCCGGCACGGCCGGCCGCGGGTCGGTGCCGGAGCCGGTGGCTACGGCGCCATCTCGTACGTCCCGGACAGGGCCTCGACGCGCTGCCAGATCCGCGCCGCGCGGTCCTCGTCCACGACGGGCCGGCGTACGGCGCCCAGGGCCCAGGCCTGCTGCGCCTCGGTGGCGGAGTCCTTGCCGTGCAGTTCGACGGCGTGTCCGGAGAAGTCCCGCACGAGGACGGAGAACAACTCGTCGAGGACGTCCGCGTCCAGGTCCGTCAGGCGGGCCTGCTCCAGGATCAGCTGGGCGTGCACCACCAGGGCGAACAGCTGGCCTACGGACAGCAGGAAGTCCAGGTCGCGGCTCTGCGCCTCGTCGGGGGCGAGGGTGGCGACGAACTCGCACAGGGCGTCGGCCTGCTCGCGGAACCGGGCCACGTTCGCCACGTCGGCGTACGCGTCGAAGGCGGGACGCCAGTCGTGGAAGCGTACGGAGCCCAGGCCGCGGGCCGGGCCCTGCCGGAAGAGGAAGTCGTCGTCGGCCGCGTCGAGGCGGGTCGGCACGGCCGGGTACGCGACCGGCTCCAGCAGGTGGTTGCGCATGAACTTGAGGATCAGCGCGAGGTTGACGTGGACGGTGCCCTCGAGCTTGGGCAGGCTGCGGATCTCGACGGCGGCCTCGGCGAAGTAGGTGTCCTTCTCGAAGCCCTTGGCGGCGATCACGTCCCACATGAGGTCGATGACCTTCTCGCCCTCCGTGGTCACCTTCATCTTCGTCATCGGGTTGAAGAGGAGGTAGCGGCGGTCGTCGGGGCCGGCGGAGCGGAAGTAGTCGACGGCCCGGTCGCTGAAGAGCTTCATGCCGACGAGGCGGACGTAGGCGTCGGCCAGTTCACGGCGCACGTGCGGGAAGGCGGTGACGGGGCGGCCGTAGAGGACGCGGTTCTGCGCGTGGGTGACGGCCTCGTACATCGCGTGTTCGCAGATGCCGATCGAGGCGGTGCACAGGTTGAACTTGCCGACGTTGACGGTGTTGAGGGCGGCGTCGAAGGCGGCCCGGCCGGTGTGCAGGACGTCGTCCGGGGACACCGGGTAGGCGTCGAGCCGGAACTCGCTCACGTACTTGGAGGAGTCGACGACGTTCTGCACCACGTGGTAGGCCGGGTGGCGGCTGTCGGCGGCGAAGAAGACGTATCCGTCCGGTCCCTCGACGTCGGTGCGGCGGCCGAAGACGGAGACGAGTCCGGCGGCGTTGCCGTTGCCGATGTAGTACTTGGAGCCGCTGGCCAGGAAACCGCCGTCGCCGTCGGGCTCCAGCAGCATGTCGGTGGAGTAGATGTCGGCGCCGTGGGTGCGCTCGGACAGACCGAACGCGAACACCTCGCCCTGGGTCAGGAGTTCGGCGGCACGGGCGCGGGCGGCGGCGTTCCCGCTCTGCCAGACCGGGCCGAGACCGAGGATCGTCACCTGCCAGGCGTACCAGTAGTCGAGGCCGTAGAAGCCGAGGATCTCGTTGAGGGCGGCGATCCGGGCGGTGTCCCAGCGCTGGTCCTCCCGTCCGGCGGCGGACGCCGGGGTGAGGAAGGTGGCGAACAGGCCCTCCTTGGCGGCGAAGGCCAGGAAGTCCCCGAGCCAGGCGCGGGAACGGTAGTCCTCGATCAGCCTGCGCTTGCCGCGCTCCTCGAACCAGTCGACGGTGGCGCGCAGCAGCCTGCGGGTCTCGGGGTCGAAGTGCGCGGGGTCGTAGGTGCGCGGGTTGAAGAGCAGGGAGTCGGCCATGAGGGGTCGCCTTCCGGAGAGGGAGGGGGAGGGAGGGATGTGGGGTGGGGTGGGGTGTTCAGGCGGACGGCGGTGCCGCGCCGAGGCGCCTGAGCGTGGCGAGGACGTCGTCCAGCCAGTCGATCGTCATCCGCTCGTACGCGATGCCGCCGCGCAGCACGGCGTGCTGGAGTTCCTGCGCGGCGTCGAGCGGGGCGGGCGCCCCGGGCCCGGTGAAGTCGCGCAGTTCCCCGGCGAGGTAGTGCGCGAGCCGCTCGCCGTGCACCCGGTGGTGCCGTTCGACCTCGCGGATCAGCGCGGCCGGGTCGTCGAAGGCCGCGCCCCGGATCTTCACGGCGAGGTCGTGGCGCATGCTCTCGGGTTCGATCGGCTCGTGCAGCCACCGGGAGAGGGCCGCGCGGCCGGGGGCGGCGACGGAGTACTCCTTCTTGTCCGGCCGGCCCTGCTGCGGGACCTCGCGGACGGTGAGCTGGCCGTCCCGTTCCATGCGGCCCAGAACGCGGTAGATCTGCTGGTGGGTGGCGGTCCAGAAGTAGCCGATGGACCGGTCGAACCGCCGGGCCAGTTCGTATCCGGAGCCCGGCTTCTCCAGCAGGGAGACGAGGATCGCGTGGTCGAGCGCCATGCCCCGATCTTTCTATGCAACTCGTTGCATAGACAAGGGCCGGGGCCCGGGTGAGACGCGGCTCACGAACGTCTCCGGCGGCCGGACGGCGTCCGCGGGCGTTCCGTACGGCCCTCGCCCCGCCCACCGCCCGCCCCCGGAGGCGGGCCGGGCGGAATCTCGGTGGCGGACCGCGGCCGTGGCGTACGAGCATGGGCCGCATGAGTGAAGACCTCGCGCGCTGGACCCGGTCGACCGTGTACCCCGACATGTGGGCGGATCCGGACGACGATCCCCGCAACAACGACGGGCCGGGCCCGGACGGCGAACTCGCCACGCTCCTGGAGTTCCTGACGGACTACCGCCTGACCCTGAGGATGAAGTGCGAGGGCCTGGACCCCGAGCAGCTGGCCCGGAGGTCGGTTCCGCCGTCGACGATGTCACTGCTCGGGCTGGTCCGCCACCTCGCCGAGGTCGAGCGTGACTGGCGCAACTGGATCACCGACGGCGACCCGCTGCCCAAGCTGTACGGCGAGCGCGACGCCGACTTCGACGGGGCCGTCGCGGACGGGGCCGTCGTCGACGCCGCGTACGCGGACCTGGAGCGCGAGCAGGCCGCGACCGATGCCGCGCTGGCGGCGCATCCGGACCTGGGCGAGCGCGTGGGCAAGGATTCCATCGCGATCCGCGAGCTGATGGTGCACCGGATCGACGAGTACGCCCGCCACTGCGGCCACGCCGACCTCCTGCGCGAGTGCGTCGACGGCAGGGTCGGCCAGTGAGCTGACCCCGCCGGGGCTCAGGGCGTGCGCGGCGCGGCCAGCGAGTTCAGCAGCGCGGCGCCGCGCTCGGCGTCCCCGACGCTGACGGCGAACTCCGTGCCGCGCAGCGGGCGGACGACCAGGCATTCACCGGCCCGGAGCATCACCGTCGTGCCCCTGCCGCTGAGCCGGTACCCCCAGCCGCCCACCTGCGCGGGCGTCCGGTGCTCGGCGCGTGCCGACGCGATGTCCCCCGCCCGCCAGCGGCGTACCGGCAGGCCGAGCGGGCCGAGGGCCACGTCCAGACCGCGGTCGGTGACGCTCGCCCGTACGGAGGAACACCCGAGGACCAGGACGGACGTGACGGCGAGGGGCGTGACGAGCGCCCACGGGGCCGGGACCCCCAGGCCCGCGACGGCGGCGAGGGCGGCGGCGGCCGCGCCGAGTCCGGTCACGGCCGCGGTCGCCCGGAGCCAGGGGTTCGCGGTGCGGGAGAACCAGACCAGCTTTTCACCGTCCGGTATCTCCATGCCCGGACCCCGCTCCGCCGCCGGCGGCCGTGCCGTGGAGGGGCGGCGGGCCCTCAGCAGGCCGGCGAGTCCCGCGGCCGCAGCCCCCGCGACCGTCAGGGCGATGCCGAGGCTCCCCAGACGGGCCTGGTGCCAGTCGGCCCGGTCCAGGTTGGCCCGGACGACACAGGCCTGCCCGCCGAGGAGGAAGACGGCGCCGGCCGGCAGGAACGCGGATGCCGCCGCCCCGTCGCGCCACCGCGCGACAACGGCGGCCGGCAGCACCAGGGCCGCCCAGACGGCCACCGGAAGCAGCGCGGCGGCCCACAGCGGCAGGGAGCCGTCGGGCGCGCCGGAGCGTGCGCTCCAGTGGGTCGCCAGCCGCTCCGGCAGCCGTTCCGACGCCGCCCAGGGCAGCGCGGCGAGCAGGGCGGCGACCCCGGCGGCCCAGAGCCCGAGGGCCCGCCGGCCCGCGGCCCCCTCCGGGCCGGCCGGCCCCTTCCGATTCCTCGGACCCTTCACGGCAACCTCCTGATCATTTCCATCAGATCGGCCCTGCTGTAGCCCAGGCGCGCCGCGTCACGGACGAGTTCGCGCACCCGGTCGAGCACCACGGACCGCTCGTCCGCTCCCGCGGCGACGGTGACGCCCCTCCCCCGCCGGAATTCCAGCACGCCCTCGTCACGCAGCCCGCGCAGACCGCGCAGGACCGTGTTGGCGTTGACTCCCCAGGCCAGGGACAGTTCCCGGGCCGACGGCAGGCGGTCGCCCGGCCCGCACTCGCCGTCGGCGATGGCGCGCCTGATCGCGGCCGCCACCTGCTCGTGGAGCGGCCGGCCGTCCGCGGTGTTCAGTCTCAGCAGCATGGTGCCAATGACGGTAGCACCATTGACTGTCCGAGAGGAGACCGCGCCCCGCGGGCGGCGCCTGCGCCGGTACGCGCGGCGGGGGGGGGCGCCGCTCGTGCGGCCATACGGGCGGGCCCGGCGTGTGGCGCCGGTCGCGTCCGGTCCGCCGCCCGTATGTTCGCGGCGGAAACGTCCCACGGGGCGAGGAGCGCGTGCGGGAGTGGGTGACCGGCGATGACCGGGAAGCGGACGATCACCGTATTCGGAGCGACCGGACAACAGGGGGGCTCCCTGGCCCGGTCGATCCTCGAGGACCGGGACGGCGACTTCGCGGTGCGCGCCGTGACCCGCCGCCCGGACTCGGAACGGGCGCGGGAGCTGGAGCGGCTCGGGGCGGAGGTGGTCCGGGCCGACATCGACGACGAAGCGAGCCTCGGCCCCGCCCTGGAGGGCGCGTACGGGGCGTTCCTGGTGACCAACTTCTGGGAGGACATGGACGCCGCCCACGAGAAGCGGCAGGCGGCGGCCCTCGCCCGGGCGACCGGCCACGCCGGCGTGCAGCACGCGATCTGGTCCACCCTGGAGGACACGCGCCACTGCGTTCCCGTGGACGACGACCGGATGCCGACGCTCCAGGGTGCGTACAAGGTCCCGCACTTCGACGCCAAGGCGGAGGCCGACCAGTACTTCCTCGACGCGGGCGTACCGGTCACCTTCCTGCGGACCACCTTCTTCTGGGACAACCTGCTGGGCAGCTTCGCGCCGCGGGCGACGGAGGACGGCGGCCTGGAGCTGATCTACCCGATGGGCGACAAGCGGCTGTCCGGCATGGCCGTCGACGACGTCGGCAGGATCGCGCACGCCATCTTCAGGACGGGTGCCGACTTCGTCGCCGCCACCATCAGCGTCGCGGGCGAGCACCTGCGGGTCGCCGACATGGCGGCGGCCCTCACCGAGTCCCTGGGGCGGCCGGTCCGCTACCGGCCCCTGACGCCCGACGCGTTCCGCGGCCTCGGCTTTCCCGGCGCCGACGAGGCGGGGAACATGTTCCAGTTCTACGCCGACTGCGAGGCCTCCTTCACCGGCGCGCGGGACCTGGACGCCGTGCGCGGCATCCACCCGGCCCTGCAGGACTTCGCCACCTGGCTGGCGGCCCACCGCGACCGGTTCCCCCCGGCCTGACGGCGGCGGCCGCCGGCGGTGCGGTCCGCCGGGGTGGGGCCTCCGCGAGGTTTGTCCCCCGTCGGCCGGGGCACGCGCCGACCACGGAGCCACGTACTTCCCGTCCCTGGAGGCACGAGACCGATGACAGCTTTCGGCTACTTCCTGGCCTGCGAGGAATTTCCCCCGGACCGGCTTCTGGAGCAGGCGCGGCGGGCCGCCGACGCCGGCTTCAGCCGGCTGGCGATCTCCGACCACTTCCACCCGTGGAACGACGCCCAGGGCAACAGCCCGTTCGTCTGGTCGGTGATCGGGGCCCTGTCGCAGACCGTGGAGCTGCCGGTGACCACGCTGGTCACCTGCCCCACCGTGCGGCTGCATCCGGCGGTGACGGCCCAGGCCGCGGCGACCTCGAGCCGGCTGCTCGACGGCCGCTTCGCGCTGGGCGTGGGCACCGGCGAGGCCCTCAACGAACACGTCCTCGGCGACCGCTGGCCGGCCTTCGACGAGCGGGCCGAGATGCTGGAGGAAGCCGTCGAGGTGATGCGCGAACTGTTCACCGGCCGTCAGGTCAGCCACCGCGGCCGGCACTACACGGTGGAGAACGCCCGCCTGTACACCGCGCCGGGGGGCCCGCTGCCCATCCACGTCTCGGGCTTCGGGCCGAAGGCGGCGGCCCTGGCCGGACGCATCGGCGACGGGTTCGTCACCATGGGCCCCGACGAGGAGGCCATCAAGCGCTTCCGGGACGCGGGGGGCGAGGGGAAGCCGGTGATCGGCGGCCTCAAGGTGTGCTGGGGCGAGGACCGGGAGAAGGCCGTCGACACCGTGCACCGTCTGTGGCCGACCGAGCAGCTGCCGGGCGAGCTGAACCAGGTCCTGCCCACCCCGGCGCATTTCGAACAGGCGAGTGAACTCGTCACCCGCCGCCAGGTGTCCGACGCCGTCCCCTGCGGCCCCGACGTCGAGGAGCACGTGGAGGCCGTCCGCGCCTACGTGGACGCGGGGTTCGACGAGGTGTACATCGGCCAGATCGGCCCCGACCAGCAGGCCTTCTTCGAGGCCTACCGCGACAAGGTGCTGCCCGCCCTCACCGGATGAGGCGTACCGGATCCGCCGCGGACCGAAGACCGCCGCGACGACGAGACGACTGCGAGAAGACGAGGAGGAACCCCAGATGACCACCGCCCGCGAGATCATGACGGAGGGCGCCGACTGCATCGGCGCCGAGGAGACCATCATCCGGGCAGCGGAGATGATGAAGGAGCTCGGGGTCGGCGCCCTGCCGATCTGCGGCACCGACAACAGGCTGAAGGGAATGCTCACCGACCGCGACATCGTGGTCAAGGTGCTGGCGGAGGGCAAGGACCCCGCCCAGTGCAAGGCCGGCGAGCTGGCACAGGGCGAGGCGGTGACCATCGGGGCCGACGACGACGCGGAGGAGATCCTGCGCACGATGGCCCGGCACAAGGTCCGCCGGCTGCCCGTCATCGACGGCCACGACCTCATCGGGATGGTGGCCCAGGCCGACGTGGCACGCGCCCTGCCCGACCCCAAGGTCGGCGAGCTCCTCGAATCACTGTCCAGCTGACCCCGCCGAGGAGCCGGGACCGAGGAACAGAGCGGAAGAAGGCGAGCACCATGGGCTGGGCCTCGTGGACGACGCGTTCGGTCGTGGCGGGCCGCGGCGGCGTCCGGACACAGGACGGCGGCGTCCTCACCGGTGAAGTGGAGGTGCACACCTCCTGGTCCGACGGGCTGGCCCGGGTGACCGTCCGCCCTCCGGGCGGCCCCACCTGGTGGCCCGTGGCCGGCGGCCCCGTGCCGTGCCCCAACGGGTACGCCAGCCGGCTCCTCCACGACGCCGTCCTCGACTCGGTCCGGGGCGACGGCGTCACGACGCTGTCGGGCCTGCGGCCCAGGACGCGCGCCACGCACGACGCCCTGGCGGCGTGAGTCGCCCGGGCGGGTACCGGCCGGCGCGGCCGGTACCCGCCTGAGCGAAACCTGACAACCCGGGCCCGACGTCAGCGAGCCTCTTACCCCTCCCGCGGGGCACCACGCCAGGATGGTGGCCCCGCGGGGCGCCGCCCGCGCGGGCGAGTCGGGAAGGGGAACGTATTGATCACCACGGACGTCCAGTACCGCGGCACCACCGTCCTGGTCAGCGCCTGCGGCGAACTCGACGAGGGGGCGGACGCGGAACTCCGGCGGGCGCTGGAGTACGCCACCCCCAGCGAGCGGGTCCTCATGATCGATCTGCACGGGGTCCCCTTCATGGACGCCGACGGCCTGCTGCACCTCCTGGACCTGCACCGGCGCGCCGAGCGCCGGGGGCTCCGGGTCCTGGTCGTCGGCTGGCAGATCCAGCCGCGGGAGCTGATGGCCCGGATCGCGGGCCTTCCCGGTCCGGCCTCGGCCACCGCCGACCGGTACGCGACGGCCGGGTTCCGGGAACTGCTCGAGGAACGCGCCGGTGACGCCCGCGCGTACGCGGAGCCCCGTACCGACCGGTTGCCCGCGGGCGGCTGAGCCGCCGCCCCCTCCCCCGTCCCCTCCGGACGAGCCGCGTTCCGGCCGTACGTCACGGGCTGACGGCCGACGGGCGGGGGGACGGCCGACGGGCGGGGGCGGCCGTCCGGTGCCAGGCTGGGGTCGTACCGGCTCCGTGAAAGGCCCACACCCATGATCACGACGACGTACGTCCCCGGCTCGCCCTGCTGGCTCGACCTCGGCACGCCCGACGTCCCGGCCGCCGCCGCCTTCTACGGCGCCGTGTTCGGGTGGCGGTACGAAGCCCTGGGGGGCGCCGAGGGCGGGATGTTCCGCAGGGACGGGAAGATCGTCGCCGGACTCGGCAAGCTCACCGAGCAGGGTGCGCGCCCGGCGTGGATGATCTACTACAGCGTCGAGGACGCGGACGCCACGACCCGGGCGGTGGAGGACGCGGGCGGTACGGTGCGGGTGGCTCCGATGACCCTGGACGACGCGGGCCGGATGGCCCAGTACAGCGACCCCCTGGGCGGGCAGTTCGCCGTCTGGGAGCCGGGGACGGACCAGGGGGTCGAGGTGGTGGACGAGCCGGGCTCGCTGTGCTGGACCGAGCTGTTCACCAGCGACGCCGCGGCCGCCAGGGAGTTCTACGGCCGCGTCCTCGGCTGGCGGTTCAGCGACATGGAGCTGCCCGGCGGCGGGGGCACGTACGCGCTCATCACCCCGGCGGGGCTCCCGGACGAGCGCATGCACGGCGGGCTCATGGAACTGGCCCCGGAGCACCTGGCCCTCACGAACGGGCGGCCGTACTGGCATCCCGTGTTCGCCGTCCCCGACTGTGACGCGGCCGTCGCCGCGGTCACCGGCAACGGCGGCAACACGCAGACGGGCCCGGAGGACGTCGAGGGCATCGGCCGCCTCTCCGTCTGCCTCGACCCCTGGAACGCCGACTTCGTGGTCCTCACCCCGGCCGCCGGCTGAGCCGGACCCATCCGAAAGACCAGGGCGAACCGGCATATATCCGCCTTTCAGCGGGTATCACGCCAGATCCGTACGCATCGATGTCCCGTACCACTGCGGGACGGACCCTGGAGGCCGGATGACCTGGGCATCGTGGACCACGCGCGGCGTCTTCGCCGGGCGGGGCGGGGTGAGAACCGCCGAATCGGTTCTCCTGACCGGTGAACTCGACGTGCACACGACCTGGACCGAGGCCGACCGGCTGGCCCACGTCGCCGTCCAGCACAGCGGCGCCACGGAGTGGCTGACGCTGGCGGGGAGCCCGGCGCCCTGCCCGAGCGAGGAGGCGAGCCGCGCCCTGCACGACGCCGTGCTGCTGGCCGTGCGCACCGGCAACGCGGCGACGCTCCCCCGGTCCGGCGCCGCGGCTCCGGCCGGCTGAGCGGCCGCCCGCCGCCGCTCAGCCGGCCGGGCCTCGGGATCGCTCCCCCGTCCGCGCGCGGGGGGCGCCGCGCCCTTCCGGCGGAGCGCCGTCGGGTCCCGGCCCTCCGGTCAGGCGGGCGAAGGCCCGGGCGTCGGTCACGGCGGCCCCGCCGGGGTCGTTGTTGAAGTACGCGAAGACGTCCGCCTCGGGCGGCCAGGTGTCGGCCACGCGCGCCGCCCAGCCGCGCAGGGCGTCCTTGCCGTAGCGCGGCCAGGGGCGGGCGCGGCCTTCGTGGAAGCGGACGTAGCCCCAGTCGGCCGTGCGCCACAGCGGTGTCACCGGCCGCGACTCCCGGTCCGCCCAGCACAGGGCGGCGCCCCGCGCGGTCAGCACCGACCGTACGGCCGGCGTCCACCACGATGCGTGCCGGGGCTCGACGGCGACCCGGACGCCGGCCGGGAAGCAGGCGAGGCAGAGATCGAGCAGCTCCGGGTCCCCCCGCAGCGTCGGCGGCAGCTGGAGCAGGACGGGGCCGAGCCGGTCCCCGAGGGAGGCGGCGTGCGCCATCAGCCGGTGGACCGGCTCGGCCGGGTCGCGCAGACGCTTGATGTGGGTGAGGAACCGGCTGGCCTTCACGGCCATCAGGAAGCCGGGCGGAGTGCGGTCGCGCCACTGGGCGAAGGTGTCCGGGGACGGCAGGCGGTAGAAGGCGTTGTTGTTCTCCACCGTCCGGAAGTGCGTCGCGTACTCCTCCAGCCACAGCCGTTGCGGCCGGCCGGGGGGATAGAACACACCCGACCAGTCGCGGTACTGCCACCCGGAGGTGCCGACGGTCACGGCCATGCGGTGCGCCTACCCCGGGGCGCGGGGGTGGATGCCGTCAGGGCAGGCCGAGCCACAGAGGGGGCCACGGCTCCTCCGCACCACCGGGGGACGCCTCGGGGCCGGCCTGAGCGAAGACGTGGACGGTGACGGCCGGTCCCGCTTCGCGGACGGGGCGCATCCGGTGGTAGAAGGTCTCGTCGAAGCAGAAGCCCAGGCCCGCCCCGACCTCTTCCGTGCGGGGGGAGTCGCCGAGCCGGGCCCGCTCGTGCGTGAGGGCGCCCCGCGCCACGTACACCGCTCCGCGTACGCGCTCGTGGTCGAGGTAGGCGGCCCCCGGAGGGAGGCACTCCCAGCCCAGGGCCCAGACCCCGAAGGGGCCGGTCCGGAACAGCGGCAGCCAGTTGCCCTCGCCGCCGGGCTCCGAGAGCCTCGGCCGCCAGCGCGGGTAGTCGCGGCCCACGTCGCGGGCGATCTCCAGGAGCTCCTCGGGTTCCATGGGGCTCTCGCCGCGCGACACGGCCGGCTGGATCTCCATGCGTACGCACCGCCTCGCGTGCTCTCGTCCACGGGCGCGCCCCGGACACGCCCGGCGTGGCTGACCGTCGCCTGCCCGGACGGCGGTTTTCCATGCGGGGGGCGACCGGCGGCGGCCGGTGGGCGGGCCGCGGCGGAGCCGTCAGCGGCGCCGGTAGAGGGTGACGCGGTCGCCGTGGCCGAGCCAGCGCACGGTCAGGGGGCAGCCGGCCCCTGCGGTCCAGTGGCGGCGCAGCTCGGCGAAGAAGTCCTCGTCGGCGCACATCCCGCCCGGCCCCTCCCCCACGTAGAGGAACGTGTCCCCGTCGTGGGCGCGCAACGCCTCCGCGGCCATCGGGTCCGCTGGGGGCGGCCATACGAGCATCAGGGTGCGTCCGGGGTGCCGCCGCACCGCGTCGGCCGCCGTGGCCGTCTCGATGTCGGCGTAGCGGAAGCCGTGGGTGAAGGCGTTGGCCTCGACCTCGTGCAGGTCCGTGGCGAGAACGTCCAGGCCGGACCGGGACAACTGCCGTGCCCAGTAGCCGGACCCCGCCCCGACTTCCAGCAGGGGCGCGCCGCCGGTGACGTCGCCGATCCACCGCGCGACGGAGCCGGTGAGCAGCGCCCAGCCGTACAGCCCGGCGAGGTCCTGGCGGCGCAGCATCAGCGGCGCCGCGTCCTCCTCCCGCGGCAGGTGGTCGAGGACCTCGACGACCACCCGGCCCCCGGGCCCCCGCGAGCGCAGGGCGGGGTACCACAGCAGCGGCACCATCTGCGGGTGCTGGTCCGCGTCGGAGACGTCCTGCTCGGGCAGCAGCTCCTCGAGGGCACGGAACGGGTGCCCCCAGCCGGGGAACGTCATCGTCGGCCGCCCGTCCCACATCCGCTGCAGCCGGGTGGAGAGCTCGACCAGCCTCTCCACCACGGGCGGCGGCCCGGCCGGCGGCGCGGCGGGGTGTTCGCTCATGCGGCGCAGTTCAGAGGGCCACGTGCCGGACGACGGCCAGGTCGCCCTCGGCGGGGGCGTCGGCGGGGGCGGAGAGCATCCCCATGTGGGCGACGACGCTGATGCCGTCCTTGCCGTCCTTGCCGTCCTTGCCGTCCGAGGCCGCCGGGCCGGCCGCACCGGCCGTGGCCGCACCGGCGAGGGCCGCGACGGCGGCCGCGACGACGGCGGCGTGACGGGTGGTCTGGTTCATGTGGGGTCCCCCTTGAATGACGTGCGGCGCGCGCCGTCGAGAACTGGTGTACGAGAACCACCCTACCTCCGGGGCCACTTGAGGTGATCACGGCCCGGCCGCCGCCCCGACGGGGTCACGGCCCGGGTGCCGCCCCGACGGGGGTCACGGCCCGGGTGCCGGCACGCGGGCCGGCGGACGGGCCGTTCCGCGCGGCGCTGCGCCGCACGGCGCAGTGTCCCGGTGGGAGAGGTTTGAGAATCGCTTGGTCGGCGTAGAAGCGCAATCGACCGCAATTCAACGCGACGAGGCAAAGAAGGCACCATGGGAATCATCGCTTGGATCCTCATCGGACTCCTGGCGGGCATCATCGCCAAAATGCTGATGCCCGGGAAGGACCCGGGAGGAATCATCGTCACCATTCTGATCGGCATCGCGGGAGCACTGCTCGGCGGGTGGCTCGGCAAGGTGATTTTCGGCGTCGACTCCGTCGACGGATTCTTCGAGCTTTCCACCTGGATCGCCGCCATCGTCGGCTCCCTCATCCTGCTGGCGGTCTTCCGCCTGTTCAGCCGCTCCTCACGATGACCGGGACCCCGGCCGGACGGTTCGCGCCGTCCGGCCGGCGCGCTCCCGGGACGGCGGGCGGCCAGGCCCGCCGAAAGCCGTTCCGGGACACGCGGGTTGCGTTTGCCGGCGGCCGCGGAGGGCGGGAGACTGGGGATACGGCGTGCCGTGGCGCGGGACCGCGCCCGGCCGGTGCCGGCGCTCCCCCCGTGCCGCCGCATCCGCACCCGCGGGTGCGCCCCTGCGGCCTGCCGCACCAGGTCCTCTCACCCAGGAGGTGGGCCATGAGCGGGAACCGCCCGGTCAACTGCATCATCCCGCCGTACATCCTCGAGAAGCTCATGGAGAGCGGGGACAGCGAGGTGCGCCAGGCCGCCCTGGACACCCTGCTGACCACCGCCCGGCTGCGGGGGGAACGAGCCGTCCGGTCGGCCTTCGCCGGCGCCGCGGCCGCCTCCCCCGGAAACGCCCGGCGCACCGTCTTCGACTGCGAGCAGAGTGAATTCCTCCCCGATGCCGTACTGGCCCGGTCGGAGGACGGGCCGGAATCCCCGGACGAGGCCGTCAACCAGGCTTTCGAAGGGCTCGGGCTGACCCGCGACTTCTACCGGGAGGTTTTCCAGCGCAATTCGATCGACGACCGGGGAATGCGCCTGAACGGGTTCATCCACTACGGCGAAAAGATCAACAACGCGTTCTGGGACGGCCAGGAGATGCTCTTCGGCGACGGGGACGGGGTCGAGTTCGGCATCCTCACCGGTTCCCTCGACGTGGTCGGCCACGAGTTGTCGCACGGAGTCACCGAGCACACCTCCGGATTCGAATACCACAACCAGTCCGGCGCCCTGAACGAGTCGATGTCCGACGTCTTCGGCTCGCTCGTCAAGCAGTGGTCGCTCAAGCAGACCGCCGAAGAGGCCGACTGGCTGATCGGGGCCGACATATGGACCCCGGGGATCAAGGGCGACGCCCTGCGGTCGATGAAGGCGCCGGGGACGGCGTACAACGACCCGCTGGTCGGCAAGGACCCGCAGCCCGACCGCATGAGCAGGTTCGTCCACCTGCCCGACACTCCGCGAACGGACAACGGCGGGGTGCACTTCAACTCGGGCATCCCGAACAAGGCGTTCTTCGTGACGGCCGTGGACATCGGCGGGTTCGCCTGGGAGGCCTCGGGGAGGATCTGGTACGAGGCGCTCAAGGCGTCCGGCTCCCGGGACACGTTCCAGGACTTCGCGGACACCACCTTCCAGAAGGCCGGGCAGCTGTTCGGTGTCGGCAGCCCCGAGCAGACGGCCGTGCTGGCGGGGTGGCAGGAGGTCGAGATCCAGATCACGGGCGTCCCGGCCGGGCTCGCCCGGGCGCGGGTCTTCTCCGTCAACGGGCACGGCGGCACCGGCCGGGAGGCCGATCTGGCGGCCCTGGCCCGGCAGGTCGGCGCACTGAGCGACAAGGTCACCGTCCTGGCCCGCGAAGTGGCCGCGCTGAAGGGCACCCGGTGAGCTCCGGGAAGCCCGGGCCGGGGGGCCGCGCGCGATGAGGGTGAGCCTGGTGTCGTACGGGGGTCTCGCGGCGGCGGCCGAGCTCCGGCGCCCGCCCCGGGTGCTGGACACGGACGCGCTGCCCCCGGACGACGCGGCCGAGCTGCGCCGGCTGGTGGCGGCGGCCGCGGCGACGCCCCCGCCCGAGGACACGGGCCGCGCCAGGGACGCGATGGGCCACTGCGTCACCCTGGAGGACGACGGCCGCTCGACGGTCCTCGAACAGTCCGACACCGCCATGTCCCCCGCGTTCGCGGCCCTGCTCGTCTGGCTCCGCAAGCACCTCGCGCAGCGGTGAGCGCCCGCGGTCCGGCACTACCCCGCGCCGCCCCCTTCGAAGGTCCGGAGCAGGTCCGCCGCCACGCCGACCGCGATCACGGCGGGCTCCTTGCCGGTGATGCAGGGCATGCCGATCGGGGTCCTGATCCGGTCGATCGCGGCCTCGTCGTGGCCCCCCTCGGTGGCCAGGCGCTGCCGGAACCGCGCCCACTTGGAGGCCGAGCCGATCAGCCCGATCGAGCCCAGGCCGGCGGTGCGCAGGGCGGCGTCGCACAGTGCGGCGTCCTCGGCGTGGTCATGGGTCATGATCAGGACGTGCGTGCCGGGCGCCAGCTCCGCCAGCACCTCCTCGGGCAGCAGCGGGGTGTGGTGGACGTGGATCCGCGCCACCGCGTCCGCGAGTACGGCGAGCCGCTCCTCGGCGAGCTGGCCGGGACGGCTGTCGATCAGGTGCAGGTCGAGGTCGTGGCGGGCCAGGATGCGGGCCAGCTCCATCCCGACGTGCCCGACGCCGAAGACGGCCACCGCCGGGACCACCGGCAGCGGTTCCAGCAGTACGCTCACGGCCCCGCCGCAGCACTGGACGCCGTGGCGGCCGGTGACCTTGTCGTTGAGGGCGAAGTCCATCAGCTCCGGCTCCGGGTCCGGCGTACCGATCACCTCCCGGGCCCGGTCGATCGCGACGGCCTCGATGTTGCCGCCGCCGATCGAACCCCAGGTCTCGGTCCGTCCCACCACGAGTTTGGCACCGGCCCGGCGGGGCGCGTGGCCGCGCACGGCCGCGACGGTCACGAGCGCGCCGGGCTCCCGGCGCGCCCGCAACCGCGCGACCGCGGCCACCCAGGTCATGTCAGACATTGCTCAATGCGCTCGTGTCGGCGGGGACCCCGCTGCCGGCGGGCGCGCCGGCGCCGCGGACCGCTTCGATCGCCCAGTACACCGCCTCCGGCGTCGCCGGGGAGGCGAGTTCCACACTGGTGCCGGCCGCCCCGAAGGCCGCGACGGCCTGTCGCAGCGCCTCCCGGACCGAGAAGGCCAGCATCAGCGGGGGCTCGCCCACCGCCTTCGACCCGTAGACGGCGCCCTGCTCGGTGGCGTTCGGCAGCAGCGTGACGTTGAACTCCTCGGGCATCTCGGAGAAGCTCGGCAGTTTGTAGGTGCTCGCGGCCTGGGTCAGCAGCCGGCCGCGGCCCGGCCCCTCCCCGGTGTCCCAGCGCATGTCCTCGAGCGTCAGCCAGCCCGCGCCCTGCACGAAACCGCCTTCGACCTGACCGATGTCGATCAGCGGGGACAGGCTGTCGCCGACGTCGTGCACGATGTCCACCCGCCGGATGTGGTACGCGCCCGTGAAGCCGTCCACCTCCACCTCGGCCGCGGCGGCGCCGTGCGAGAAGTACTTGAACGGCGATCCCTTGAAGGACTTGAGGTCCCAGTGCAGGCCCTCCGTACGGTAGAAGCCGGCAGCCGACAGCTGGACGCGCTGGAAGTAGGCGGTGCGCACCAGGTCGTCCCAGGCCAGTTCCCCGTCACTGCCGAGGACGCGTGCCACGCCGTCGGCGATGCGCACGTCCGAGGCGTTCGCGCCGAGCCGGGTGGCGGCCACCCGCAGCAGCCGCTCGCGCAGTTGCTCGCAGGCGTTCTTCACCGCCGCCCCGTTGAGGTCCGCGCCGGCGCTGGCGGCCGTGGCGGAGGTGTTGGGCACCTTGTCGGTGCGCGTCGGGGCCAGCCGTACCTTGTGCGTCGGGATGCCCAGGGCGGTCGCGGCCACCTGGATCATCTTGGTGTGCAGGCCCTGGCCCATCTCGGTGCCGCCGTGGTTGATCAGGACCGAACCGTCCTTGTAGATCAGCACGAGCGCGCCGCCCTGGTTGAAGGCGGTGAGGTTGAACGAGATGCCGAACTTGACGCCGGTGAGGGCGAGGGCCCGCTTGGTGTGCGGGTGCGCGGCGTTGAAGGCCGCGATCTCCCTCTGGCGATCGGCGAGGCGGCCGTTCTCCTTGACCTGCTGCCAGACGGCGGAGATCCGTTCGGGCTGGACGACTTCCTGCCCGTACGGGGTGAACTGGCCCGGGCGGTAGAAGTTCCGCTCCCGCAGCTCGGTCGGATCGAGGCCGAGCAGCGGCGCGCACCGGCCCATGATGTCCTCGATGACCAGCATGCCCTGCGGTCCGCCGAAGCCCCGGAAGGCGGTGTTGGAGACCTTGTTCGTCTTGGCGATGCGGCCGGTGACGCGGGCGTTGGGGATCCAGTAGGTGTTGTCGATGTGGCACAGCGCGCGGGCCACCACCGGCTCGGACAGGTCCAGGCTCCAGCCGCCGTCCGCCGTCAGGGCGGCGTCCAGGGCCTGGATGCGGCCCTCGGCGTCGAAGCCGATCTTCCACGCGGCGTGGAACCCGTGCCGCTTGCCGGACATGGTCAGGTCCTGGGTGCGGTTGAGGCGCAGCCGCACCGGGCGGCCGGTGAGCAGGGCGCCGAGAGCGGCGACGGCCGCGAATCCGTGCGGCTGCATCTCCTTGCCGCCGAAGCCGCCGCCCATGCGCAGGCACTGCACGGTCACTTCGTGGCTGTGCAGGCCGAGTACGTGCGCGACGATCTCCTGCGTCTCCGAGGGGTGCTGGGTGCTGCTCTGGACGAACACCTGCCCGGCCTCGTCGACGTGGGCCAGGGCGGCGTGCGTCTCGAGGTAGAAGTGCTCCTGCTCGGAGAACCGGAACTCGCCGGTGAACACGTGTGCGGAGTCGGCGAAGCCGGCGTCGACGTCGCCGGTCCGCATCTCGGGCCGGGCGCCGTGGAAGCTGCCGGCCTCGATGGCCTCCTCCAGGGTGACCAGGGAGGGCAGTTCGTCGAGTTCCACCTCCACGGCCGCCGCCCCGAGCCGGGCCGCCTCCAGGGTCTCGCCGAGCACCCAGGCGACCGCGTGGCCGTGGAACATGACCTCGTCGGGGAAGACCGGTTCGTCGTGCTTCATCCCGGCGTCGTTGACACCGGGCACGTCGGCGCCGGTCAGTACCCGGACCACACCGGGCACGGTGAGCGCCGGCCCGGTGCGCAGCGCGGTGATCCGGCCGCGGGCCTTCATGACCTGGACCGGGTGGGCGTGCAGTACGTCCTTGGTGCGGTGGACCAGGTCGTCGGTGTAGAGCGCGGCGCCGGTGACGTGCAGGGCCGCGCTCTCGTGCGCCACGGGGACGCCGACGGCGGGACGTGCGGGGCGTTCGGACAGATGGCTCATGACGACACCGCCTCGGGGATCTGTGCGTACAGCTTCAGCAGGCTCTGGCCGAGCATCGCGGAGCGGTATCCGGCGCTCGCCCGGTGATCGTCCATGGGGGTGCCCTGGGCCCGCAGCACCTCGGCCGCGGCCTCGACGGTCCCGGCCGTCCACGGCTCGCCCTCCAGCGCCGCCTCGGCGGCGAGGGCGCGGATCGGGGTGGCGGCCACGCCGCCGAGGCCGATGCGCGCCTTGCGGACGATCCCGTCCTCGATGTCGAGGGCGAAGGCGACCGCCACGCTGGAGATGTCGTCGAAGCGCCGCTTGGCGATCTTGTGGAAGGCCGTGACCGGGGAGAGCGGCAGCGGTACGCGCACCGCGCGGATCAGTTCACCGGGGCGGCGTACGCTCTGCCGGTAGCCGGTGAAGTAGTCGCGGAGGGGGACTTCGCGCTCCCCGTCGACGTCGGCGAGCACCACCGACGCCTCCAGCGCGAGCAGCACCGGCGGGCTGTCGCCGATGGGCGAGCCGGTGCCGAGGTTGCCGCCGAGGGTGGCGCTGTTGCGGATCAGCCGGGACGCGAACTGCGGGAACAGGTCCGCCAGCAGGGGGACGCTGTCGCCGAGGCGGCGTTCGATCTCGGTGAGCGTCTGTGCCGCACCGATCAGCAGGGAGTCGGAGGTGACCTCCAGTTCCCTCAGTTCGGGGAGCCGGTCCACGGCGACGACGCACGGTGCCCGGCGGGCCCGGATGTTCACCTCCACGCCCCAGTCGGTGCTTCCCGCGACGACCACCGCGTCGGGCCGCTCGCGCAGCAGCCGCAGCGCCTCGGCGAGGGTGCCCGGCCGCAGGAACGCGCTTCCCTCACGGGTGTACGCGGTGGCGGCGGGTCCGGGCGGGGACTGCGCGCGGCGCCGTGCCAGGGGGTCGTCGTCGGTGGGCGCGCCGACGGCGTACGCGGCGTCCCGGATCGGGCGGTATCCGGTGCAGCGGCACAGGTTTCCGCTCAGCGCGTGCAGGTCGAAGCCGTTCGGGCCGTGCTCGGGGTCGCCGCCGTCGGCGGGTTCCGCGTGCGCGTGGCGGTCGGGCCGGTAGTACTCGGCGGCCATGCTGCACACGAACCCCGGGGTGCAGTAACCGCATTGGGAGCCTCCGCGGACCGCCATCTCCTCCTGTACCGGGTGCAGGGTGGGCGGCGTGCCGGGCGAGCCCGGGGTGGCGAGGCCTTCGGAGGTGACGACCTCCTGTCCGTCGAGCGCCGCGACCGGAACGAGGCAGGCGTTGACCGCCACCCAGTCGGTGGGCTCGTCCAGCCCGGGGCGGGCCACCAGGACGGAGCAGGCACCGCATTCGCCTTCGGCGCAGCCCTCCTTGGTGCCGGTGAGGCCGCGCTCGCGCAGGAAGTCCAGCACCGAGGTGTGGGGCGGAGCGGGCTCGATGGGTGTGTCTTTCCCGTTGACCGTGATCCGCGCCGCTACCACGGCACGTCCTCGTTCCGGTGCGCGGTGGATCTGATCGTCCTAGTCGCCATTTCAGGAGCCTTCTGTTCGGTGGCGCGGCCGGGGGAACCCGGAGGGCGCGCATCGGCACGCGACGGCGTGCCTCAGGCGGTGACAGAGAATCGAAAAAGGAGCCGGGGCCGCAATCGGGCACGCCGGAGGAGGGGCCGTTCAGCAGCCGTGTGCGACGCGGCCCGGGGCCCAGGCGACCTGGTGAGCGAGGCGGAGCAGTGCGGAGATGGTCGACATCCGACTTCGCCCCCTTCCGTCAACTCACGAGCCGGTCCGCCAGAAGCTACGTGGCGGCGGGTCCATCGGTCAAGCCACCGCGCACCGGCCGCGAGCAGCCCCTTCCCGGGGTTCCGGGCCGGCCGTGGATCAGCTGCGCGGGGGGCCGGGATCCTCGTCCAGCCGGGCGGTCCAGCCGTAGGGGAGCTCCTCGCCGTCGACGGTGACGGCCTCCACGGCCCGGCTCTCGGGGTCGATCTCGGCCTGCACCCCCTCCCCCGCGTAGCGCGGGTAACCGGAGACGCCGATGGCGCCGGTGGCTTCGACCCGGGCGGTGCGCAGGACCGCGTCGTGGCCCTCGGCGTCCGGGGCGTCGGACGGGCCGGGGCTCAGGACGACGGTGTACCGGCCGGGGGCGGGGTGGGCGGCGGGAGTCATGGGCTCAGGCTAGTGACCGGGGGCGCCGCCCGCGCAGAGGCGCGGCTGGGGAAGTGCCGCCGGGTCCGGCCGGCGCGCTCCCGGGCCGTACGGGCGCGTAGCCCGCCGGTGCGCGGGGGTGCGGGAACCCGCGCGAACGGGTGTCCTGCGTCCCGGGGAGGGCGGTGAGCGGTGCGCGGAGCTGCCGGCGAACGGCCTGGGCGGAAAAACTTTTCCACCAGGCGTCTATCGAAGGGCCGTTCGCTGGGAATGCTGCGTGTGATCTCCCGCCCCGGTCCGGCGCCCGTCCCGGCGTCCCGGCCGGGCGGCCTTCCGTTCTGCGCTCTCGGGAGGTAACACGCCATGCAGTCAGCCCCCACGCCGCCGGCCCCCGGCCGCCGCGACGTCCTCGCCGGTCTCGGCCTGGCCGCCGCCGCCCCGCTCGTCCTCGGCACCACCCCCCGCCCCGCCCCGTACGAACCGCCCGCCCGTCCGGCCGTCCCCGGCGGCCGGACGGTCCTGGTCCGCGGGGCGTCCCTCGTGCTCACCATGGACCCCGCCCTCGGCAGCGGCCCGCTCGGCGCCGTCGAGAACACCGACCTCCTGGTGCTCGACGGCGCCGTCGCCGCCATCGGCACGGCACTGCGTACGCCGCCCGGCGCCCGGGTGGTGGACGCCTCGGGCAAGCTGGTCATGCCCGGCTTCGTCGACACCCACAACCACCTGTGGCAGGCGGTGATCCGGGGTGGCTGCACCGACCGGGACCTGTTCGGCTGGTTCCGGGGCTGCACCGATCCCCAGCGCGGCCGCCTGACGCCCGCGGACGTCCACAGCATCGTGCGGCTCGCCGCCCTCGACGCCGTCCAGTCGGGCGTGACGACGCTGGTGGACTGGGTGGACATCTTCGCATACGACCTCATCGAGAGCTACGTACGGGCCCTGGCCGGCACCGGACTGCGGTTCACGTACGCCATGTTCCCGCCGGCGCCCGACGCCGCGCTGGTCAGGAAGGTGAAGAGGGAACTCGTCGACCCGGCGCCCCTCGGCTCCTTCCAGGTCGCCACCCACGCGGCGCGGGCCGTCGAGTCCCACAACCGCGCCCACTGGGAGGCCGCCCAGGACCTCGGGGTCATGCTCAACTCCCATGTCCTGGAACGCCCCGAGCAGCGGGCCGACGACCCGATCGGGGTGCTCTCCGACATGGGCGCGCTGGGACCTCGGCTCCTGGTCAACCACGCGGTCCACCTGACGGACGCGGAGATCGCCGCCGTCGCGGAGCACGACGTACGGGTGGCCCACTGCCCGCTCAGCAACATGCGGCTGGCCTCCGGCATCATGCGGCTGTCCGACCTCGGCCAACGGGGCGTCAAGGTCGGGCTCGGTCTGGACGGGGGGACCAACGACACCTCGGACTTCCACGCGCTGATGAAGACGGCCGTCGGCCTGCAGCGCGCCCGTACGACCCGGGCCGGGGTCTTCCCCCAGGTGCACGACGTCCTGCGGATGGCCACGCTGGGGGGCGCCGAGGTGCTCGGCATCTCCGACCGGGTGGGGTCGCTGACCCCCGGCAAGCGGGCCGACCTCGTGGTCGTCGACCCGGCGGCGCTGAACTTCGCCCCGCGCTTCGACTGGATCGGCCAGATCGTCTTCAACGGGCGGCCCGAGAACGTCGACTCCGTGTTCGTGGACGGGCGGGCGCTGAAGCTCGGCGGCCGGCTGGTCGGCGTCGACTCGGACCGCGTCGTACGGGAGGCCGAGGCGGCCGCCACCCGCCTGCGCGCGGCGGCGTAGGGCGGGCGCGCAGGGCGGGCGCGGCGCCGGCGCGGGGACCCGCCCCGCCCGCGGGCGGTCGGGGCGTCCCCGCGGTCACGGCGGCGTCCCGCACCGCCGCCCGACGGCCCCTCGGACGGGGGGAGACGGGGAGGGGAGACCGGGGGCGGCGCCGGTCGCGCACCCGAAGGAAGCAGTGCCTCCGCAACCCTTGACGCACCTTCAGGCACCCTCACATACTGGCGGCCAAATCGATTTGGCCGCTTGATCCGACGCTGCCCGTCAGGCGGATCGCGGCCGAAGCCGGAGCGAGCCGAACGGAGCTCGAACGTGTCCAGTCCCCGCACTCTCCCCCATCCCGTGGACCAGTCCCGCCCCCTGAGCCGGATCCTCCTGTTCGGCGTCCAGCACGTCCTCGTCATGGCGGCGACACCCGTCTCGGCGATCTTCCTGATGAGCGCGACCCTGCGCCTCGATCCCGGACTCACCGTGAACCTGCTCTCGGCGGCCTTCGTGCTCTCCGGCGTGGGTTCGCTGATCCAGTCGCTGGGCCCGTGGAAGTTCGGCCCCCGGCTGCCGTTCGTCATGCTGCCCGGCGGGGCCCCGCTGATCCTCTTCCTGGCCATAGCCGAACAGCACGGCGTGCGCACCGCCACCGGAGCGGTCATCATCAGCGCGGTCTTCTACTTCGTCGTCCTGCCGGTCTTCTCCCGCCTGCTGAAGTTCTTCCCGACCCTCGTCATCGGCACGATGATCGTCATCGTCGGGGTCAACCTGGTGAAGGTCGGCGCGCTGCTCGTCACCGGACGCCCCGGACAGCCCGGTTTCGCCGACCCCGCCGACCTGGCCCTCGGCCTGGCCACCATCGGCTTCACCGTCGCCGTCTACTGGGTGTTCAGCGGCATCCTGCGGCAGCTCGCCGTGATGCTGGGCCTGATCGCCGGCACGGTGCTGGCGTTCGCGCTCGGACGGATCGACTTCGGCGGCGTCACCGAGGGCGGGATCCTGGGCGCCCCGCAGCTGATGCCGTTCGGCACGCCCGAGTTCCACCTCGTCGCCGCACTGCCCCTGATGCTGTACGGCCTGGCCTCCATGGCGGAGGCCACCGGGCAGACCGTCATCAACGCCGAGGCCGTCGGCAAGGAGATCGACAAGCGCACCCACGTCCCGCGGACCATCCGCGGCGACGCCCTCGTGTCCCTGATGGCCGGCTTCCTCGGGCTGCCACTGATGGTGACCAGCGGGGAGAACATCGGCATCGTCCGGGTCACGGGTGTGCGCAGCCGGTTCGTCACCGCGGCCGCCGGCGCGGTGCTCATCGCCATCGGCTTCCTCACCCCGGTCATCCGCGCGATCAGCGTGATCCCGTCCGCCGTCGTCGGGGGCACCGCCATGGTGGTCTTCGCCGTCATCACGGTGCTCGGGGTCCAGATGCTGGGCCGGGCCCAACTGGACCGGCATTCGCACGCGTTCGTCTGCGCGGTCGCCCTCGCCCTGGGGCTGCTGCCGATCCTCGTCCCCGGGGTCTACGCGGGGCTGCCGTCCGGGGCGCGGATCCTGCTCGAAAGCGGCGTCGCCGTCGGCGCGTTCACCGCCGCCGTACTCAACGTCCTCTTCCACCACGTCCGGCCCCGGCCGGCCCTCGGCCGCGCCGCGCGGCCGGGCCCCACCCCCGTCGAGGCGGGCGGCGCCCGCCCCCTGCCCCACGCATGACCCCGTACGCGAAGGACGAGATGAGCCATCCGATGCGACACGACACCCCCGCCAACGGTCCGGCCCCGGACGGCCCGCTGGGCCCCCACCACCTGGACGGCGACGTACGGTTGCTCGCCCCCGCCGTCGTCCTCACCCCCGAGGGCCCGATGGAGCGGTACGCGGCCGTCGTCTCCGGCGGCACCTTCCTGGCCGTCGGACCGGCCGGCCGGCTTGAGCGCGACCATCCCCGTCTGACGCCGGTCCGGCTGCCCGGACACGTCCTGATGCCGGGGTTCGTGGACGCGCACCACCACCTGACGCAGAGCTTCGGTTCGGCGCTGGCCTTCGGCGAGCCCTCCGAGATCTTCAGCCGTGTGTGGGTCCCCCTGGAGGGCGCCCTGGACGAGGAATCGGCGTACGTCTCCGCCAAGCTGGCGGCGCTCGAATCGCTGCGGGGCGGCTTCACCACCGTCGCGGACGCCGGTACCCGGGCCCCCGTGGACCTCGACGTCGTGGCGGCGGCCACCCGCGACGCGGGCATCCGCTGCGTACTCGGGCTGGTCTGCAACGACGCCGACGGCGGCGTCCTCGCGGACGGCGCCGCTCCGCTGGCCGCCGCCGGGAAGCACCTCGCGCGCTACACCGGCGGCGCGGACCTGGTCCACCCGTCGCTGGCGGTCTCCGTCCCGGACGCCGCCACGCCCGAGACCCTGCGGGACACCGCCCGGCTCGCCGCCGAGGCCGGCGCCGTCGTCCAGATCCACGTCAACGAGCACCTCGTCGCGGTGGAACGGTCCCTGGTCCGGCACGGCCTGCGCCCGCTGGAGTACCTGCGGGAAGCCGGCGCGCTGGGGCCGCAGTTGCTGGCCGCGCACGCCACGCTGGTCACCCCGGCCGAGCTGACCCTGCTGGCCGACTCGGGCGCCGCGGTGAGCTACAACCCCGTCGCCAGCGCCTGGAAGGGCAACGCCGTGGCACCGGCGTCCACCATGGCCGAGCGCGGGATCCGCTTCGGCCTGGGCACGGACGGCACCCGGGGCGACGCGCTCCGCCTGGTGGAGGCGGCCGAGTTCGCCCAGCGCCTCGCCTACGGCCTGGCCACCGGGGACTCGTCCTGCGGCGCGGGCTGGTCCTGGCTGGAACGCGGCGGCGCGGGCGGCGCCGACGCCGTCGGTCTGGGCGCGGTCACGGGCCGGATCGCCGCCGGGGCGGCCGCCGACTTCCTGCTCGTCGACGTGAGCGGCCCGGAGATGCGGGCGTCCTGGGACCTGCCCTGGGAGCTGGTCCGGCGCGGCAACCGGGACCAGATCACCGCCGTGTTCGTGGCCGGCCGGCTGCGCATGTGGCGGGGCCGGGCCGTGGACTGGGACGACTCGGCGCTCGTCGAGCGGGCGGCCGAGCTGGCCGCGGAGGTGGTCGGGCGGGCCGGGGTGACGCGCGTACACCCCACGTCCTCGCAGGCCAGGGCCAGGAGCGCCGTACGGTGACCGGCACGACGGTGGCGGTCCTCGCCCTGGTCGTGGTGGCGGCCGCGTTCGTCCAGGGCACCAGCGGCCTCGGGTTCGCGCTGCTCGTCGCGCCGGTCGCCGGGCTCCTCGCACCTTCCCTGGTCCCGGTGTTCGTCCTCGCGTCGATGATCCCGCTGAACGTCTACGTGGCCTGGCGCGAGCGGCGGTCGCTGGACCTGCGGGGCGCGGGCTGGATCACGGCGGCCCGGCTCGCGGCGACCCCCGGCGGCCTGGTGCTGCTCTGGGCGGTACCGGAGCAGCGGCTCGGGGTCGTCGTCGGCGCGGCGACCGTGCTGGCGGCGGCGGTGAGCCTCGCCGCTCCTGCCTTCGTGCCCGGCCGGGCCGCCTACCTGGGGGCCGGGCTCGTCACGGGGCTCACCGAGACCGCGACCGGGGTGGGCGGTCCGCCGCTGGCCCTGGTCTACCAGCACCGCCCGCCGGCGGAACTGCGGTCCACGGTCGCCCTGTGCTTCCTGGTCGGCGAGGTCGTCTCGCTCGCCCTGCTCCTCGCGACCGGCCAGGGCACCCCGGCGCAACTGGGCTGGGCCGTCCTGCTGTTGCCGGCCCTGGCGGCCGGGGCGTGGCTGAGCCGGCTGGCGCACCACCGCGTCGACGCCGCGCGGATGCGCCCCCTGGTGCTGGCCTTCGCGCTGGTCTCCGGCGTGGTGCTCATCCTCGCGCCGTGAGGCGCAGCGACGAGGCCCGCGCGATGACGCGGGGCTCGGGCAGCGGCCCCGCCGGGGACGGTCCCGCCTGGGCGTCCGCGCCGCGCAGGCGCGACAGGAGCAGTTCCACGGCGTCGGTGGCCGCCCGGTCCAGGTGGAGGTCGACCGCCGTGAGCGGGGGTTCACAGGTGCGCGCCCGGGGCCCGTCGTAGCGGGTGACCACCATCACGTCCTCGGGCACCCGCCGGCCGCTGTCCCGGATCGCGCGGACGGCGCCCACCGCGAAGACGTCCACGAGCGCGCAGACCGCGTCGGTCTCGGGGTGCTCGGCCAGCAGCGCCGCGCAGCGGTCGTAGCCGGCCTGCTCTCCGCCCTCCTCGGCCGCGGTGGCGACCAGGACGGGCCACCCCCCGGCGGCGGCCGCGCCCTCGTAGGCGGCGCGGGCGTCGACGGAGGAGTGGCGGGTGCCCGCGCCGATGAGCAGCGCCGGCCGGCGGGCGCCCTGCTCGCGCAGGTGTTCCAGCAGCAGTTCGGTGACCCGGCCGGCGCGCAGGTCGACGTACGGGGCGTCGGCGGGCGAGGACACCTCGCGGCCGAGCGCCACGTACGGCAGGCCCCGCTCGCGCAGTTGCGCCACGGCCGGGTCGTCCTCGCCGGGCTCGACCACGATGGCGCCGTCGATGTCGAGGGAGTGCAGCGCCGCTCCGGACCGGACGGGCGGTACCAGCACCAGGGCGTAGCCGTGCGTCATGGCGCGTTCGGCCGCCGCGGCGGCGATCTCCATGTAGAAGCCGAGCCTGGAGGCGCCGGCGGCCACCGCGAAGGGCATCGAGGAGGCGAGCGCGATGGCCTTGGCCTGCCCCTGACGCAGGCGCTGTGCGCGGAGGTTGGGCCGGTAGCCGAGTTCGGCGGCGGTCCGCTTGATGCGTTCACGGGTCCGCGGGTCGACCTTGCCCAGCCCGTTGAGGGCGTGGGAGACGGTCGTCGGCGACACGGACGCGGCCCGTGCGACGTCCGCGATCGTCGGGTTCCGCCTGCGGGCACCGCCGGCGGGGCCGGCGGCGGAACCGAAACTGGGCATCGGCGGACGCTCCTCACTGACGCGGTCGGGACGTCGCCATCTTCGCCGACCGGCCCCCCGTCCTCCAGCCCCGCCCCCCGGTGACGCGGACGCCTACGGCCGCCCGCCCGGACCGGTACCGCGTGTGATCAGTGACTCATCCGCTTGGTCGGACCGCTCGCGGCGCTGTAGCGTCACGCCGACATCTGCACACAGCGACGACGGCGAGACGGAAGCCCGGTGTGAATCCGGCACGGTCGCGCCACTGTGTGCCGCGACGGCGCCCCTTGCGGGGTGACGGCGCGGCGAGTCAGACCCGAGGGCCGTCGTCCGCACCACCACACGGGACGCGTCGTTCCCGAGGAGGTTCCCCCATGGCCGAGGCTTTCGCTTCCGCTGCCGTTCCCGCTTCCGCTCCCGCCGTCACGCCGGCGCCGCTGCCCGTACGGGCGGTCCTGCCCTGGGCGGCCTTCGTCGGCCTGCTGATGCTCGTGGCCCTGTACTTCGTCGGCGCGGAGCAGGGCGCCACCGCCGTGTTCTCCGGCGAGGGCGTCCACGAGTGGGTGCACGACGGCCGTCATCTGCTCGGCTTCCCCTGCCACTGAGGGGCCGCACGCACATGTACGCCTCCACTGTCAGAGGTCTGCTCGTCCGCGGCATGCTCGCGGGCCTGATCGCCGGCCTGTTCGCCTTCGCCGTCGCCTACGCGGTCGGTGAGCCCCCGGTACGCGGCTCGATCGCCGTCGAGGAGGCCGCGGCGGCCCGGGACGCCGCCGGCCACCCCGGTCACGGCGGCGGCGCCCCCGCCGCCGGGGAGGAGGAGGAACTCGTCAGCCGGCCCGTGCAGTCCACCGTCGGCCTCGCCACCGGCGTGCTGGTCTACGGCGTCGCGCTGGGCGGCATCGCCTCCCTCGCGTTCGCCTTCGCGCTGGGCCGGGCCGGTCGGTTCGGCCCCCGGGCGACCGCCGCCCTCACGGCCGCGGCCGCCTTCACCACCGTCTACCTGGTGCCGTTCCTCAAGTACCCGGCCACGCCGCCGGCCGTCGGCAACCCGGACACCATCGGCCGGCGCACCACGCTGTTCTTCCTGATGATCCTGCTCAGCGTCCTGCTCGGCGTGGGCGCGATCGTCCTGGGGCGGCGGCTGGCACCGCGCCTGGGCAACTGGAACGCGACGCTGGCCGCCGGGACCGGCTTCGTCGTCGCCACCGGTCTGGCCTTCCTGGTGCTCCCGGACAACGGCGACGCCGTCAAGCCGGAGTTCCCCGCCGCGCTGCTGTGGGAGTTCCGGGTCGCGTCGGTGTCCGTCCAGCTCGTGCTGTGGGCCGTGTTCGGGGTCGTCTTCGGAGTCCTCGCCCAGCGGCTGCCGGCCCTCCGCGCCGATGACGCCGGTACGGAGGCGGCGGCCCCCCGGCCGGCGTCCGCCCCGGCCTGATCCGGCGCACCGCACCGCCCCAGGAGCCCTGCTCCCCCGGAGTCCGGGGGAGCAGGGCTCCTGCCGTCAGGGGCGGCGCAGGCGGGGGGCCAGGACCGCCATCGCCGTCATCAGCGCCGGCAGCACCAGCATCGCCCACCGCAGGCTCGTCGCCTCCGCCAGGGCGCCGATGACCGGAGGTCCCGCGAGGAAACCGACGTAGCCCACCGCCGAGACGGCGGCGATGGAGGACCCGGCGCGCTCCGGCCGCAGGCCCGCCGCGTGGGCGAAGACGAGGGGGATCACCGCGGCCATGCCCAGGCCCAGCAGGGTGTAGCCGAGGAAACCGGCCGTCGTCGTCGCACTGACGATCGGGACGAGGGCCCCCGCGCCCGCCACCACGGCGCAGACGAGCGTGAAGCGGACCGTTCCGAGGCGGGCGCGCAGCCGGTCGGCGGTGAGACGGCCGATGACCATCCCGGCCGAGAAGACGGCGTACCCCAGGCCCGCCGCGCCGGGTGAGGCGCCGGTCTCCTCCTTCAGGTACACCGCCCCCCAGTCGTTGACCACCCCCTCCCCCATCAGCGCGCAGAACGCGACCAGGCCGGGGATCCACAGGCCCGGCCCGGGCAGGGCCAGCAGGGGGCCCGCCGGGGAACCCCCGTCGGCCGGCGGTGGTTCGGGGGCCAGGGCGGTGGCCGCCGCCCCCGCCACCACCAGCAGGACGAGGGCCGTCACCGTGAAGTGCGCCCGGATGCCGATGCCGGCGGAGGCCGCCAGGCCGCCCGCCGTGGCGCCGGTGATGCCGCCGAGGCTGAACATGGCGTGGAAGCCGCCCAGGACGGGGCGGCCGTAGGCGCGTTCGACGAGGACGCCCTGCGTGTTCATCGCGACGTCGACGGCCGTGTTGCCGCAGGCGAACACGGCCAGGGCGGCCGTCAGTACCGCGAGGCCGGGGACGAGGGGCAGGCTCGCCAGGGCACCCAGGTAGGCGGCCATCCCGACGCACAGCACCTTGCGGCTCCCGAACCTGGCCACCAGGCCGCCGACCAGCGGAAGCCCGGCGAAGGCCCCGCCGCTCAGGCCGACGAGGGCCACGGCCAGTTCCCCGGCGGACAGGTCCAGCCGGCCCTGGACGGCCGGCACCCGGGCCGCCCAGGTGGCGAAGGCGGCTCCGGTGACGAAGAACACCGCGCAGACGGCCAGCCGCATCGTCCGCGGCCGCCGGCTCCCGTCACGGCCGGGGCCGCTGCCACGGCCCCGGCCCCGGCCCCGTTCCCGGGCGGAGCGCACCGCACGTCCGCCCGCGGTCTCGGACTCGTCGTGCATCTGCGTCCGTCCCCTTGTCCTTCGTGCCCGGGCCGTGCCGGGCCGGTCCCCGCGCCCCGCCGGGAGGACCGGCCTTCCGCCTGTCATCGCGCCGGGTCGGCCGTCCGCCGGGTCAGGGCGATCAACGCCTCCCGTTCCTCGACAAGGACCTTGTACAGGACTTCGGCGTAGCGGCGCATCGTCGTCACGTCGTTGGGCGGGCCGAACGAGCTGAAGCTCTGCCCCAGCACCAGGCGGCGCAGGCAGACCTCCTCGCTCACCGGGTACTGCGCCGGGTCGTAGTGGTGCCCGGGGCGGGCGTGTCCGCAGCTCCAGGGACAGCCGCGGCCGTACCCGCGCAGCTCCTGGAAGAGGGTCTGCCCGGGCACCGGCTGCGGCTGCCAGCGCATGATGTGCAGGCCTTCGGCGTTGACCGCCCGGGCGAGCGCGTCACGGAAGGCGGCGACGGGCAGGCCGTCGAGTCCGAGTTCCTCGGGCACGACGAGCAGCGGGTAGAAGAAGTAGACGTGCGTGCGGTCCTCGGGCACGGCCGGCGTGCGGATGCCCGGGACGCCGGCGAGGGCCCGGGTGAGCGCGGCGCCGTTGGCCTGCCGGACGAGGGACATCTCGGCCAGGCGGGTCAGCTGGGAGCGGGCGAACGCGGCGGCGAGGACGTCGATGCGGTAGTTCCAGCCCATGATGCGGGCGTTGTAGTCGCGGCTCTGGCCCGGCAGTTCCTCGCCGAACATCAGCACCCGCCGGGCCAGCCGGTGCTGTTCCTCGTCGCGGGTCGCGAACAGACCGCCCTCGCCGAGGGCGGAGAGGGTCTTCGACCCGTTGAGGCTGGCCCCGCTCAGTGTGCCGAGGGATCCCACCGGGCGGCCCCGGTAGCGGGCGCCATGGGCCTGGGAGGCGTCCTCGATGAGGACGAGGCCGTGCCGGTCCGCGATCGTCCGCAGGGCGTCGTAGTCGGCGGGCAGCCCGTTGAGGTCCACGGCGACGATGGCGCGGGTGCGGTCGGTGATCCGTTCCTCGATCCGGGCCGGGTCGATGTTGAACGTCGCGAGGTCGGTGTCCACGAACACCGGGATCGCGTTGGCCTGGAGTACGCAGGAGGCCGAGGCCAGGAAGGTGTCGGCCGGTACCAGCACCTCGTCGCCCGGCTCCACGCCCGCGGCGGCGATCGCCATGTGCAGGGCGGCCGTACCGGAGTTGGCCGCCAGGACGTACGGCATGCCGGTGAACTCGGCCCAGGCGGCCTCCAGATCGCTCACCGTGCGCATGGGCCAGTGCCAGGGCGTCGCCTGGTCCAGGGCGTCGAGCACGGCCTTGCGGTCGGCGTCGGTGACGTGCGGCCACGGAGCCGCCCCGTCCCCGGAGAGCAGCGGGGTCCCCCCGTCGACGGCTAGCACGTCCTGGCCTCCTCACCGGCCCCGACGGCGGCGGTCAGCGTCACCCTCCGGCGGGCCGGGGGCTCTCGCCGGAACACCGCCCGGGCGGAGGGGATCTCGGGGAAGGGCCCGAGCAGGTCGGCCAGACCGGTCAGCCCCTCGGCCAGGGTGACGCGCGGGACGAAGCCCAGCCCTCGCAGCCGGGTGACGTCGGCGAGGAGGGTGAAGCTGTCCGCGAGGCTGGAGGTGTCGGCGTCCAGCAGCGCGGGGCGGCCGGTGGCCGTCCCCACCGCCCCGGCCAGCTCGCGCATCGAGACGGCGGTGCCGGTGCCCAGGTTGTAGGTCTCGCCGTCGGTGCCCCGGGCGGCCAGGGTCATCATGGCCCGGCACAGGTCCTCGACGTGGATGAAGTCGCGGCGTTTGCGGTCGATGTCGCCGACCACCGGGATGGGCTGTTCGTTGAGGTGCCAGCGCAGGAACTGCGAGACCTCCCCGCCCGCCCGGCGCGGGTCCTCGCCGGGACCGTAGACGACGAAGGACCGGCCGATGACGACGGGCAGCCCGGCGGTCGCGTGCAGGCTGCGCAGCGTCAGTTCGCCGGAGAGCTTCGACGCACCGTACGGCAGGAAGGGCTGGGTGGGGTGGTCCTCGCGGATCGGGCTGTGCCGGGGGGTGCCGTAGACGATGGCGGAGGAGAGGTAGACGAGGCGGCGCACGCCCAGCTCCAGGCAGGCGTTGCCGACGTTGCAGGTCCCGAGGGCGTTCAGATGGAAGTCATGACGGGGATGGGCCACCGATTCGGTGCCGCTGGCGTTGCCGGCCAGATGGAAGACGGCGTCGGCGTTCTGCAGCGCCAATAAGGTCTCACCGTAATCGCGCAGGTCGGCGCGGACGTAGGAGACGCCGGGCAGGGCCGCGAGCTCGGGGGGAAGGGGGGCGTGGTCGACGACGGTGACCTTCTGCGAGAGAAGGCTGAGGGCCGTGACGAGGTGCCGGCCGACGAAACCGGCGCCGCCGGTGACGGCTGCGTTCTCGTAAGGGGTTTCGGGCAGGTCGGGGCCGTGGTGCACGATCACTCCATTCCGGATGCGGGGCGGGGGGAGAAGCAGGCACGGGCGGACACTGACCGGTGGTCACCCGGGGCGCACACGCCTGCCGCCGCGCCCCTGGCGGGTGCGCTCGAAACGGGGGTGCTGTTCAACCCTGGTCCGGACTCGCGGTGCCGCTCACGCACCTGATCGGTTACGGCTCGACCAGTTCACCACGCCTCCTCCCCGTCGGCGCAAGGGGTCCCGGGGAGAGTGGCCGAGACTGCCTCCCGGCCCGTCGCGCGGCGGTCGGCGGAGCGGAGCTGCGGCTGCGCCCCGGGGATCGTGCGGCGGCGCGGGCGCCCGCCCGAACCGGAAGGGCGGCGGGCGGCCGCGTCCGGCGGGGCCGTGATGGCCGGTTCGGCGGGCTTGACCCGTGCTCCAGGGCAGGATCTTTCCGCCCGGACACCACGGGGCTGGACGAGTCGGACGCCACGAGGACCCCGGGCCGGGAGTCGCGGGGCCGGGGCCGGGGCGACCAGACCCCGTACCGGTTCCCGGGGTCGACCGGGTGAACTCCCGGAGGAACCGCGTTTACCGAACACGGATGCGGCTACACGCGCTGTATGACGGCATCAGAGAAGTCCGACAACACCAAGTCGACCGGCAACGGTTCCCGTTCGTCCTCCAACGGCACCACCACGCGCCGCCGGGCCACCCAGGCCGCCCGATCAGCGAGCGGCTCGGGAACGGAAGCGAAGGAGTCCGTGGCGGGCACCCTGACGTCCTTGCCCGCGCCCCTGGCGGAGAGGACCCACGCGGCCGCCCAGGCGGTACGCGGCACCCTCGGCAACGCCGGACGGGCGTGGACGGCGATCAGGAACCGCAAGGCCATCGCCGCCGCGGCGGCAGGAGGCACGGCGGCCGTGATCACCAGTACGTACGCGATGGGGCTCCGGGCCGGACTGCGCCGGCGCGGGCCGCTCTCCCGGCTCACCGGTGGCCGCATCTGAGTCCGGCCGCCGACGCCCGGCGGGATACCGGTCCAGGAGCGCGCGTCCGCCTCCCGCGGGCGTCCCGGCCGTTCGGGGCGTCCACCGCCCGCTGGGTGGTGGGCGCCCCGAAGGCGTACATGCCGTGCGGCGGGGGTGCGGAGGCGACGACCGGGCTCGGGGCGCCGGTGTTCGCGCCGCCGGGCACCCCGGCGGGCGCCGCCTCGGGGCAGGCCCGGCGGCCCCCTCGCACCGCCCGCCGCAACGTGCCGGCCCCGGGCCCCGGCTCCCGCCGGCCCGGCGGGCACGGCCCTGGACAGGAGCGCCCCGCCGGGCGGCACCGCGCACGGCACGGACGAGGGCGATCCCTGCCCGTCCCGCCTGCGCCCGGGCAGCGGCCGGATCCCGGAGCCCGGCACGGGCCGCCCGCTCGCACACCGCGTCCGCCCGCCGCCGCGCGCCGCGCCGCGCGCTCCACGAGTGGCCCGCCCGCGGCGGCTCCGCGGCGACGCGCACCGCCCCCGATCGCCTCCGTGCGCCTCCCGGGCCCCGGGCGGTTCGCCCCGGACCCTGTGTCCGTCGGCCGCCACGGCCGTCGCCCCCGCCCGAGCCCCGCCCCTACGACACCGGCTCCACGACCGACAGGACTCCCCCGTGACACGTACCGTTGCCCGCGTCATCGTCGACGCCCTCAAGGAACTCGACGTCCACCACGTCTTCGGCGTCGTCGGAGACGCCCTCAACCCCCTGACGGACGCCATCCGGACCACCGAGGGGGTGGACTGGGTGGGCTGCCGCCACGAAGAGGCGGCGGCCTTCGCGGCCGGCGCGCAGGCCCAGCTGTCGGGCCGGCTCGGCGTGTGCATGGGCACCGTCGGCCCGGGCTCCGTCCACCTGCTCAACGGCCTCTACGACGCCGCCAAGAGCCACGCCCCCGTCCTGGCCGTCTGCGGTCAGGTCCCCCTCGCGGACATGGGCACCGACTACTTCCAGGAAGTCGACAACGACCAGCTGTTCCGCGACGTCGCCGTCTACCGGGCGACCGTCACCTCGCCCGAGCAGATGCCCCGGATGCTGGAATCCGCGGTCCGCGCGGCGATCAGCCAGGGCGGAGTGGCGGTCCTGACCGTCCCCGGCGACCTCGGCGACCAGGAGGTCGAGGACGACCGCCCCGTGCGCTTCGCCCTGGACCGCCCGGTGACCCGGCCCGACGATCCCGCGCTCGCCGAGGCCGCCGAACTCGTCAACGCCGGCTCCAGGACCACCCTGCTGGTCGGCCGCGGGGCGAGGGAGGCCCGCGAGGAGGTACTGCGCCTGGCCGAACTGCTCCACGCGCCCATGGTGCTCACGCTGAAGGCCAAGGAGGGCTTCGAGCACGACAATCCGTACCAGGTGGGCCAGACCGGCCTGATCGGCAACCCCGCCGCGTCCCACGCCCTCGACCAGTGCGACACCCTGGTCATGCTCGGCACCGACTTCCCCTACCGCGACTGGTACCCGGACGGTTGCAAGGTCGTCCAGATCGACACCCGCGGCGAACACCTCGGCCGGCGGGTCCCGGTGGACGCCGGGCTGGCGGGCGACGTCGGCGCCACCCTGCGCGCCCTGCTCCCCCGGCTGAAGGCGTCGTCCGACCGCTCCCACCTCGAGGCCTCGCGCTCCCGCTTCGAGTCCTGGACCGAGGACCAGCACCAGCTCGCCGACCCCCGCCACGACCGCCGCCTGCGGGGCAGGCTGCGCGCCCTGGTGGACAACCGTGATCACGACGTGCGCCCCGAGGCGCTGGCCGCGGCCGTGGACCGGTACGCCGCCGACGACGCGGTCTTCACCTCCGACACGGGCATGGCCACCGTCTGGCTGTCCCGGTTCGTCACCATGCGCGGGACGCGGCGGCTGCTCGGCTCGTACAACCTCGGCTCCATGGCGAACGCGATGCCGCAGGCGCTGGGCGCCCAGCTGTGGGCGCCGGAGCGCCAGGTGGTCGCGTTCTGCGGTGACGGGGGCCTGAGCATGCTGCTCGGCGACCTGATGACGATCAAGACGTACCGGCTCCCGGTCAAGCTCGTCCTCTTCGACAACCGGCGTCTGGGCATGGTCAAACTCGAGCAGGAGCAGGCCGGCCTGCCCGAGTTCGGCACCGAACTCGACAATCCGGACTTCGCGGCCGTCGCCACCGCCCTCGGTCTGACCGGCATCCGCGTCACGGACCCGTCGGACCTGGACGACGCCGTGCGCCGGGCGTTCGACACGCCCGGCCCGGTCCTGCTCGACGTGCTGACCAACCCCCGGGAGATCGCCGTACCGGGCAAGCCCACCGTGAGCCAGGGCTGGGGCTTCGCCATCGCCAAGGTCAAGGAGACCCTCACCAGCGACCGGGCCTGACGGCCCTCCCCGCGCCGCCGGCGGGTGGTCACGGACGTCCCGGGGCCCCCGCCGGCGGTTCGGGGTGCTCGGAGCGGATCTCCGGTTCCAGTCCCTGCGCGGGAGTGGTGCGGCGCCGCCCGACGTCCGCCCGCCAGGCCTCGAAGGCCACGGCCGTCGCCGTCACCACCGCCAGCCCGAGCAGCCAGCCGCCCACCACGTCACTCACCCAGTGCACCCCCAGCGCCACCCGCGTACCGCCCACACCCCCGACCGAGACCACCGCGAGCGCCCACGCCAGCGGACGCCGGCGCCGTGGCACCAGCGGCAGCAGGACCAGCAGCAGGACCGCGCAGGAGGTGGTGGCCGTCATGGCGTGCCCGGAGGGGAAGGAGAACCCGTGCGCGTGGGAGACCGGGTCGGGCAGGTGGGGCCGGGCCCGCGCGACCACGGTCTTCACCAGTAGGCCGAGCAGGCCGCCGGCCGTGGCGGTGACCGCCGCCCACAGCGCCAGCCGTACCGCGCCCCGTACGAGGAGCCACACCACCAGCGCCGCCACGAGCAGCCGCATGGTCACCGGGTCCCACACCACGTCGCTCAGGAAGCGCAGCACCCGCACCAGCGCGGGGTGCCGGAGCGCCGCCGTGTGCAGCGACTGCGCCGCCCCCTGGTCCAGCCGCCACAGCGGCGCCCACCGCGACTCGACGAGGACCAGCGCGAGCGCGAAGGGAACGGACACGAGGGCGGTCACGGCCGTCGTCGCCACCAGCCGCGCCCCGAACCGGGCGTCGGGGCCCCAGCGGCCGGTGACGAGCCGGACGAGCGCGCGGCGCGGGGCGGAGGGTCGTGCCATGGTCGTGGTGCTTCCTTTCAGGAGTGTTCCGCCGCGTCCCGGGCCGCCCCCTTCCGGGCCGTCCGGGCGCGGCCCGTTCAGACGCCGGGATCGTCCGTGACCGGTTCCGTCACCCCCGCCCGTACGGCCTCCAGCTGGGCGGCGAAGGACAGCCCCAGGAAGAGGGCCATCGAGGTGAGGTAGGACCACAGCAGCAGGGACACGAACGCGCTGAGGGGCCCGTACACGGTGGTGAAGGACCCGCCGGCACCGACGTACAGGCTCAGCCCCCACGTCGCCAGCAGCCACAGCGCCAGGTAGACCGCCGCGCCGAAGGCCAGCCAGGTGTAACCGGGCTGGGTGCGGCGGGGCGAGAGGCGGAAGACGGCGCTGGTGGCGAGGACGGCGAGCAGGACGCCCACGGGCCAGCGCAGCAGGTCCCACGCGCGGACGGCGCCCGGACCCAGGTGGTACACCTCGGCCACGGCGCGGCTCAGGTGGGCGCCGAGGACGGTCACCGCGAAGCTCAGCCCGAGGGGCAGGCCGGCCAGGACGGACATGACGAGCCCACGGGTGTACTTGGCGAGGAACGGGCGGTCCCGTTCCGTCCCGTAGATGCGGTTGGCGCCCCGCTCCACCTGGCACAGGGCGGTGGTCACGTTCACGACGGAGAAGGCGAGACCGAGCCAGAGCGCGACCTGGCTGCCCTCCCCCGGCCGGTGGCGGCTCTGGGCCAGGGCGTCGTCCACCACTTCCTGGCTGGGGCCGCTCGCCAGCCGGCGGATCGTCAGTTCCGCGATCCGGCCGATGTCCTCGGTGTGCAGCGCGCCGGACAGTCCGATGACGGCGATGGCCAGCGGGACGAGGGCCAGGACCGTCTGCAGGGCCAGGGCCCTGGAGTGGCTGAAGCCGTCGGCGTACCGGAAGCGGACGAAGGAGTCCCGTACGAGGCTCCAGCCCCCGTAGCGCCGCAGGGCGGCCAGCGCCTCCTCGGCGGACAGTTCCTCTCCCTCCATCTCCAGTCCGGCGGTGAGGGCCGCCACTTCCTCGCGCTGCGGCACCCGCGTCGCGGTTCCCATGGCCGTCACCGCCCGCCCGGGTGGTGTGCGCGGGCGGCCGGTTCGGCCTCCGTCGTGCGCGCCCGCCCGTCCGGCGCGCGCGGCGGCAGCCAGATCCGCAGGGCGCCCGGTTCCACCTCCGCGCTCAGCCGGGTGCCGGCTCCGATGACGTCACCGTCGAGCTCGCGCGGCTGGGGGCGGGCGAAGCGGATGTCGACGCGTTCGGCGCTGAAGTACTCGAGCGCGCCGCCGGCCACCCTGCCGTACTCGGCGCCGGGGGCGGCCGACGCCCGGCCGGGCAGCATGCGCGTGCCGAGGTATCCCGCCGCCGCGAGCCAGCCGCGGACTCCGCGCGGATCGAGCAGGGCCACCTCCAGCCGGCCGCTGTCGGGCCGGGCCCCGGGCAGCAGCGGCAGACCGCCCTGGAGACTGCCGACGTTGCCGATGACGACCATGCGGGCGCGGCGCTCCCGTACGGGACCCCCGTCCAGCCGGATCGACAGGCGCATCCGGGGGTCCCGGAGGTGCCCGGCGGCGGACAGCACGTACGCGACCCAGCCCACGCGTTCCTTCACCCGCTCCGAGGCGCCGGCGACCATGGCGGCGTCGAACCCGGCTCCGGCCATGACGGTGAAGCGGGCGCTCTCCGGCCCGTCGCCCCCGACCCGGCCCACGTCGATCCGCGCCGTCTCCCCGGACAGGGCCGTCTCGAGCGCCGCGGCCGGGTCGGAGGGCAGCCGCAGGTTGCGGGCCAGCAGGTTGCCGGTGCCGCAGGGGACCACCGCGAGCGGGATGCCGGTACCGGCCAGGACGTCGGCGCAGGCGCGTACCGTGCCGTCCCCGCCGCAGACCACGACGAGGGCGGTGTCCTCCTCGGCGATCCGCGCGGCGAGGCCGCCCGCGGCGTGTTCGGCGGAGGTCTCCGTCCACGCCTGGTCGCGGTAGCCGTGGCGGCGCAGGACCCCCCGCACGCGCTCGGCCAGTTCCGCACCGCAGCCGTGCGGGTGGCGCACCACCACGGCCCGGCGCCCCGCCCCGCCGCTGCCGGCGGCGGGGCGGGCGGCCGGGAGCCGGCCGGCCGGGACGGCGCCGCAGGCCGCACGCGCGAACGGCCGGGGCGGGGCGGGCAGCAGGAGCGCGTACGCCACGACGAGCAGGGTGCAGGCCCCGTTGAGCAGGCCGCCGATCCCGTCGGACGGGTGGTGCATCCCCCGGTAGATCCGGGAGAACGCCACGAGTACCGGGGCCAGGAGCAGGACGGTGACCAGGGCGCGCCGTACCCAGGGCCTGTCGCCGCGCGGCCGGAGCGCCACGAGCACGGCGAGTCCGCCGAACAGCGCCACCGACGCTCCGACGTGCCCGGAGGGGAAGCTGGAGGTGGGTGGCGCGACGTCCAGCTGCGGGACGTCCGGACGCGGCCGCTCGACGGCGAGGGTCACCAGCAGGAAGACCGCCGACTGCGCGGCCACGGCCACGGCCAGGAACACCGCCTCCCGCAGCCGGCGTCCCCGCGAGAGCACGAGGAGGCCGGTGACGGCCAGGACGGTGAGGGCGATGACGGTCTGGGTGGCGGCCAGCAGGGACAGCCAGTCCGAGAACGCGGTGAGGGGGCCGCTGCGGTGCGCGGCCAGGCCGCGGTTGACGCCGTCCTCCACGGCCAGCGGCCACCGGTCCGCCAGCGGACCGGTGACCATCAGTCCCACGGCGGTCATCAGGGCCGCCTGTACGGGCAGCAGCCAGAGGAAGGCGGGGCGGCCGCGGCCGGGTCCGGGGACCGCACTGCGTTCAGGTCTCATTGACGGCGTGTAACCCGCCGCGGGCCTCTCATGCGTGCCCGGCCGGCCGGATCGGCCCGGCCCCTCCGCCCTGGTCGAGGAGGCCGCGCAGGGTCGTGGCGGCGCGTACCGCGGCGTCGCCGCAGCAGTTGTTGAACAGGACGTGGAGCTGGTCGACGCGTTCGGCGAGGAAGCGCAGGCGCGGCAGCCAGGCGCCCAGTTCCTCCTCGGTGTAGGCGTGGCGGAAGCGGTCCTCCTTGCTGCCGGTCCCCCAGGCGGGGCTGCGGCCGTGGAAGCGGACCACCGCGAGGCCCGGGGTGGTGACCGGGGTGACGGGGGGCATCGACGTGGGCAGCCCTTGGGCGGTGTCCACGGCCACCGCGGTGGCGTCCAGGTCCCTCAGCAGGGCGGCGGTGCGTTCCCGCCGGTCCTCGCGCCACCAGTCGGGGTGGCGGAACTCCACGGCCATCGGCCACTGGTGCGCGCGCTTCCTGGTGCGGTGGAGCACGGTCTCGGCCCGGGCGCCGGGGACGAATCGCGGCGGGAACTGGTACAGGACGGTGCCGAGCCGGCCGGCTTCCGCGAGGGGCCGCAGGGCGGCGCCGAACCGGTGCCAGACCTCGTCGAGGAGTTCCGGGTCCCCGGTGTCGTAGCCGCGCAGGTCGGCGGGCAGGGCGGACGTGCGGGTCGGGTGGCCGGTGAGGAGGGAGAACGCCTTGACGTCGAACCGGAAGTGGGGCGGCGTGCGTTCGGTCCAGAGCTCGCTGTTGCGCACGCTGGGGAGGGCGTAGTAACCGGCGTCGACCTCGACGACGGGGAACCGTTCGGCGTAGTGCCGCAGCCGCCCCTCGGGGTCACGGCGTCCGGGCGGGTACCACCCGCTGCCCACGAGGGCCTTGTCCGTCCATGAACACGTCCCGATCAGCGTCTCGCCCATACCGGCCGTCCTTTCGTCAGGGCGCGCCTGCCCGCAAGAGCCGCCGGAGATGCCGGGGACCGGTCCCGTCGTCAGTTCGGCGCGGACGCACGGCCGCCCGTTCCCCTCCCCTCACTGTTGGGGTCCGTGGCGGGGACCGCGGACCGCGCCCGGGCCGCGGGGCAGCGGGCCCGGGGCGAGGACGGGTGCCGCGGCGAGGACCAGCCGGGAACGGCGGGGGCAGGGGCCTCCCCGGGGTCCGCCGGGGCGGCCGCGCCCCGGTCCCGTCCCAGCGGGCGGGAGCGGGGGGCGGCCGGTCCCGGCGGGGCGGGCTCAGAGGAGGGACACCCGGTACTTGGCGAGGGCCTCGGGCACCGGCTGGTAGAACGTCGTACCGCCGACGGTGCAGTTGCCGCTGCCGCCGGAGGTGATGCCGAGCGCCTTCGTGCCGTCGTACAGCGCCCCGCCCGAGTCACCGGGCTCCGCGCACACGTTGGTCTGGATCATGCCGCGGACCGTGCCGCCGCCGCTGTAGTGGACGGTGGCGTCGAGGCCGGTGACCGTTCCGCTCTTCGTGCCGGTGGTGGAGCCGCTGCGCTTCACGGGCTCGCCCACGTAGGCGTCGGCGGCGGTGAAGCCGCCGGTGCGGCTCAGCGAGGTGTTGTCGTAGCGGACCAGGGCGTAGTCGTTGCCCGGGAAGCTCGACCCGACGGTGGGTCCGATCAGCGTGCTCTGGGCGGAGTTGGTGTACCAGGTCTTGACCACGTTGCCGCAGTGGCCGGCGGTCAGGAAGGAGTACGTGCTGCCGCTGACGACGTTGAAGGCGACCGAACAGCGGTAGCCGCCGCCGTAGACGGCATCGCCCGGCCCCAGCAGGGGGGTGAACGTGCCGGGGGTGCGCTCGATCCGCAGGGCGCCCGCCCCGGCCCCCGCCGCCTTGCGGATCCTCTCGAGTCCGGCGGCGGACACGGTGCTGTCGGCGGTCACGACGACCCGGCCGTTCGCCCGGTCCACGTACCAAGCGGTCCCGCCCACGTCGGCGCTCAGGACGGCCTGGTCGACCCTGGCCAGCTCCGTCGCCCCGAAGGACCGGGGGGCGGCGGCCTGGGCGGCGGGCAGGGTGAGCCCGGTGACCGTCAGCAGGCCGGCGGCGACGGCGGCGAACACGGCTCGTCTCGTCGTGCGGGTGGGGGAACTGGTGCGCGTGATCCTCACTGATCTCCTCCTCGGAGCGTCGGGGCCCGTGGGGTGGGGGCCCTGTGAGGCGCTTCAGGGCATGGCGTGTCCCTGACAGACGCTGCAGCGAGTATGTGGAGGGCCTCCCTCACGCACAAGACCGCCGACCGGACCGCCGGCGGGGCCCGCGGCAAACCGTGCGGTTCAAGGGGTTAACAGTGCCATTTCACATTGCTATGTTACGCGGCACCGCTTCCGCGGCACGCACCCTCCTCACCTGCCGAACCGTCAGGAGACCTGCCTTGCCCGCTCGGAGATTCCTGCGCGCGTCCCTGCTCACCGCGGTGACGGCCGCGACGCTCGCCCTGTCCGCGCTGCCCGCGGCCCATGCCGCCCCCGCGCCGTCCCCGGGATCCGCACCCGCCTCCGCGCCCGTCACCGCCGCGGCACCGGCCGTCGCCGCGCAGGCGGGACCCGGGCCGTCCGACCCGGCTCGTGACCGGCACGACCGGCGCGACCGGCGCGACCGCGTGGAGCGGGCCGCCACGGCCGAGTCCGCCCCCCGGGCCACCGCCGGTGGCACCTGCCATTCGCCGAAGTGCAAGGCCGAGCTCGAGGCGCGGCTCTTCCCGTACACGTACACCTACGACAAGGGCGCGATCAGGGTCCGCACCGCGCTGGACCGGACGACCGTCGACCAGCTCTACTACGCGAGCAAGCAGGTCACGTCGCAGTTCCACCGCGTGCTCGGCACCGATCAGCCGCTCGCCGGAGACACCAACGCCACCCTCACCGTCGTGCTGTACGCCTCGCGCGCCGACTACGTCGCGTACCAGCCGATCCTCACCGGTCTGAGCACCGACAACGGCGGCATGTACATCGAGTCCACGGCGACCTTCTACACCTACCAGCGGCGCGTGCCCGAGGACTCCTCGCTGACCCTGGAGGAACTCTTCCGGCACGAGTACACCCACTACCTCAACGGCCGGTTCGCCGTCCCGGGCACCTTCGGCTCGGGCGCCTGGTACAGCGGTGACCGGACCACGGCGATGGACGAGGGGACGGCCGAGTTCTTCGCCGGCGCCACCCGCGACGACGGGGTCGCGGTGCGCAGGTCCCTGGTCCAGGGGGTCATCGACGACACCGCGGCCGGCGGCCCGCGGATGAGCGTGGACCGGATCCTGCACGCGACGTACTCCGGGGACGGCTTCCGGTTCCACGACTACGCCGGCACCTTCTTCGCGTACCTGTGGCGGGACAGGCCCTCCGAACTCCAGGCCATGTACCGGTTCTCGCGGTCCGACGACGTCACCGGTTTCGACGCCTGGCGGAACCGCCTCGGCGCCGACGCAGCCGTCCAGCGGGGCTACGACGCCTTCCTCGACGAACAGATAGCCAAGGTCGCCGACCTGTACGTCCCCCGTACGGTGTTCCAGCCCACCGGGACCCTCACCCACGACACCGCGGCCCAGGTGCAGTCGGCCCTCGCGGCCGCCACCGGGACCGTGCCGCAGTGCGCGGACACGGGCGCCGGCGGAACCAACCGGCGGTTCGCGTGCACGGGGCAGCTGGCGGCCGGGCTGCGCGACGCCGCCGCCCCGGACCTGGTCTTCCAGGACATGTCGGCCGCCACCGACAGCCGGCTTATCGAGCGCGCCCTCGGCAGCGGCACCAACTTCCAGGACATGAACTGCTGGTTCGGCCCGGCCGTCATCGCCGGAGGAACCGGCACGTCCCCGTACTCCTGCGAGGGCCCGCTCAGGGGCTGACGGGACGACGCCGCCTCGGCACTGGCGAAGCCGGTGCCGAGGCGGCGTCGAGCCGGGGCCGGCACCTGCCGCCGAAGCCGGGCGCCGGGCCGGTCCCCGGGTTCAGGTGGGCGTGTGCGCGGTCTTGGCCGGCGCGGTGCCGTCCTCCTCCCGGGCCTCCGGCGCGGAAGGCTGCTCCGGAGCGGGCGGGGTGCGGATCAGCAGGGCGACCAGTACGGCCACCGCGCCGAGCACGGCGCCGATGCCGAACCCCCACCGGACGCCCGCGGCGAGTGCGCCGGTGGCGTCGGCGCCGTCGGCCGCCGCCGTGGCGGCGCGCCCCGACATGACGCTGATGACGAGGGCGGTGCCGGCGGCCGCCGCGACCTGCTGGAGCGAGCCGAGGATGGCGGAGCCGTGCGGGTAGAGGTGCGGCGGGAGTACGGACAGGCCGGAGGTGAAGACGGGGGTGAAGACGAACGCCATGCCCGCGCTCAGGGCCACGTGGAGGGCGAGCACCACCCACGGCGAGGTCTGTTCGCCCGTGAGCGCGAACAGCGCGAGGCACAGCGCGGTGAGCACGGCTCCGGGTACGACCAGGCGTGGTGCGCCGAGCCGGTCGTAGAGCTTGCCGACCTGCGGTCCGAGCAGGCCCATGGTCAGGCCTCCGGGGATGAGGAGCAGCCCGGTCTGCAGTGAGGTCAGGCCGCACACCTCCTGGAGGTAGATGGGCAGCAGGATGAACGCGCCCATGAGCGCCATGAACGACAGGCACATCAGGCCGAGGGCCACGGAGAAGTGGCGGAACAGCAGGGCGCGCAGGTCCAGCAGTGGTGCGGACGAACGCTGGAGTGCCAGCTGTCGCCACACGAACAGGCCCACGAGCACGGCGCCGGCCAGCGTGATGACCCCCGCGGGCACGGGGGGCTGGGCCGCGTCGTCGGCGCCGAGCCCGCTCAGGCCGTAGACCAGGGCGCCGAAGCCCGCTGCCGCCAGGGGGACGGACAGCCAGTCGATGGGGGCGGCCTGCGGCTCGCCGATGTTGACCAGTTTGCGCCGCCCGAATATGGCCATGGCGCCGGCGATGGGCAGCACGGCCACGAACAGCAGCCGCCAGGACCCCAGTTGTAGCAGCACACCGGAGACGGCGGGCCCGAGGGCGGGGGCGACGGAGATGACGAGGGTGATGTTGCCCATGACACGGCCGCGGTCCTGCGGGGGCACCAGGGTCATCAGCGTGGTCATGAGCAGCGGCATCATGACGGCGGTGCCGCTGGCCTGGATGACGCGGGCGGCCAGCAGTACGGGGAAGGCGGGCGCGGCCGCGGCCAGTGCCGTGCCGGCGAGGAACAGCGCCATGGCGAGACCGAACGCGGTTCTGGTCGTCACGCGCTGGAGGAACCACCCCGTCACCGGGATGACGACGGCCATGGTGAGCATGAAGGCCGTGGAGAGCCACCCCGCGGCGGCGGCGGTGACCTCGAAGTCGCGCATGAGCCGCGGGATCGCGTTGACCATGATCGTCTCGTTGAGGAGGACGACGAAGGTGGACAGCACGAGGATCCGCAGCACGGCGGTGACGCGGGCGGGTGAGGGGCTGGGTGTTTCGTGTGGTGCGGGCATGGCGCCTTCCGTCATGTGAGTGTCCTCCGCGCGTGGCGGTCACCCTGACAGACTGCGGCGCCGGCAAGAACTCATCGGTCTTCTCCGATCCTGTCGGTGCCGCCGCCCGGGTTCAAACCATTTTGCCGATCCGGAACGGCCGGGACGCGGCTTCGGAGGAAGCCGGCGCGGAGCTCCGGCACGACCGGCGGCACTCCCCGCACACGCCGTGTCACCGCCCGTCACCCCCGCCGGGCGGTGACGCCGGGTCCGCCCGTCGTTCAGTCGCAGCAGTCGCAGCAGCACTTGCACGGATTGCAGCAGCCGCCGCCACCGCCGCAGCCGTCGCCCGAGCCGCCGCCGGAGCCGCCGGAGCCACCCGGGCCGTGACCGCCGCCGGAACCGCCGGACCAGCCGCCCGAATTGCCTCCGCCCTGGCCGCCGAACCAGCCGTCGTTGCCGGAACCGTCGCGGCTGGAGCCGCCGTTGCGGCTGCCGTCGCCGAACTGGAAGGGTTCTCCGTCGTCCGGGCCGCCGTCGTCGCGGCACCGGCAGCACCTGGAGCACGATCCGCAGCCGCCGCACAGCCGGCCCCACTCGCGGCACCGCCGGCACTGCCCCTCCGGCGGCCGGCCCGACGCCGTCACCCCGCCGGCCGTGGCCACGCCCGCGAGCTCCCCCACGCCACAGGCCGAGGCCGTCTCCGCCTCCGTGCCGGTACGGCGTCCCAGCCAGGGGAGCACGCGCAGGCCGCCCCGCGCCGGGGGGCGGGACGTGTGGTGGCGGTGCCGGGGGTCGAAGACCCGGTCGACGGCACGTTCCAGCTCGCCGCCCAACAGCGTCCGGACCAGCCGCCCGTCGACGAACACGGCGTCGTCCAGGGCGAGTCGGATCCCGCGGACGGCGTCGTCGCACAGCCGGCGCACCTCGGCGCGGTCCGTGCCGGTCACGGTGATCGGGTTCCACGCGCCGGACGCCGCGTCGGCGTCCAGGTCCTCCACCGCGTCCAGCAGGTGCGCCAGGCGGCCGAACAGACGGCCCGCTTCCGCCAGCGGTTCGGCGTTGCCCGGGCGGTCCGTGAGCACCGCGGTGTGCGCGAAGGCGGCTGCGGTCGCCGTCTCCGCGGGCTCCGTGACCGCCAGCAGCGAACCTCCGGGGCCGGTCGACCGCTCGACGTCCGCCTGGCGCTCGACCGCACGGATCAGCAACGCGGTGTCGAAGCCGAGCCGTTCGCCGCCCGCGACGCCCGCGCGGTCCCAGTTGTGGGCGATCCGGCGTGCCGCCAGCGCCACCGGGCGCCGCCCCACCAGGCCGTCGCCGTCGGCCGCGTGGTCGCGCATCTTCGCCGCGGCCAGCACCAGCGACACCGTCGCCGCCAGCCGCGCGCCCTCGCCCCGCGCCACGTCCGCCGACCGCATCCCGCGCAGCGGGCACGGCCCGGCACCCCGCCGCCAGTCCCCGGTCCGCTCCGACTGCGCTTCGGTCAGCACCGAGACGATCAGGCCGTCGTAGTTGGTGGCCACCCGCGCGAACTGCCCGTACTCGCTGCGCAGGGCCAGGCACAGCCCGCACAGGTGCGCCATCCACTCGGTACGCAAGCCCTCGCCCAGGCGATGACGGCATGGCCTGATGATTCCGAACACCGATCGTTCTCCCCCGTAGGAACTGCTGCCCGGACGCATCCGGGCGGGCGGCTCGCGTACGCAGGACTGCACACGAGCACGACCCGGCGCGACGTCAACCGTGTGTGACGTCGCGCGCGGCCGACATCCTAGACGGTCCCCTCGGAGCACTGTCGGCGGAGTCGTGCGGGCGGGCCGATGAAGGCGCCCACCCGCCTCCCCGGACGGGGGAGCCCGCGCGGCCGGTCGCCTCAGCCTCCGGTGGGCGCGTTCCAGTCGACCAGCTGGACGATGACCCCGTTGGGGTCCCGGACCTGGAAGGCGCGCTCGCCCCACTCCTCGTCGGTCAGCGGCATGGTGATCGCGACGCCCTCCGAGCGCAGGCGCGCCAGTTCGCCTTCCAGGTCCTCGACGACGAAGGCCAGGATCAGACCCGCGGCGTGCTCATCGCGCTGGTCCGCCGGGAGGCTGTCGAGGCCCCGCCGCAGAAAGATGACGTTCATGCCCGCGTCGTCGCGCGTCAGAGACGCGAAACCGTCGGCCGCCATCTCCTCGCGGAACCCGAAGTGCTCGACGAGGAAGGCGCTGGACGCGGTCACGTCGTCGACGTTGAGCGAGACGGCGCTGGAAGTGATCTTCATGAAACCCTCCGGAGAAGCACGAGCAATCTCTGTACGTCGTACAATGTACACCGTACAGAGATCAAATGCGAGAGGATGACCGCGTGCCAACGGAACGAACCAGCTCGGGCGACCCCGCCGACACCCTGCGACTGCTGTGGCGGGACTCCTCCGCCGACCGCCGCCGGGGGCCGCGGCGGGGCCTGAGCATCGACGCCGTGGTCGACGCCGCCACCGGCATCGCCGACACCGAAGGCCTGGACGCGGTGACCATGCGGCGGGTGGCCAAGGAACTCGGCGTGGTGCCCATGACGCTGTACACCTACGTCCCGGGCAAGGCGGAGCTCCTCGACCTCATGCTCGACGCCGCCTACGCCCGCATGCCGCGCGCCGACACCACCGGACAGCCCTGGCGCCGACGCGTCACCGCCATCGCCGAGGAGAACAAGGCCCTCTTCGAACGCCACCCGTGGGCCGCGTCCGTCTCGACCGTCAGGCCCCTGCTGGGGCCGGGGCAGATGGCGAAGTACGAGCACGAACTGTCCGGGCTCGACGGCCTCGGCCTCAGCGACGTCGAGATGGACGACTGCCTGACCCACCTGCTCACCTTCGTGCAGGCCTGCGCCCGCGCCGCCGCCGACGCCCGCGCCGCCCAGCGCGACAGCGCCCTCGACGACCAGCAGTGGTGGGAGCTGAACGCCCCCCTCCTCGCCCAGGTCCTCGACGAGAACGCCTACCCCACCGCCATCCGCGTCGGCGCGGCCGCAGGCGCCGCGCACAACAGCGCCCACGACCCCGCCCACGCCTATTCCTTCGGCCTGCAACGCGTCCTCGACGCCTTCGCCGCACTGATCGGCCGGAGCGGATCGACCACCCCGCCGGCACGCCCCTGAACCACGGCCGGCAAGCGGCAGACGCAGACGGCGGGCGGCGACACGAAGATCCGATGATTTAGCTCGATTGGGGATGAAAGGTCCGGATTCTGCCGGGCGGCGGGCCGGCGGCATGGATGCTCTTGCGCACGACGCCTTTCCCCGGGGCACCTTGCGGCTCCGGGGCGTCTTCGTGCCGATTCTGGAGGATTTGATGCGACACCCCGTCTCCCGTCTCAGGACGCGAGCGCTCGCGGTCGGGCTCGCCCTGGTCGCGGCCGCGCTCGCGCCCTCGGCCTCCGCTGGTGCTGCCGATCAGTACACGTGGGCCGCCCTCGGCGACTCGTACACGGCCGGCGGCTTCGTCGGGGACCCGCAGCCGGCGCTCGGTGACGCGTCGAGGGACGGCTGCGACCGCACCACCGGCGCCTACCCCAGCCTGGTCGAGCAGGAGTTCACGGAGTTCCCGCCCGGCAAGCCCGTCCGCCTGACCAACGTCAGCTGCGGCAACGCCACCATCGACCACATCGCCACGGGCCGGCAGACACCGATCAGTCCGGTCGAGCCCCCCGCCGGAGGCTGGGCCGCAGTGGACCCGCAGATCCAGCGGGCCGAGCTGAGCGACCAGACCGACGTCGTCACCATCGGCGTCGGCGGCAACAGCCTCCCCTTCGGCGGCATGCTCCTCAAGTGCCTCGAACTGGGCGCCACGTACGGCGGGTCCTGCCGCGACCACTACACCAGCCCGCCCCAGGGGGAGGAGAGCATCCAGGACAAGATCGCCCGGGTCCGGGACCAGTACATCGCCATGCTGGCACAGGTGCACGAGGCCGCCCCCAACGCCAGGGTGATCACCATCGGCTACCCGGCCGTCCTGCCGGAGACCGGCAGCGACTGCAACCGCCTCTACCCCACCGAGCTGGGCGCGATCAAGCACGCCGACATCGACTGGCTCCGTGAAGACGTCCTCAAGCGGCTGAACAGCACGATCCAGCAGGTCACCTCGTTCTTCGGTGACCGCTACGTCGACGTCTACTCCTCCAGCGTGGGCCACGACGCCTGCCAGCCCGCGGACACGAAGTGGGTCGAGGGGATCTGCGGCGAGGCAGCGGACTACTGGCCCTCGAAGCTTCCCGGCACCGCTCTGGACTGCGGTCTCCTCCAGAAGCGCGTCACCCTCGTCCACCCCAACGGGGCCGGACACGCCAACACCGCCCTGCACGTCGAGCGAGCCATCCGCATCGCCCTCCTCCAAAGCTGACCGGCCGGTCGACGGCGAGCCCGTCGCGAGACCCTGATGCGCGCCGGCGCGGCCCGGGCCCGAACGCGGGCCCGGGCCGCGCCCGTCAACGGCACACCCGCACGACGGGCGCGAGCACTGCCGGGAGCCTCTTCACTCGGCCAGGTCCGGAACCTGACGTCGCGTCTCCGCCCGCCACAGCCCCTCACCGCCGCGCGTCGCGGACTCGTCGCCCGCCTCGGCCGCCTCTTCGAGGTAGTCCAGCCGGGCCCGCGTCAAGCTCAGCGAGCCGTTGGGACCCCCTCGCACGATGTGCGCGTCCGCGTCGCCCTGTCCGTCGTCCTCCCAGCCGCACTCCGGGCAGATCTCGAAGTCGGCCCGCTTCTCCAGGGTCCGCTGGAAGCAACAGGGGCAGGCGACAAGGCCGTTCGCAGGGTCGCGCGAGGGGCCGGGGGGCGGGTGTCCAGTGGTCATGGCCACCATCGTTCCGTTCTCAGGGGTGATCCACAAGAAGGGGCCCGGGGGCTGCTTCGACGGTGGGTGCGACCCGGGCCGGTACCACCTCCGTCAGCAGCCGCCGGATCGCGCGGGTGCGCCGAGGCCGACGGTGAGCGTGGTCGGGGCGGCGCAGCAGCCGCCACCGGACTCCTCTGCGGCCCGGGGCTCGTCGAAGAGTCCGGCGCCGCCGCAGACACCGGTCTCCGGAAGGGTCAGCTCGACGCGTTCGGCGGCTTCCCGGTCACCCGCGAGGGCGGCGGCGACGGAGCGGACCTGCTCGTACCCGGTCATGGCGAGGAAGGTCGGCGCACGGCCGTAGGACTTCATGCCGACCAGGTAGACGTCCTTCTCCGGGTGGGAGAGCTCGTTGACTCCGTGGGGGTAGACGGTGCCGCACGAGTGCTGGTTCGGGTCGATCAGCGGCGCGAGTTCCAGCGGGGCCTGGAGGCGCTCGTCGAGTCCGAGCCGCAGTTCGCCGAGGAAGGAGAGGTCGGGGCGCAGGCCGGTGAGGACGATGACCTCGTCCACGGGGTCCAGACGCCGGCCGTCTTCCGCCACGAGGACCAGCCTGTCGCCGTCGCGCTGGACGGCGGAGGTGCGGAAGCCGGTGACCGCGTCGGCGTGGCCGTCGTCGACGGCGGCCTTGGCGGCGAGGCCGAGGGCGCCACGGGCGGGGAGCTGGTCGGCGGTGCCGCCGCCGAAGGTGGAACCGCCGATGCCCCGGCGAAGGACCCACACCGCACGGGTGGCGGGCTCCTCCTCGGCGAGGCCGGCCAGGAGGGCGAGGGCGGTGAAGGCCGAGGCACCGGAGCCGATGACGGCGGTGCGCCTGCCGGCGTGGCGGGCGCGGACGGCCGGGTCCCCGAGGTCGGGGATCCGGTACGAGATCCGGTCCGAGGCGGCGCGCTCGCCCAGGGCGGGCAGGCCGTCGCCGCCGAGGGGGCTGGGGGTGGACCAGGTGCCGGACGCGTCGATGACGGCGCGGGCGGTGATCCGCTCCTCGGTGCCGTCGGCGTTCAGGACGCTGACGGTGAAGGGCTGCGCCTCGCGGTCGGCGTCGACGATCCGGTCGCGGCCGACCCGGGAGACGCCGGTCACCGTGGCGCCGTAGCGGACCCGGTCACCCAGGGCGTCGGCGAGCGGCTGGAGGTACTTCTCGGCCCAGTCCGCGCCGGAGGGGTAGGTCGCGCCGTCCGGGGCGGTCCAGCCGGTGGGGGCCAGGAGCTTCTCGGCGGCCGGATCGACGACCTCGGACCAGGTGGAGAACAACCGCACGTGGCCCCACGCGCGCACCGCGCTGCCGGCGGCCGGTCCGGCTTCCAGGACCAGGGGCGTGAGACCTCGCTCGAAGAGGTGCGCGGCGGCGGCCAGGCCCACGGGACCTGCTCCGATGACCACGACGGGCAGGTTCGCCTTGTCGGCCGCGCTGGCGGTGGAGCTGGCGGTGGCGTTCACGAGATTCCCCTTTGGTTCGACACATGTCGATGTCCGACCCGATCAGCATTCCACCTGCTTCGATGGGCGTCAACATAGACATTTATCAAAATGCATGAGGGACCTGCGCTCGCGGCGTCAGGTGCGCTGCAGGCGGGCGCCGAGGCAGCCGCCGATCAGGCCGCCCGCACCGCAGGCCAGGCCCAGGCTCCAGTCGGGAGCCGCTTCTCCGCCGCCCGCCGGGGACAGCGGCGCGAAGGCCGCCGCGCCGACGACGGACGTCACGAAGGTCGCGGCAAGGGCGGCCGGGGCGACGCGGGCGACGGGCAGGCCCCGGCCGGCGAGGATCGGGCCGAGGAGGGACCCGCCGCCGATCCCGTAGACGCCGCCCACCACACCGGCGGCCAGGGCGAGGCCGGTGACCGTAGGGCGGACGGTTCGGCGGCGGGCCGTTCGCGTGGGGGCGGAGCGTACGGACGCACAGCCACAGTCCCAGCGGGAGCAGGAGAGCGGCGATGAGGTGCCGGAAAACGGCCGGGCCGGGACGGGCGAGGACGCGGATCACGGCGCCCACGCACACCCCGGGAAGGGCGCCGGCCACCAGGCGGCGGGTCAGTGGACCGCGCAGGGCGCCGGTCCGGCCGTGGCGCCACAGGGCTCCGGGGCCGGCGACGACGTTGAACGCGATGTTCACGAAGAGCGGAGGAAGGCGGCCTTCCGTGGCGGCTGTGGCGCGACGCGCACACCCTGCTCCAGCTCATGCCACGGGCGTCCCGGGGTGCGTCCTGCCGCGCCTGAAGATGACCGCGACCAGGGTCAGGCCCACCGCCGCGCCGATCAGCTGCATGCCGATGAAGCCGGCCACGGAGGCGGGGGCGATGCCGGCGAAGGTGTCCGTGAAGGCGCGGCCGATGGTCACCGCCGGGTTGGCGAAGGAGGTGGAGGAGGTGAACCAGTACGCGGCGCCGATGTACGAGGCGACCGCGACGGGGGCGAAGCGCAGCCGGTCGGTGCGGGCCAGGCCGAAGACCAGCAGGACGAGCCCCGCGGTGGCGACGACCTCACCGAGGAGGAGGTTGCCCGCGGAGCGGTCGTGGGTGGACCACTTCACCAGCGGCTCACCGAACATGGCGTCCGCCAGGATGGCGCCCGCGATGGCGCCGGCGGTCTGCGAAGGCACGTACACGGCCAGCTCGCGGGCGGTGACCCCGGCGCCGCCGCCGCGGGCGGTCCACCACTCGGCCAGGGTGACGGCCGGGTTGAAGTGCGCGCCGGAGACCGGGCCGAGGAGGGCTATCAGGACGCCGAGGCCGAAGACCGTGGCGGTGGAGTTGGCGAGGAGCTGGAGCGCCACGTCGTCGGTGAGCGCGGTGGCCTGGATGCCGGAGCCGACGACCACCGCCACCAGCGCGGCGGTGCCCACCAGTTCGGCGGCGGCGCGGGCGGTCAGCGGCGTGCGGGGCGGGGTCGCGCCGGGTGCGGGCCGGGGGGCTTCGGTGGCGGTGGCGGGCTCCGCCGCGGGGGCGGCGGCGACGCGCTCGGTGGCGGTCAAGACGGGTTCTCCTCGGGCGGGCGGGACGGACGGACAGCGGGCTACGGGCAGGACCGCTTGAGGTTCGCTTCGGCGGTGGCGCGCGCGGTCCGGGCGAGGCCGGCGAACTGACCGGCGAGGGTTTCGATGACGTCCGGGCGCAGCCGGTAGTAGACGTACCTCCCGCAGGGCTCCGTCTCGACGACCCCGGTCTCGCGCAGCACCTTCAGATGGTTGGAGAGGTTCGTCTGTCTGGCACCCGTCTCCTCGACGAGGTGGGTGGTGCAGAGGGTCTCGTGCGCGAGCAGGGTCACGATCCGGAGCCTGAGCGGGTCGGCCAGCACCCGGATCAGTTCAGTGTCGACTGACGTCATCATGTGCTGATACTCTCACATCAGCTGCGCCTGATACCAGTCTGAGCTGATGTGATCGCCTCACCCGGTGGAGCGCCGATCGCCCCGGAACCGCCCCCACCGCAGTCGACTCACCCCAAGGAAGAAGAGATGACCTCCGCCCTCCCCCGGCCCGGCGGCCGGGAGGTACCTCCCGCCGCCTCCGTCCTCTTCGTCTGCGTCCACAACGCGGGCCGCTCCCAGATGGCGGCCGGGTTCCTGCGCCACCTGGCGGGCGACCGCGTCGAGGTCCGCTCCGCGGGCTCCGTCCCCGGTGACCGGGTCAACCCCTCCGCTGTGGCCGCCATGGCCGAGCTGGGCATCGACATCTCCGGACAGAAGCCGAAGGTGCTCACCCCCGAGGCCGCTCAGGCCTCCGACTACATCATCACCATGGGCTGCGGCGACGCCTGCCCGTACTTCCCCGGCAAGACCTACCTCGACTGGCAGCTCGAGGACCCGGCCGGCCAGGGCGTCGAGGCCGTCCGCCCGATCCGCGACGAGATCCGGGGCCTCGTCGAGGGCCTCATCGCCGAGATCGACGCCGCGAGCCGGGCGTGACCTCCCCGGCGACCCCCGAGCGGTCCCGTCCCGCCCCGCCGGGGCCCGTTCCGCCCCTCTCCGCGTGCCGGCCCGTCCGCCACGAGGTGCCGTACTTCGCGCAGTGGGAGTCGCCCGAGCTGGTCTCGGAGATCGTCACGGGCCGCCTGGACGCCGCCGACGACCCCCGCTGGCGGGCCTCCGGCGCCGGCTCCCCCGAGGAGTACGCCTTCTGGTCCTGGCGGGTGTGCGGCATGGCCTGCCTGCGGATGGCGCTGGCCCACTGGGGCCTCGACGCGCCCCCGAGCGTCACCCTCGGCAAGGAGTACCTCGAAGCGGGCGCGTACGTACCGAAGGAGGGCGGCCTGCACGGGCTGATCTACGAGCCCTTCGCCCGCCACACCCGGGACCGCTTCGGCCTCCACGCCGAATCCCGGCCGTGCCTCCCGCCGCACGAGGTCGCGTACCAGCTGCACGCCGGCCGCCTCGTCATGCTGTCCGTCCACCCGGACGTGCGCGGCGGGGACGCCGAGCCGCCCCAGCGCGGAGGGCACCTTGTGCTGGCCGTGGGCGCGGACCGGGACTCGGTCACGATCCACAACCCGTCCGGCTGGCACGGCGGTTCACAGGAGTTCGCCGACGTCCCCTGGCCGGTGATGCGCCGCTACTACGCCGGTCGCGGCGTCGCGCTCGGCCGCCCGGCCGGCTGATCCGCACCCGCTCCCCCGCCCCCACCGCGCCGAAGCGGGACGTCACCGCCCTGCCTCCGCCCTGCCTCCGCCCGGGCGGGGGACCGGGCCGGGAGGACCGCCGCCGCGGCCGGGGGCGCGGCAGCCGGCTCAGAAGACCCGCGTACAGCCGTTGCGGGTGCAGAACTCCTCGGCCAGACGGACGTTGCTCCCGTCGTACATCGTGAGGTAGACCCGCTGGACGCCGCCCGGGACCGTGATCCTCAGTGATCCGGCGAGGAGCTGGTCCGGCCCGCCCGCCTGCGCGAACGGGCTGCAGATGAGACCCGACCTCGCGTCGCCGTTCGCGCCGTAGGCGCACACCCGCCGGTAGCCGCTCGCCGCGTGGACGACGCCGGAGACGGTGGCGGTGTACCCGTCGGTGAAGTGGATCGTGCCGGACGTGGTGCTGTTGCCGTAGGCCATGCCGAAGGGCATGTCCACGTCGTTCACGGCGGCCTGCGCCGGCGCGGCGAAACCGACCGCCGTCATCGCGGCCGCGGCCATCACCATCAGGAGCTTGCGCATGTCTCTTCCTCTCCGTCGGACGAACCTGGAGCGAACAGAAGCTTCCGCCACCCTACTCGCCCCGGGACGCGCCGAGTTGGACGTATCCGCCTCGCCGGCGGACGACGGGGGGGTGGACCTCGTCGTCCGCCGGCGGGCCGGCCGTCAGTAGAGGCGGTTGACGACGTTGCGCATCGTGGTGTTCTTGAAGTAGTCCACCGGAGGGGCGCTCCAGTTGCTCTCCCACTCGAGGAGGGTGACGGTGTCACCGTCGCGGCCCACTCCGAAGAGGTGGTTGTGGTAGAGGCCGGGGTCGAAGGTGTACGTCAGGCGCATGCCCTGGACGGAGACGCCCTCTTCCACGTCCACCGCCCCGTAGTCGAATCCGGTCACCACGGTGGAGGGCCCTTCGTAGAGCCGCGGGCAGTCCGCGAAGGCCTGCCGGGCGCGGACGGCGAAGGCGGCGGCCTCGGCTTCCGTCTCGAAGACCACGGTGTTCTGCCTGCCCGCGGCCGTCTCTGACGTGGCGACCTCGCGGCTCCACACGTTCACCTCGGGCGCCTGGCCGCCCGGCCAGAAGCCGTAGCAGGTGGTGAGGTCGTTCCAGCCCCGCACGGCCGGCGCGCCGTACCAGGTCGTGCCGTCCTTCGGCATGTCGGACAGGTACACCATGCCCGGCCGCGGCCGCCATTCGACGGCGGCCGCCTCGGCTCCCGAGGCCAGCACCGTCAGTGCGGTGGCCACGGCCGCCGTGACCGCCGCGCGCGTGCTCTTCCGTAGTGCCATGAGATCCGGTCCCCCCTGCTGGTCGTCGGTCTTCGGTCGTCGGTCCGGGGCTCAGCCGGTGACGGTGTAGCCCAGCGGGCCGCCGACGATCTGGCCCTCGCAGTTCGGGTCGTTCGACTCGAACAGTTCCCGCGACTGGTTGACCAGGCAGCGGTACACGGGGGCGCCCGCCACCCCTGCGGGCGGGCCGTCGTGGATCCAGCCGAGGCGCGTCACGTACTGCTGGCCCTCGCAGTTGACGTCGCGGGAGAGGAAGTTGTCTCCCCGCACCACGCACAGGTAGAGGGGGTTGGTGCCCGGGGCGGCGCTCGTGAGGAGACGGCCCAGGGAGCCCTCGCGGTTGTAGCCGTCGGGGACGTGCCACACGCTGCTGAGGTGGTCCTTGCCGGGCTTCAAGTACCGGTCCAGGGAGAGCTGCGCGGCGCTGACCGCCGGCTCGCCCACGCAGGTGATCTCGCGGGTGGAGGTCCAGTACCCGGCCGTCTGCTGGAAGTCCGTGCCGTTGGTGATCCGGCACTGGTTGCCGCTGAAGCCCGTCGCGGCGGCCTTGGCGAGGGCCGCTTCCAGGGCGGCGCGCTGGGCGATGTTCAGCGGCCCGCCTCCGATGCCGGTGTAGCGCAGTTGCACGGGGCCGGCCGCGGCGGTGGCCGCCCGGGCGCCGGCGGCACCCGCGATGAGGCAGGCCGTCGCGGCGACGGCGACGGCGGCCGGGCGCAGCAGGCCCGAGAGGGACGATCGGTTCAACGCGAACTCCTTCGGCGGTGGTGGCGGTCTCCTGTCCGGGGACCGTCTTGACGCCGGGAAACGTATCGAGATCCACTGAACGCGCGGCACCCGCCAGTTCAGGGGGGTGGCGCGGCGGGGGATCGTCTGCGCGGGGGGTGGGGAGTGGGGCTTGGACGTGCGCGCGCCGTGGCCGTCACCGTGGCCGGGCTCTTTCGGATGGCGCACCTGTTCTTCGCGGCCGGCGTGGTGGGCGGGGGCGAGGTGGACGTGGGGGCGGTCGGCGTCTTCGCCGTCGTCTGTGCCGTCAGCGCGGCCGTGTACGGACCGGCCCTGGTACGGGGCCGGCTGCGCCCCGCGTGGGTGTGGGTGGACGTGCTGGTGACGGGCTGTGCGCTGCCGTGGGCCGCCCTCGCCGTCCTGGGGGCCGGTCCGGCGGTGACGCCCCACGGCTGGCTGATGGTGCAGGCGCTGTCGGCGGTGACGGCCGTCGTCGTCGTGCTCGACCGGCGTGGGCTCGCCGGGTCGGTCGCGCTCCTGCTGGCCACGTCGCTGGCCCTGTACGGGGCGGTGCCGGGTTCCGGGCCCGCGGATCTCCTGCGGCACGTCGCCGCGCTCCTCGAGTGCGCGGTGCTGGCCGGAGCCTGCTGGTGGTACGTGCGCCGCCAGGGGACGCTGCTGGACGCCGCGCAGGAACGGGCCGTCGTGGCCGAGGTGGCGCGGGCGCGGCAGGCCGAGCGGGCGGCCCACCACGCGGCGCTGCACGACACGGTGCTCGCCACGCTGTCCACGATCGCCGCCGGCCGGGTGGACGCCAACGCTCCGGCCGTCCGGGACCGCTGCGCGCGCGAAGCGGCCTATCTGCGGCGGCTGGTCCAGCTGGAGGAGGGCGCGCAGCGCCGCTCCGGTTCCCCCTCCGAGGGGATGGCGGGGGTGGGCGCCTCCTTGGAGGAGGTGGTGCGCTCCGCGGAGGGGCTGGGGCTGGTGGTCAGCGCCCGGTACCACGCGGTGCCGGAGGTGCCCGCGCACGTCGCCGGGGCGCTGGCCGCCGCCGTGCGGGAGGCGTTGAACAACGTACGCAGGCATGCCGGGATCTCGTCGGCCCACTGCACCGTGGTGGGGGACGAGGGGGGTGTGGTGGTGACCGTGGCCGACCGCGGCGCCGGGTTCGACTCCCGCGACGCCGCCCGCCGCGGTTCCGGTACCGGCTTGCGGCGTTCGGTGTACGGGAGGATGGCCTCCGTCGGGGGTGCGGCCTGGGTCGACAGCCGTCCCGGCGAGGGGACCGTCGTGGAGCTGCGGTGGCCCGCGTGATCGACGTGGCCGTGGTGGACGACGACCGCATGCTGCTCGACGGGTTGTGCTCCTGGTTGTCCGGGCAGCGGAGACTGCGCCTCCTGGGGACCGCCGCCACGGTGGACGAGCTGCTGGCCGGTCCGGCGGCGGCCGCCGAGGTGGTGCTGCTGGACCTGGTGCTGCGCGACGGATCGGTTCCCGAAGAGAACGTGCGGCGGGTGCGCGAGGCGGGAAGCCGGGTCCTGGTGATCAGCACGGTGGCGGACCGCGGGAGGGTCGTGGCGGCCGTGGCGGCCGGAGCCGACGGCTACCTGACCAAGGACCACGCGCTGGACTCCCTGGTCGAGGCCGTCGAGGCGGTGGCCGCGGGCGGCACGGCGCACTCCCCGGAACTCGCCTTCGCCTGGTTCAGCGACACCGGTCCGGCGCGCCCGCGCCTGGCTCCGCGCGAGCGGCAGGTCCTGCGCGACTACGCGTCCGGACTGACCCTGAAGGCGACCGCCCGGCGCGCGGGGATCAGCGTCAACACGGCGAAGTACTACCTGGACCAGGTCAAGGAGAAGTACCGCCGGGCGGGCCGCCCGGCGCACACGAAGATCGAACTGGCCCGACGGGCCCAGGAGGACGGCTTCCACTCCTGAGCGGTGCCACGCCGGGCGGCGGACGGCCCGCGAGCGGCACCGGGGAGAAGGGTGCCGCTCGCGGTCACCGGCGGCGGGGGTTCCCGCCGGCCCGGTGAGACGTGCCGTCGCCACTGACCCGCATGTCCCCGATCCGGGTGCCCAAACCCGCCCGCGGGAACGGGACTTGGAAGGTGGTGCGGGGCGCCGGGGGTGGCGGGTGCGCCGTGGTCAGACGCTGCCGCGCCAGGCGCCGGTCTCGCGGCCGCGGTCCTCGATGAAGTGCTTGAACCGCTTGAGGTCGCCCTTGACCTGGCGGTCGACGAAGCCGAGCTTGTCGCCGATGTTCTCGGCCATCCCGTCGGGATCGAAGTCCATCATCAGCGTGACCTCGGTATGGGCCGGGTCGATCGGGCGGAAGGTGACCAGACCCGACTGCTCCGTTTCGCCCCCCACGGTGACCCAGGCGACCTTGCTGTCGGGGACCTGCTCGGTGATCTCCGCGTCGAACTCGCGCTCCACGCCGCCGATCTTCGTCACCCAGTGGGTGAGCGTGTCGGTGCGCTGCTCGATGTGCTCGACCCCGTCCATGAACTCGGGGAACGACTCGAACTGCGTCCACTGGTTGTAGGCGGTGGTGATCGGGACGTTGACCTCGATGGATTCCTTGACCTGCGACATGACCGATCCTCGTTCCTTGCGTGGGCGGCCGCCCTTGCGCCCTGTTCGGGCGGTCGGGCGGACGGGGAAGACTCGTCATGTCTTCCCCCCGGCCGCTCCTGCCCCTGCCCGGCCGCGGCACACCACCCTTCCGGAAGGCGGACGGCGGGCGTGTCGGCGCATCCGGCCCCCTTCCGCTCGCCCGTCCGCCGCCGACGCCGTAGCGCGGCTCCTCGCCCCGGCGCCCGGAATGCGCGGGCGGCCCGTGCCGGGCAGGGTGGTGCACCCGCCCCCTTCGCGTCGGAGGTACGACGGCGATGCCGCAGAAGGCCATCACGGTGCCGGATCCCCCCACCGCCCGGGCCGGCCCGGTGACGGCCCGCGGCCGTCGGGGGGACCTGGTGCGGCTGGGGTCGGTCGCCGCCGCGTACGGCGTCGTCCAGCTCCTCCTCGTCGTACCGGGCACCGGGCTCGGGTGGGACGAGACGGTGTACGTCAGCCAGGTCGCCGCCGAGGCCCCGGCGGCGTTCTTCAGCGCGCCGCGTGCCCGCGGCATCACCTACCTCGTCGCCCCGGTCACCGCGCTCACCTCCTCCGTACCGGCGCTACGGGTCTACCTGGCCGTGCTGGCGGCGGCGGGACTGCTGCTCTCCCTGTGGGCGTGGCGGGGGCTGCTCCCCACCCGCGTGCTCGCCCTGGCGGGCGGCCTGTTCGCGGGGCTGTGGATCACCCTGTTCTACGGGCCCCAGGCCATGCCGAACCTCTGGGTGGCCCTCGGCGCGCTCTTCACCGTCGGGTGTTTCCTGAGGGCGGCCCGCGATCCCCGGGACCGCCTCGCGGTGGCGGGTGCCGCCGCGGGGGTGGCGTTCGCCGCGCTGATGCGTCCCGGGGACGCGGTATGGCTGACCGTGCCCCTGCTCGGCGCCGTGCCGGCGCTCCCTCCCCGGTCGCGGGCCGCTCTCGCGGCGGCCGTGGTGGCGGGCCTCGGGGCGGGCTGCGCGGAGTGGGCCGTCGAGGCCCACCTCCGCTACGGCGGTGTCCTGCCGAGGCTCCGGAGGGCGAGCGAGATCCAGGGCGGTCTGGGCTGGAACCCGGCCTTCGCCGACCAGCTGCGCTCACTCGGCGGGCGGACGCTGTGCCGTCCCTGCGATGTGCCGTGGTCGCGGCCCGTCACGGGCCTGTGGTGGCTGGCCCTGCCTCCGCTGACAGCGGCCGGGCTGCTGTCCGCACACCGCGGCGGAACGGGGAGGCGGGTCGGCCTGGCCACGGTGGTCGCGCTGTTCCTCGCCGTGCCGTACCTGCTGATGATCGGCTATGCGGCTCCCCGCTTCCTGCTGCCCGCCTACGCCCTGCTCGCCATCCCTGTCGCCCTGTGCGTGGACCGGCTGTTCGCCGCGTGCCGGGCCCGTCCGCTCGCGCTGAGCGCGCTGTGCGCGGCCCTGGTGGCCCATGTGGCCCTGCAGTTCACCATCGCCGGTGCCGCGGCGGCCCGCAGCCGGGCCGACCGCGCGGCGTTCACCGCGGTCGCCGGAGAGCTGCGCCGTCTGGGCGTACGCCCCCCGTGCACGCTCAGCGGCGCCGAGGCGGTCCGGGCCGCTTTCGCCACCGGATGCGCCGCCCGTCAGGTGTACGGGGGCCACGACGGCAGCATCACCGCGCGCGAGCTCGTCTCGCTGGCGCGTACGCGGCCGACGGCCGTGCTGGTGCCGGGCGGCTCCCCACCGCCCCGCTGGGCCCGGGGCTGGCGCCCCCATCCCCTGCCCGGCCTGCCGGGCCGCCCCGGGTACCGCGCGTTCCTGGCACCCGCGCCACCACCCGCCGTGCGGTAGGCGGCCCCGACCGGGCCGTGCCGGGCGCCGGGCCGGCCGGGGCCGTCTGATCACGCGCGGCGGGGGCAGACGGGCTGGTGGGCGTAGGAGGTGGTGCGTCGTGCACGTCATCCGCAGCTGGGCCGATCGGGTCAGGGGCGGCGCCGCCGCGTTCGGCGAGCGCAGGGCGCGGGCCCTGGCGCGTCACGAGGCGCGAGCCGGGGCCGAGCGGATGCGGGAGGTACGGGCCGCCGCCCAGCGGCCCCGCCCCGCTTCCGCGGCGCCCGCGCAGGAGGTGCCCTGGGGCATACGGGTCGCGGCCGAGGTGGGCTGGCGCTTCGTGGTCATCGCCGCCGCCCTGTGGATCCTGATGCGGGTGATCGGGTCCGTGCGGCTGATCGCGCTCGTGTTCGTCGCGGCGCTGCTGGTCACCGCGCTGCTCCTGCCGACGGTCGCCCGCCTGCAGCGCTGGGGCCTGTCCCGGGGACCGGCCACCGTGGTCACGGCGGTCTGCGGGTTCGTCGTCCTCGGGCTGGCGGGCTGGTTCGTCGTGTGGCAGGTGCTCAACAACCTCGGCAGCCTGTCCAGCCGCCTCCAGGAGGGCATCGAGGAGCTGAAGCGCCGGCTCCTGAACAGCCCCTTCCACGTGACCGAGGAGCAGATCGGCGACATCGCGGGCCGGCTGAACGATGCGATCGGCACGGGCGCCGACACCATCGCCTCGACCGGTCTCCACGGCGTGACCCTCCTGGTCGAGCTGATCACCGGGGTGCTGCTGACGGTCTTCTGCACGCTCTTCCTGCTGTACGACGGCAGACGCATCTGGGAGTGGACCCTGCGCCTCGTGCCGGCCGCGGCGCGGCCCGCGGTCGCCGGGGCGGGCCCGCCGGCCTGGCGCACCCTGACCGCGTACGTGCGCGGAACGATGATCGTCGCCATGATCGACGCGGTCTTCATCGGTGTCGGCATCCACTTCCTCGGGGTGCCGCTCGCCGTGCCCATCGCCGTGGTGATCTTCCTGGCCTCGTTCGTACCGCTGATCGGAGCGGTCGCCTCGGGCGCGCTCGCGGTGATCGTCGCCCTGGTCACGCAGGGGCTGTTCACCGCGGTGATGACCCTGATGGTGGTGCTCCTCGTCCAGCAGATCGAAGGGCACGTCCTCCAGCCGTTCATCCTGGGGCGCGCGGTCCGGGTCCACCCCCTGGCCGTGGTCCTGGCGGTCGCCACGGGCGGGCTGGTCGCCGGCATCGGCGGGGCGGTCATCGCGGTCCCGCTGGCCGCCGTCACCAACACGGTCGTCGGCCACCTCCGCGCGGGCGCCGGCGAGGACCCGGACGGGGAACCGGACTCCGGCGGCGCCGGCCGGGTAGGGGCGGTACGGCCGGGCGCGGACGCCGGCGCGGACCGGGACGCGGCCGGGCACGCGGACCGCGCGGCGGCACGGGAGGAGGACCGGTACCAGGACGAGGACCGGTACGGGGACCGGGAGGAGGAGGCCCGGCGCGCAGCAGACCGCCCCGCGCCCGGCCCCCCGGACCGCGAGGAGAACCCGCCGTAGCCGGCCGCCCCGTCGTCCGCGCACGCCGCGGCCCCCGGTCGCGGCGCGTCCCTCGGCCCCCGGAACGGCGGTCAGCGGCCGGCGGCGTCGCGCCCGGCCCAGCCGGTGGCGTCGACCACCTCGCGCGCGATGTCCACGACGGGCCGTCCGTCCGTCACCACCCGTACGGTGCCCGCGCAGGCACGCTCGTCCAGAAGCCGTGCCGTGCGGACTCCGCCCGTCAGCTCCTGCTCCAGCTCCGAGCCGATCTCCCTGCCGAACAGCCGTTCGCGGGCGGTGGCGTCGGAAGCGGTGAGCAGGACCCGCGTGATGCGCACCCCCGCCCCCATGGCACGCTCGAACATGCCGGTCGCCTCCGGCAGCACGCTCGCGGTGTTCGTGTAGACAAGACGGCGGTAGCCGCGCCGGGTGAGGTTCTCCCACACGGCCGTCAGGTTGCTCTCGGTGATCCCCGAGCGGTCGGGGTCCCCCTCCGGTGCCGGGTGCACCTGCCCCATGAAGTCACCGTCGATGACCGCATGGGCGACCGCCACGGCACGCAGTCTCGCTGAAACCTCCCAGCCCACCGTCGTCTTGCCGGCTCCGGCCCGCCCTCCGATGAGCAGTACTTCCGCGTGGTCCATGGAAGCAGCCTGCCAGCCGGCGACCGCCCCGCGCGGCCGAACGGCGCAGACCGGCGCCGGCCACGCTGGCCGGCGGCGGACGCGTCAGCCGCAGGCGCGGCGCACCGCGTCGAGGTGGACGAGGCCGTTCAGGACCTCGTCCGTGTCACCGACGAAATCGATCAGGCAGGCGATCTCGTCGACCCCGATCGCTTCCATCCGGCGGACCACGGCCAGCGCGTCGTCCACGGTCCCGAACAGGCCGCTGGTCTCGAAGTACCGGTTGAAGGACTGCTCGACGAGGAAGTCGATGTCCTCGGGGTCGAGGTCCTCGTCGGGCTCCGGGGCGGCCCCGGTGCGTGCGGACAGGTTCACCGAGCTGCGCAGGTAGTCGCTGAAGGGCTTCCGCACGATGCCGCGTACGGCGTCGCGGTCGGTGCCGACGAAGGTGTGCAGCATCAGGACGACGTGGCCGTCGCCCTGGTGGGCGTCGGCGAAGGCGCGCCGGTACTCGGCTATGCCGTGGGTGAGGTCGTCGACGTCCTGTCCGAGCAGGTGGGTGAGGAGCCCGACGCCCAGCCGGCCCGCCGCGCGGAACGTCTCGACGCTGCCGGAGGTGGTGAGCCAGACCGGCAGTTCCGGCTGGACGGGCGGGGGGAAGGTCCGGACCCGCACCGGTTCTCCCGTGCCGTCGGTGAGGTCGACCTCTTCGCGCCGCCACAACCGGCGGACGGTGTCGACCGTCGCGGCGGCGACCTGTTTGCGGTCCGCGTAGTTCTCCGGGCGCAGTGCGAAGTCCGTACTGTGCCAGCCGGACGCGAACGACACTCCCACGCGTCCGTGCGAGAGGTTGTCCACGACGGCCCATTCCTCGGCGATCCGTACGGGCGAGTGCAGCGGGGCCACGACGCTGCCCGCCCGGATGGCGACCCGCTCGGTCACGGCTGCCACGGCGGCGCTGGTCAGCGCGGGGTTGGGGTATCCCCCGCCGAACGGGTGGAAGTGCCGTTCGGGGGTCCACACCGCGGTGAAGCCGTGGGTGTCGGCGAAGCGGGCGCCCTCCATGAGCATCCGGTAGCGGTCCTCGTCGTCCTGGGATTCGTCCGCGAAATAGAAAAGGCTCAGGTCCATCGGGTTCTCCACGGTGTCGGGCGTAGGGGCGGCGGCTCGGGTCACCGGACGAGGAGCGTGTGCAGCTCCTCGACGGTGCAGCCCCGGGCGGTCTTCGTGTCGATGGACTGGGGGCCCACGTGGATGCGGGGGACCTTCCGCGCGATGGCGCGTGCCACGGGCTCGTAGAAGACCATGTTGAAGTAGAGCGATTCCCGGTCGGTCCTGGCGTAGTCGCAGCCCCAGCACCGGATGACCCACGCGTCGTCGTGCTCCCAGATGACGCAGGCCCCCAGTGCCCGGCCGCCGGACCGGGCGAGCAGGGCGAATCCGCTGTCGTCCATGGCGAGGCCGAGTCCGGTGAGGTAGAACTCGATCTGGTCCACCGTGGTGGACCGCGCGTAGCGCTGTTCCACTTGGTGGACGAGCGGCGCGATCTCCTCGCAGACGTCCAGGACCGGTTCCTGGGTGACCACGATCCCGCTGTCCAGGAACCGGCGTCGTTCCTTGCGTACGCCGGCGCGGCGGCTGCCGGCCAGGGAGGCGACGTAGCCGTCGAAACTGTCCCAGGTGACGTCCAGCCCGGCGACGGGCTCGGTGTGGACCAGGACGCTTCCGGCACGGCCCGCTTCGGCCAGGGCCGCGGTGGCCAGCGCCCGTTGGGCGGCGTCGGCCAGGGGAAGCAGTACCGCGGTGGCGCCGTCGTGCGCGGCCAGGGACAGCGCGTGGTCGAGCAGCAGGCGCGTGCAGGTCTGCCGCTGCCGCGGGGACAGCGTAGGGGAGACCGCGAGCTGGTTGGCCGTCGCGCCGGGCGCACCGAGCAGGTGGACCGGTTCCCCGTCGCGCCAGGGGCCGCTCGGCGGGGTGAGGACCGGTGGGAGTGGCGCGGTGGCGCGGTAGACCGGCAGGACGGCTCCGCACCGTCCGTGGCCGTCGCGGGCCCGGAGGTACCGGACGGTGGTGCCGCGGAGGGACTCGGCGAGTTCGAGGCGTGCCAGCTCGGCGACGTAGTGCGCGGTCCCGCCGGGCACCGCCAGGCCGCCGAGGAGGTCCTCCTCGATGTCCTCGATGGCGTCGGCCTGCTCGATCCGCCAGGTGGGGTCCGGGGACGGCGCGGTCACCGGAACGCCCGGCCGAGTTCGGCGATGCGGGGGACGGACGCGAGGGCCTGCTCGGGTGCGACGCCGAAGTCGATCAGGCAGGCGATCTCGTCGACGCCGAGTTCGGCGATCCCCTCCGCGGCGGCGGTCGCGTCGCCGACGGTGCCGAACAGGGCGTAGTGCTCGTAGTAGTGGTCGAGGGAGCGCCGGACGATCTCGTCGACGTCGGCGGCGCTGAGGGTCGCGGGGTCCAGTGAGGCAGCGCCTCGGCGCAGTGATCCGGCGATGAGGCGGAAGTTGCTCTTCAAGTAGGCAGCCAGCGGGCCGGCGACGCGTTCCCTGGCCAGTTCCCGGGTGGTGTCGAGGTAGGTGGGGACCATCACGACGACGTGGCCCGACCAGGAGTTGCCGCTGGCGCGGCGGACCGCCGCCCGGTACTCGCGGATCTTGTCCGCGAGGTCGTCCCGGTCCTGTCCCAGGAGGTACGTCAGCAGCCCGACATTGAGGTCTCCGGCGGCGCGGAACGTCTCGGCGGAGCCCGCGCTGGTGAGCCACATCCGGGGGAAGGCCTGCACCGGGGCGGGGTGGGTGGTGACCTGGACCCGTCTGCCGCCGCCGTCCTCGGCCGTCAGCGGGTCACCGCTCCACAGCCGCCGGACTTCCTCCATGGTCTCGGTCACGCGTCGGCGCCGGTCGTCATAGGCTCCGGGCCGCAGGACGAAATCGGTGGCGTGCCAGCCGGAGGCGAAGGACATTCCGGCGCGGCCGCCGGAGAGGTTGTCGACCACGGACCAGTCCTCCACGATCCGGATCGGGTCGTGGAGGGGGGCGACGATGCTGCCGGCCCGGATCTGCACCCGTTCGGTGACGGCGGCGATCGCGGCGCCCGCGAGTGCGGGGTTGGGGTAGAGGCCTCCGAAGCGGTGGAAGTGACGTTCGGGCGTCCACACCGCGCAGAGCCCTTCCCGGTCGGCGATCCTGGCGCCTTCCAGCAGGAGGCGGTACTTGCCGGTGGCGGTACCGGCCGGGGGCCCGCTCCGCGCCGGGGGCTGGGCGGTGTCGTCGTCGGCGAAGTAGAACAGGCTGAATTCCATGGGGTCTCCCCCGCCGGGGCCGAGGTGGCCGGCGGATGGTCGTCGGGGTGGAGGGGGCACGGCGCGGGGCGGGGCGGCGCGGTCAGTGCACCGCGTCGAGCCCTCCGCCGCGCCGGCCGCGTCCGATCAGGAAGGTGAGGAGCAGGGCGGCGGCCGCCAGCCAGCCCACGGCCACCGCGGCTTCCAGGGCGAGCTGTCCCGCGACGTGTGCCGCCGGGGCGCCGTCGAGCAGGCCGCGCAGCGCGCGCAGGCCGTGGGTGACCGGCAGTACGTCGGCCAGGGCGCTGATCGGCGCGGGCCAGAAGGAGGCGGGGACGTTGACGCCGGTGAACGCCATGAGCAGCAGGTAGGCGACGTTGAGCGCGCCCCAGCCGGCGTTGGGGTAGCGCATGACCACGGCGCCGATGAGCGCGCCGTAGCAGTACGCGGAGAAGCAGGCGGCCAGCACGATGGGGACGATGGCCGCCGTGGCCGCTCCCGGCAGGGGGATGCCGAAGACGGGCACGATGAAGGCGGCCACGACCATGGAGCTGATGAATCCGCTGACCGGGTTGTTCAGGCTGCGGCTGAGCAGCGCGACGACGGGGTCGCCGGGGGATGCGACGAGCTGGGTGAGGGTGCCGTTCCTGCGGTCGCGCACGATGGACAGGACCGAGGAGGTCGATTCGATGGTGCCGACGGCGACGATGTTCCCGACCGCCAGGTAGCGGACGGTGTCCTGGTCGCCGACCACGGTTCCGATCGTGGCGAAGAAGACCACCTGGAAGACCAGGCGCAGTCCCCAGCCGAAGAACCAGGACCGCAGGGTGTACTGCGAACGGTATTCGGCGAAGCCGAGGAGGGCCGCGTTCCCGGCGATGCTGAGCCGGGAGGTGAGGGCGTTGTTCATGCGGCCATCACCCGTCCGGTGACGCGGATCCGGTTGAGGACGGCGCGGGCGCACCACACTCCGGCGGCCAGGGTGCCCGCGCCCAGCAGCAGGATCGCGGTGATCTGTCCCACGGGGTTGTCCATCGGGTCCGGCGCGGCCGCGGCGCGCAGCAGGTCGGCGCTCCAGGACAGGAAGATCACGCGCGAGAACGGCTGTGACCACTCCGGCAGCGCGGCGATGGGGACGAAGACGCCGCCGAGCACGTACACCGGGTAGTTGAGCGCGTTCTTGAAGGCGAGGGCGGTGCGTCCCAGGACGAAGACCGTGGCCATCACCGTGGAGGTGGCGGCCGTGGCCAGGCAGGTGGCGAGCAGTCCGGCCAGGAACCAGCCGGGGTGCGCGAAGGACAGGTCGGCGTCGAAGAACAGCGCGGCGAACGCCCACGATTCGGCGAAGCAGACCAGGCCGAGGACGCCGACCGCGGCGCAGCGGCCCAGCAGGTTCGCGAAGAACGACGCGGGCGCGGAGAGCACCACGTCCAGGACGCCGCTCCAGCGGTCGGCGTCGATGATGTCTCCGGCCAGCATCAGGGACAACGTCCACATGCCGGCGAGCGCGGGTGCCAGGGCGGCCTGCTGGTCCAGGTCCAGGCGGCCGCCGTGCCGGGTGATGGAAAGGAAGATGAGGACGTGGAAGGGGAGTGCGATGACGATGGAGACGCGGCCGATCGCGCTGCGGAAGAGCGCCAGTTGCAGCAGGAACGCCGAGGTGAAGACCCTCATGCCGACACCTTCAGTCCGCGTGCGCCGAGCATGTCCACGTAGATGTCCTCCAGGCTGGGGCGGCCGGTCCTGATCCGGGTCACCCCGGCCTCCACCAACAGGGCGAGCACTTCGCGCGCGGCGGACCCGTCGCTCAGCCGGATCCGGACGGCGCCGGCTGCGGGCTCGACGGAGGCGACCGCGCGGTGGGCGGCGACCTCGGCCAGGACGTGGCCGGGGGCGTCCTCGACGTCGATGTGCTCGTGACGTGACATCAGCTTGCTCAGGGCTTCCGGGGTTTCCGTGGTCAGGACGCGGCCCTCGTTGACGAGGGTCACGCGGTCGCACAGTTCCTCGGCTTCGGCCATGTCGTGCGTGGCCAGCAGCAGGGACCGGCCCTCGTCCTTCAGGACGCGCACCAGGTCGCGGAAGGCGCGGGCGGCGACCGGGTCCATGCCCATGGTGGGTTCGTCCAGCACGATGAGGCGGGCGTTGCCCACCAGGCCCCGGGCCAGGTGGAGGCGCTGCTTCATACCCCGGGAGAAGGTCTCCACCTTGACGTCGGCGCGGTCCGACAGTCCGAAGCGGTCCAGCACCTCGTCGACCTGCCGCCGGGCCTCGGCGCGGTCGAGTTTTTGCAGGGCCGCCCAGTAGCGCAGGTTCTGCCGTGCCGACAGGCCCTGGTACAGGCCGCGGTCGCCGCCGAGTACGAGGCCGATCTCCCGGCGCACCGCGGCGGCCGCGGTGACCACGTCGTGGCCGTAGACGCGGACGGTGCCGGAGGTGGGGAGCAGGGTGGTGGCCAGGATCTTGACGAGGGTGGTCTTGCCCGCGCCGTTCGGGCCGAGCAGGCCGTGCACCTCGCCCTGGCCCACGCGCAGGTCGACGTCGTCGAGGGCCACCCGGGTGGTGCGCGGGCCGCGCCAGCCCCGGGTTTCGTAGACGCGTCGCAGGCCGCGGACGTCCACCGCGTCGGCGTGGGGATCGGGTGCGGGCGGTGTCTGCGGCATCTCAGGCCCTCCCGGGTGCGGGGTGGGGTGCGCCCTCGCGCAGCAGGCCGGACAGCGCGCGGCCCACCTCGGGGCTGCGGAGCAGATCCTGGCGGGGGACGTCGAACGCGTGCCGCCGGGCGGCGTGGCGGGCGGCGGCCCCGGGGGTGGAGGAGGTGACGGCGACCGGGCCGCACGCCCAGGACGCGTCGGTGGTGAGGTGCGCGGCGACCAGGTAGGCGAGGAAGTGCTCGAACCGGTCGGCGGATTCGGCGGCCAGCTCGTCGCCCAGCTCCGCCCGGGTGAAGGCGCGGTGCACCAGCTCCCGGTAGAGGCCGGCGAGGTGGGCGGCGGCTTCGACGGGTTCGGCCGAAGGCGCGGCGGCCTCCTGTGCGCGGCGCGTCGCCCTCGCCAGCTCGTCAGGGGTGAGTTCGTCCGCCAGGCCCTCGGCGGCCCGGGTGAACTGGGCGTGGAAGGTGCCGGTTCCCGGGAGTTCGGGGTCGAAGAGGACCACCAGGGGCGGGGCCGGCTGGGTGGCGGCGAGCCGCGCCGCCAGGCCGAGCGCCAGCGGGCTGCCCATGCAGTATCCGAGCACGGCGCGAACCGGGCCGGGGGGTGCGGCCGGTGCGTCGGCCCACGGGGCCAGGTACGCCGGGGGCTCCAGTGCGGCACGGTCCCGCAGCCCGGTGGCGGGGGGCAGCGTCTCCAGCACCGTGTACGGGGTGTCCAGGTGCGCCACGAGTTCGGGGAAACCGGCGTCCGTCCTGCTCTGGCCGAAGTCCACGGCGAGCACGGTGCCCGGTGTTCCTCCCGCTTCGGGGGGCGTCGTCCCGGTGAGGGCGCGCCAGCCGGGCGTCTGCGTCATCGTGCTTCTCCTTCAACAGTCATGGTCACCGGCCGTGGCGCCGTCGCGTCCACCGCGACCAGGCGGAACTCCGCGGTGCACTGCCCGTCGTCCTCGTCGTCGAGCCACAGGTCGTCCGGGCCCGGCAGCATCTCCCCCAGGTCCAGGCAGACGTCCTCCTCGGGGAGGGCGGCGGCGAGCCGGAGCGCCCGGCGCAGATTGCGGACCAGCAGGGGTGCGTCCAGGTCGACGTAGAACGGCTTGGGTTCCGCGGGAGTGCGGGCGAAGACGTGGCGGGGAACGCCCCGCGCCCGCAGATCGGCCGCCAGGGCCTCGGCGGACCGGGCGCCGTGCAGCGCGGTGACGGGGATGCGCCAGCTCTCGCGGCAGATCACCATCTCGTCCAGCAGCACCCTCGGCCCGTGGGCGCCCTTGGGGCGGATCTGGAACCGGTTGACCACCAGGGCGGTCAGGAACTCTCCGAGCACCTCGGTCACCGGCGCGGACCAGGACCCGTCCGGTGGCTCCACGACCAGTTCCCCGCCGGCCTCGCGGACCCGCAGGGCGGTCGCGGGCCAGGAGACCGCCCCGCCCGGAGCTCCCGCGTCGCCGCCGAACGACCAGTACGCGTAGGCGCCGGGCACGTGGACCGCGAGCGGCGGGTAGGTGCGCGGGGACACTTCCGGCGAGTCGTTCGGCTGGAGGGCCAGGACCCTGCCGCCCGCCATGTCCCGGGCGACCGTGTCGCGCAGTTCGTCCCGGTCGTCGGCCTGGGTGTGGAAGACGCGGCTCTCCAGGGTGTTCAGCGCGACGTGCAGCTCGCCCAGGACCCAGCGCGCCGGGCCGTCCGGTCCCCCGGTCCTGGCCAGCATCACGTCGGGGCTGTGGTACCGGGCCCCGGACCAGGCCGGGGCCCGGTGCGGGAAGAGCGCCGCGGCGAGCGGAGCGAGCCCGGCGGTGCTCAGCCGTACCTCGCGGGTCCGCCCGGCACCCGCCGGGCGGGGTCCGGCGTCCAGCAGTTCCGCCCAGCGCAGCCGGAAGTCCTCCGCCACCTCGTCGATGACGGTGCCCGGCGCTCCGGCCAGGACGTCGGCCACCCCGAGGTACAGCTCGCTGAGCGTGACTTCCTCCGAGCGCCCGCGCAGGGTGCGGTAGCGGTCGCGGGCCCGCTCCTCCACCGCGGCGGCGGTCTCCGCCGCCAGCCATCGCGCACTGTCCAGCAGCAGCGCGAGCGGCCCGCGCAGCGCTTGGATCAGATCGCCGCCGATGGTGACGTCCAGGTCGCGGCGGCTGTCCTGGTACAGGTGGGAACGCCCGTACAGGGTCTGCTTCTTGTCCCGGACGGCGGCCCGGCCGGTCGCCTCGCTCAGGTAGCCGCCCAGGTCCTCCAGTGCCCGGTGGGTCGCCAGGGCGTCCCCGGCCGCGGCGGCCACCGTGTCCCGTCGCCGGTCCAGCTCGCGCAGCTGTTCGAGCGGGCCACGGCTCGCCGACGGGTCGGCAATCCGCTCCAGCTGCTCGCGCAGGCTGCGTTCGGGGTGCTCGTCCAGCGGCACGGTGAACCCGACGGCCAGCACGCCGGCGCGGCGCAGCCGGTCGAACTCCGCCGCGGCCTCGGCCTCCGGATGGCCGTCGCCGACGGCCGCGCGCACCGCCGGGCCGGCCGCGCCGTGTACTCCGACGGCGGTGAGCAGGGCCGCGGTGACGCCGGTGGCGGGTTCGGCCGGACGCCAGGGGCGGCGGATCACGGCGCCGTCGAAGTGGACGGCCGGGTGCACGCGCACCGGCAGGTGCGGTGCCAGCAGCGGGTCGTCGCACCACGCTTCGGCCAGGCTCTCCAGCGCCCAGGTCTCGAAGTGGGTGCTGCGGCGGCGGATGCCGCCGGTGCCGGTCCGGCGCAGACCGGTCGCCCGTTCGTCGAAGCGCGCCCAGGCGACCGGTCCGAAGAACCCGATGGTGTCGTTCTTGGCGCAGTACCGCTGCGCGTAGCGGGCCAGGAGCGCGTCCCGCTTGCCGCCGCGCCCGAGGTCCTGGCCGTCCCGGCGTGCGGTGGCGTGCCGGGCCACCCAGTTGCGCACGGCGGCGGGGTTCTGCCAGGCCAGTGCCTCGAGGTACCGCTCTTCGGAGAGGAACCGGCCGGGGCCGGGGCCGTCGGCGGCGAGGTCCGCCAGCCAGTGGAAGGGCATGCCGGCCCCGCGCAGGGCCGACAGGCGCCACATGCGCCAGCCGGGGGCCAGGCCGAACTGCGGGTCCGGTGGCGTGCCGGTGCCGGTGTCCGGTGCGGTGTCCGGTGCGGTGTCCGGCATTTCAGCGGGCTCCCCTCGTGCGGAGCTCCGCCGCGAGGGTGCGCAGCGTCGGGTTGTCGAACAGCGCCCCGATGCTGAGGTCGAGCGCGTACTGCTTGCGGATGTGCATCATCAGCTCCACGGCGGTGAGCGAGTTGCCGCCGAGGTCGAAGAAGTTGTCGTCGGGCCGGATCGTCTCGGTGCCCAGCGCGGCGTTCCACAGCTCCCGCAGCCGCTCCTCGACCGCATCCGCGCCCGTGGGCCCGGCTGCCGCGGCCCCTGCCGGGGCCGGGGACGGCACCGGGGACGGCACCGGGCCGGCGGGGGCGGGGCGGGGAGCGGGCGGGGGGACCGGGGCGGACGCCGCCGGGGCCGGCCGCACCGCGCGCACCGCGGCGACGGGCGGGACGGGCACGGGCACCGCGGGCGGAACCGGCGCCGCCGGGGCGGTGACCGGCATCGGCAGTCCGTCGCGGAACGGTACGACCGTGACCTGGCGCGGCGTCACGGAGTCGAGCAGGTCCAGGAGCAGCCGGACCCCGGTGTCGGGGTCGATGCCGGTCTGCACGGCCGGCGCGTCGTCCTGCCGGACACTGGACGCCGCGGCCGGGACGCCCGCCGTGGCGGCCGGACCGGCGGCGGTGGCATCGGCGGCGGTGACATCGGCGGCGGCCGGCTCGGCGGCCCGGAGGAACGCGGAGTCCTCCACCCGGCGCATCGTGAACCCCTGGATCTCGGCGAGTACCGCGCCTTCCTCCGACAGCAGCGTCACATCGGCGACGATCAGCCCGTCCGCGCTGTCCTGGCGCCTGATGTGGCTCAGCAGCCGGGCGGGCAGCGAGGCTTCGTGGAGCGTCAAGGAGCGGTACATGAACGGCAGGTGGAAGGTGTCGCGCTCCGGGTCGCGGGCGTGGGACGTCGCGCAGTCCAGCAGCGCGGGGTGCAGGGCGTGGTCAGCGGTCTCGTCCGCGAAGACCTCGGGCAGCGCCAGGCGGACCAGGTGCTCGGCGCGGTCGCCGGGGACGCTGTCGAGGGTGACGACGTTGTTCCAGCGCGGCCCGAGGGAGAAGAGCCGCTGCGGCTTCTTGCGGCCGGTGGCCGGGGGGCGCCGGACCGTGTGCCGGGCGCGCAGCGCCGCGAGGTCGACGTCCGTCCCGCCCGCCGGCGCCACCTCCCCGGTGGCGCTGCCGGTGACGTGGACCTGCCCGCCGGCCGCGGAGTGCGAGGTGACCGTGAAGTGCCACTCCCCCTCGCCGGAGTCCGCCGGTTCCCAGGAGACCTCCACCCGGCAGCTGTCCTCCACGACCAGCGGCCGCAGGAAGACGACGTCCGTCAGGCGGACCGGTGCGGGCCGGCCGTCGAGGCACTCGTCCCGGAAGGCCCGGACGACGAGGTCGAGGTGGCCGGTGCCCGGCAGTACGGCCTTGCCGTCGATGCGGTGCTCGTCGAGCGCGGGGCACTCGGCCGGGGTCAGCCCGGTGCTCCACACCCGTCGCGCGGTGGCGGCCGGCCGCGGCCGGCCGTCGCGGGCCGCGAGGGCGGGCACCGCCATGCCGACGGTGTTCCACGCGGGCCAGTTGACGCTCAGCATGCGGCAGCCGGGCAGCAGCGGGGTGCCGGTGAAGGCGTCCAGGAAGGCGTTGGCCGCCGCGTAGTCACCACCGCCCCGCAGGCCCGAGACCGCGGCGCGGCTGGAGAAGGACACGAAGAAGTCGAGCTGCGGGCGGTCGGCGAACAGGCCGGCGAGTGCCACGGTGCCCTGCACCTTGGGTGCCAGGACCGCGCCCGTCTGCTCGCGGTCGCGGAAAGCGAGCATCCCGTCACCGGCGACGCCGGCCAGGTGCAGGACCCCGGAGACCGGTCCGAAGCGGGCCGCGGCGACGTCCGCGGCCCGGCGCAGCGACCGCGCGTCGGTCACGTCGCACGCGAAGACCCGGTACTCCGCGCCCGACGCGGTCAGTTCCTCCAGGTCGGCCACGAGGCGGGTGGTCCGTGCGTCCCCGGCGGCCAGCAGCCGGTCGCGTTCCTCGCCCTCGGGCAGGCCGTTGCGGCCCAGCAGCACCAGGCGCGGCCGCAGCCCCGTCCGGGCCAGGCCCTTGGCCACCTCCATGCCCAGTCCGCCGAGCCCCCCGGTGATCAGGTAGACCCCGCCGCGCCGCAGTGCGGGCCGGGTGGCGGGCACCGGGTGGTACTCCCGCTCGGTGCGGTGCCAGCGGCGGTCGCCGCGCAGGGCCACCACACCGGGGAGCTGCCATTCGCCCAGCTCGGCCACGAGCGCGTCCTCGCCGGTCCCGGCACCGATGTCCACCAGCTTGCACACCATGCGTTCGTCCTCCAGCGCCAGGGTGCGCAGCAGGCCGTGGGTCATGGCCTTGACGGGGTCCACCGGTTCGGCGCCGGAGACGTCCGCCGAGTTCTCGGTGAGCACCAGGACGGCGGGGATCCCGGCGGCGCCGGCGTGCCGGGCCCCCTGCTGGGTGAGCGCGACCAGGCTGTGGAAGGCGTCGTCCAGCCGGCCGGGCACGGTGGCGGAGGTCGGGCGGGTCCAGGGGGCGAGGGTGAGGGCGTGCACCAGGACGCGGGGCCGGACGCCACGGGCGGCCAGCGTGCGGAACATCCGGTCGAAGTCCTCCACCGTTCCGGGGCGGACCCGGAATCCCGCACCGGTCTCCTCGTAGGCCTCACCGGGCTGGACGCGGGTGACGCGCAGTCCGGCCTGCTGGAGCGCGAGCGACGTCTCCAGTGCCCGGGCGGGATCGGCGGGCAGCAGTGCCAGCGCCGGGACGTCCTTCGGGGGCCGGGGGATCGCCGTACGGGGTGCGTCGGTCCACGAGAGGGTGCCGAACGGGGAACCGGCGGCCGGCGGCTGCCCGTCCCCGTCCGGGGCGGGCGGTCCGGCGGGCTGGTCCAGTGGGGCGGCGGAGTCGGCGGTGCCGGTCCGGGGAGGCTGCTCGGCGGCCGCGGGGTCCGGGGCCGCGGTGCCGGCGGCGTCGCGCGGGGCCGGGGCGTCGGCCCAGTGCCGGGACAGCTGGTACGGGTAGCCGGGGAGGGGGACGCGCCGGACGGGCTCGCGCTGGCCGACGGCGTCCCAGTCCACCTCGTGGCCCTCGGTCCAGAGGACCGCGAGCGCCTCCATGACGGAGCGCCAGTCGGCGCCGTCGCCGTCACGGTCGTCGCGGCGGCGCGGGAGGGTCGCGACCGCCGTGTGCCGGTCCTCGGCCATCTCCGGGTACCGGACGGCCAGCGAGGTCAGCGTGCGTCCCGGACCCACCTCGAGGAGCAGGTGGTCACCGTCGCGGAGCAGCGCTTCCAGCGCGGGGCCGAAGTGGACCGGGTCCGCCACCTGGCGGGCCCAGAAGGCGGGCGTCACGGCCTCCTGCTCGGTGACGGTCCGCCCGGTGGCGGCGGAACGGATCGGCAGCTTCGGCGCGCGCAGCTCGACACCTTCGAAGGCGCGCTCGAACTCCGCGGCGGCCGCCTCCATCAGGGGGGTGTGGAAGGCGTGCGAGGTCAGCACCGGACGGCACGCTATGCCTTCGCCGCGCAGGACCTCGGCGAAGGCCTCCAGCGCGGGCAGCGGTCCGGCGACCACCGTCTGCCGGGGGCCGTTGACGACCGCCACGGTCAGCTCCGGCGTCATCAGGCGCCGTACCGTGTCGGCGGGCGCCGCCACCGCGGACATGCCGCCGGGCTCCGCCCGTTCCATCGCCCGGACCCGGGCCGCCACCAGTGCGGCGCCGTCGGCGAGGCCGAACACCTCCGCGACGGCGGCCGCCGCCAGTTCACCGATGCTGTGGCCCAGGAGCGCGCGGGGACGGATCCCCCAGGCCAGCCACATCCTGCTCAGCGCGTACTCGACGGCGAACAGCAGCGGCTGCGCGAGCGCCGTGTCCCGCAGGTCGTCGTCGCTCCCGGCGGAGCACCACGCCTCGCGCACCGCCAGGCCGTGCCCGTCGAGCAGGTCGAGGCATTCGTCGAAGGCGCGGGTGAACTCCCGCTCGGTGCCGTACAGGCCCCGGGCCATTCCCGCGTGCTGGGCGCCCTGTCCGGGCAGCAGGAACACGACGCCGCGGGGCACGGCGGTACCGGGCCCCAGGACCGGCTTCCGCCCGTCCAGGCCGGTCAGGGCCGCCACGGCGGTGCCCGCGTCGGCGGCGACCACCGCCGCGCGGTGCAGGTGTGCGGTGCGGCCCGCCTGGAGGGTGGCGACGCTGTCGGCGAACGCGTCGTCGCCACCGGCCACCAGGTGCCGGGCGAGCCGCTCGCGGTAGGCCTGCTCGGCCTGCGGGCTCTTGCCCGACCACACCACGAGCCGCTCGCGGCCGTCGGGTGCGGTCAGCGTGGGCACCGGCCCCTCCTCGACGATGGCGTGCACGTTCGTCCCTCCGATCCCCAGGGAGCTGACCCCGGCCAGCCGTGGCGTACCGGCCGTGCGCGGCCAGGGGGTGAGCTCGGTGTTGACGCGGAACGGGGAACTCTCCAGCCCCAGCTTCGGGCTGGGCTCGGCGCAGTTGATGCTGGGCGGCAGTTGCTCGTTCTCCAGCGACAGCACGACCTTGATCAGCGCTGTCACCCCCGAGGCGTGGCCGAGGTGCCCGATGTTGCCCTTCACCGAGCCGATCGCGCAGCTTCCCGGCTCCAGCTCGCCGTCGGCCAGCCGCTGGTACGCCTGGGTGAGGGCGGCGACCTCGATGGGATCGCCGAGCGGGGTGCCGGTGGCGTGCGCCTCGACGTAGGAGATGTCGCCGGGAGCGACGCCCGCCATCTCCATGGCCTCCGCGACGACCGCGGACTGGCCGGTCACGCTGGGCGCGCTGAATCCGATCTTGCCCGAGCCGTCGTTGTTGACGGCGGTGCCGCGGATGACGGCCCGGATGGTGTCCCCGGCCGCGAGGGCGTCGCTGAGCCGCTTGAGCACCACGACGCCCGCTCCGCTGCCGAAGATCGTGCCGTTGGCGTCCTTGTCGAAGGGGCGGCAGTGGCCGTCGGGCGTCATCGGGCTGCCCGGCGCCCACCAGTGCCCGTGCCCCAGGGGGAACTCCACGTCGGAGCCGCCGGCCAGGGCGATCTCGCACTCGCCGTTGCGCAGCGCCTGCGCGGCCAGGTGCACCGTCAGCAGGGAGCTGGAACAGGCGGTCTGCACGGTCATGCTGGGGCCGCGGAAGTCGAACTTGTACGAGACCAGGGTGGCCGCGTAGTCCGAGTTGTTGAGCACGCCCACGGACATGCCCGAGGCGCTGCGCACCGTGCTGTGGTCGGCGCCGGCCAGCAGGTCGACGTACCGGTTGACGCCGACCGAGCCGAACACGCCGACGTCGCTGACGCGTTCCGGGTCGTAGCCGGAGTTCTCCAGCGCGGCGTGCGCGGCCTCCAGGAAGATCCGGATCTGCGGGTCGGTCGACGTGGCGTCGCGCGGCGACAGGTCGAAGAACCGGGCGTCGAACCGGTCGATGTCGGGCGCCAGGGCGACCGCCTTGACGTAGCCGGGGTCGTCCAGGGCCTCCGGCGGTACCCCGGCCGCCGCCAGTTCCTCGTCGGAGGGGAAGGTCACCGACTCCCGGCCCTCGCGCAGGTTGCGCCAGAAGGCCTCGGTGTCGCGGGCGCCGGGGAACCGGCCGGCGAGGCCGATCACGGCGATCGGCTCCAGCTGATCATTCATGGGTGCTTCGCCCCTCAAGGTGGATGCGCCGGCGGATCGCCCTGCGGCGTTCCGCGGCGTCGTGCAGGTTGGCGGTCGTGGCACCGGCCGGGCGGTGCGGTGTCCGGGTCCCTCCGGCGCTCCGGTCGGACAGGAAGCGCAGCAGGGACCGGGGACTCGCGTGGGTGAACAGGTCGGTGACGGTGAGCGGGCCGGGCAGCTCGCGGCGCAGCGTCTCGTGCAGCCGCAGCAGGGAGATCGAGTCGAGCCCGACGTCGAAGAAGTTCTCGTCGGGGCCGACGTCCTGTCCGACGAGTTCCCGCAGCCGCGCGGCCAGGACCGCGGCGGCCGGATCGTCGCCCCGCGGGGGTCCGGCCAGGACCTCGGACGGCCCGTCGGCGGGCGTCCGGTTCCCCGGCGCGATCCGGGCGGCGGTCTCCTCACGGGGCTCCGTGCCCGCGCTCACCACCTTGTGGTTGGCGTCCATGCGCACGTCACCGGTCAGCGTGATCGACGAAGGGACGGCCAGCGGTGGCAGCCAGGCCGACAGGTGGCGGCGCAGCCCGGCCGCGGTCGGCGCGCTGCCGTCGCGGGGCACCACCCACAGGGTGAGGGCCCCGTCGGGGGTCAGCGCCGCGCCGGCTTCCCGCACGTCGGCATGGCGCCGGGCGGCGCTTTCCACCTCCTCCAGGCCGACCCGGTAGCCGTTCACCGAGACCTGCCGGTCGGTGCGCCCTTCCACGTGCACCCGGCCCGACGGGTCGAGCCGGCCCAGGTCGCCCGTCCGGTAGGTGCCCGCCACCGGGCCCGTCGTCGCGTCGGGCCGCGGTGCGAACCGCTCGCCGGGCCCGGTGCCGTCGAGGTAACCGGTGGCCAGCAAGGGTCCGCGGACGAGGATCTCGCCCCGCTGTCCGGCTCCGGCCGGCCTCCCGTCCGGCGCCAGGACCACCAGCTCGGCACCGGCCGCACCGGACCCCACCGGGAGGGCGGCCTCGGCGGGCAGTGCGGCGGTGACCGGGGCGTAGCGCGCGGCGACCAGGTGGGCGGAGGCGATCTGCGGTGTCTCGGTGGCTCCGTAGGCGTTGACGACGGCCGCCCGGGTGAAGGCGCGGACCCGGCGGGCCTGGCCCACGGTCAGCGGCGCTCCCCCGGACATGACCAGGCGCAGGGCGTCCAGGCGCAGAGCGGGCCGCTCCTCGTGGGCGGCCGCCAGGAGCTCCAGCAGGGCTGGGGTCGCGTGCAGCAGCGTCACCCCGCTGCCGTGCAGCAGGCCGAGGAGGCGGGCGGGGTCGGTGCGCACGTCGGCCGGCGGCAGCACGACCGCACCTCCCGCGCGCAGTGGTACGAACAGATCGCGCAGCACCGGGTCGTGCCCCAGGCCCGACAGCAGCGCGGTGCGGTCCGCGGCCCGGGTTCCGTAGGTCCGGCCGTACCAGCTCAGCGCGGACTCCAGCGCCCCGCGCGGCACTTCCACCGCCGCGGGCGTGCCGGACGTGCCGGAGGTGAACAGCACGTGGCTCGCACCGGGCAGCGTCCGGGGCCGCGCGGCCCCGGCCAGCAGCGTCGGCGGCCGGTCCTGGCCGCCGTGCAGCCGCAGGGTCCGCGCGGGCCGGACGACGTCGCGGCAGGCGGCCAGCCGCCGCTCCGGCAGCGTGCCGTCCAGCAGTGCGGCGACGGCGCCCGCGTGCCACACGGCGAGCAGTGCCACCGGCAGCCACGCGCCGCGTACCGCCTCGACGGCGACCACGGCATCCGGCTCGACGCCGTCGGCGGTCAGCCGGGCGGCGAGCGCCGTCACCTGCCGGGCCAGCCAGCCGTACGTCAGGGCCGTGCCGTCGGCCGGGAGCAGCGCCGGCGCCGAGGGGTGCCGCGCGGCCGCGGCCAGCACCTGGCCGGCGAGGGCGGGCTCCGGTGCGAGCGGGGCGCGGGCGGGCGACGGCGGCCGCCGGGCGGCACGGGCGGCACGGGAGCGTTCGGTGACCAGGCTGAGGCCGGCCAGCGGGACGTCCGGGTGTTCCAGCACCTGGTCGAGCACGGCGGCGCACTGGTCGGCCAGTTCCTCGGCCACGTCGGCGGGGACCCGGTCCGTGGCGCGCACCAGATCCAGGTGGTAGGCCTGGCCGGTGCGGCGCAGGTAGAAGTTGACGTCGAACAGCGCGGCGAAGCCGGGGACGTCCACCAGCGTGACGTCCAGCCCGGTCATCGACGGCGCGGGCGCGACCTGGGTGAGGTCGTTGACCCACACCTGGAAGAGCGGATTGCCCGTCGGCCGGGTCGGCACGCCCAGCGCCTGGACGATGGCGTCGAACGTCGGCACGCTGTGCTCCAGCGCCTCGACCTGGCGTTCCCTGACGTGCTGGAGGAACGCCGGGAAGTCGGCGTGCCCGTCCACGTCGAGGCGTACCGGCAGGCTTTCGACGAGGAACCCGGCCAGGGCGTCGTCGGCCGGGCCGCGCCGCCGCGAGGCGGGCATGCCCAGCACCACGCCGGAACGCCCCGACCAGGCCGACATCACGAAGGCCACGCAGGCCAGGACGAGCACGGCGGGCGTGACCGCGTGCTCGCGGGTGAAGGCCTCCATCCGCCGGGTGCGGTCCGCGCCCAGGGGGCGTGGGTGCGTCTCCCCGCTGAAGGTGGGTCGGTCCGGGGCGGGCAGCCGGAACGGCAGGTCGCTGTCGCGCGGGGCATCGGCCAGCCGGTCCTGCCAGTAGGCGAGATCGGCCGTCCAGCGGGACCCGCCCACCGCGTCGGACTCGGCCTCGGCGTGGTCGGCGAACCGGGGGGCGGGCGGCAGCCGCGGGGGTTCGTCGTGCGCCCTGGCGTCGTACGCGGCCGCGAGGTCGGCCAGCAGCAGGTCGAGGGTGTGCTGGTCGGAGATCATGTGGTGCAGGGACAGGACCAGGACGCTTTCGTCGGCCGTCCGCGAGCGCAGCAGCGCCGCGTGCCACAAGGGGGCGCCGGTGAGGGCGATGGGGCGCTCGGCGGTCTCCCGTACGAATGCCGCGACCGCGGTTTCCAGGGGGCCCTGGACGGTGCGTACGCGCAGGTCGGGGCGGACGTCGTCCGCGTAGACCAGTGCGGGTTCCCCGTCGGGGGCGCCCGTCGGGAGGTCCACCGACGCGCGCAGGGCGTCGTGCCGGGCGGTGAGGTCGGCGAGCGCTGCCCGCAGCGCGGGCAGGCTGAGGTGTCCGCGCAGCCGCAGCGCGGTGACCACGTTGTACGCGGCGGAGTGCGGATGCAGGCGGCTGAGCGTCCACATCCGGCGCTGCGCGGGCGCCAGCCGGGACCGGGACCGGGAACGGCCGGAGGCGGGGGGCGGGAGGGGCCGGCCGGCCGCGGCGGCCGGACCGGATTCCGCCGGACCGGATCCGGCGTGACCGGCGGCGACGAGCTCGCGCAGTCGGGCCAGCGACCCGTTGTCGCGCAGCAACGAGCCGAGGGGGATCTCCACGCCGAAGTGCTCGCGCACCCGTGCCTTGAGCCGGACGGCCGCCCACGACGTGCCACCGCCGCTGACGAAGCCCGTGTCGTCCCCGTGTGCTCCTGGCGGCAGTTCGAGCAGCTCCCACCACAGCCCGGCCAGCACGTCGGCGGTTGCTCCGCCGGTGCCGGTGGTCCTCGGGGCGGAGGCGGCCGCCGTCGGCGCCGGTGGGCCGCTCCTGCGTACGGTTCTCCTCTTCCTGCTCACGCCGCGCCACCTCCCGCCGGCGCCGGCCGGGCGGTGCGGGCGGCGAGGTGGGCCGCGAGCGCCGAGGGGGTCGGCGCGCCGAAGACGTCGGCCAGCTTGACCCGGGTCTCGGCCGCCTTTTCGATCCGCCGTACGAGGCGGGCCGCGAGCAGTGAATGGCCGCCGCTGACGAAGAAGTTGGTGTCGGCGGTGATGTCGTCCCGTTTCAGGAACTCGCCCCACAGCGCCACCAGCTTCCCGGTCAGCGCGTCACCGTTCGGCGGGGCGTCCGCGTCCTCGGCGTCCGCGCCGTCCGCGCCCTCCGCGGATCCGGCGGGAGTGCCGGCCGTGGCGTCGGGCACGGCCGCGCGCCGGGCCCGGCGGGCCAGGGCCGTCTCCGTCAGCGCCCGGTGGTCGACCTTGCCGTTGGGCGTGGTGGGCAGGACGCTCACCGGCACCACGTCGTTGGGGACGAACGAGGCGGGCAGGACGGCACGCGCGTGGGCCCATGCGTCGGGGACGATCTCCTCGCCGCGTGCGGTGTGGACGAAGAGCACCAGGCGCCCGTCGGCCGTCGGGTCGCCCGCGATCACCGCGGCCGCCGCCAGGACTCCGGGGCACCCCGCCATGGCGGCCTCCACCTCGCCCAACTCGATCCGGTTGCCCCGCAGCTTCACCTGACGGTCGGCACGGCCCAGGACCTCCAGCGTGCCGTCGTGCCGCCACCGGGCGAGGTCGCCCGTGCGGTAGTGACGGCCGAAACGCGGGTGGTCACGGAACCGGTCCGCCGTCAGGTCCGCGTCGCGGTAGCCGAGGCCCACGCCGTCCCCCGCGACGCACAGTTCTCCGCGCAGGCCCGGGGGCAGTTCACGCCCGTCGGGGTCGGAGACGAAGACGGTGGTGTTGGCGATCGGGGTCCCGATGCTCACCGCGCCCGTCGGCCGCGCGCGCACCTCGGCGGCGGTCGACCAGATGGTCGTCTCCGTCGGCCCGTAGACGTTGTGCAGCCTGCAGCCGGTGTCCAGCAGCCGGCCCGCGAGCGCTGCGGGCATCGCCTCGCCGCCGCACAGCACGTGCCGCCCGGCGAGGCGGCCGCCCGCCTCGTCCACCACGAGCCGCCAGGTGGTCGGGGTGGCCTGGATGACGCGGACGTCGTGCCGTTCGACGAGCCCGAAGAGGACGGAGGCGTCGGTGCGCGCCTCGTCCGGTGCGACCACGACCCGCCCGCCGCAGGAGAGCGGCAGGAACAGTTCGAGCGCGGAGATGTCGAAGGCGAAGGTCGTCAGCCACAGCACGGCCTCGCCCGGAGCCGCGGACACGGTCCGCGCGAAATGCGAGACGACGTTGGCGAGGTTGGCGTGGCTGAGTTCGACGCCCTTGGGCCTGCCGGTGCTGCCGGAGGTGTAGATCAGGTAGGCGCGCTCGCCGGGCGCGGGCACGGTCTCCGGGCCCTCCAGCGGGCCGTCCGGTGCCGGCTCGGCGAACGGGAGGACGGCGCACGGCCCACTGATCCAGTCCCACCCGCCGCGCCCCAGGAGCACCTTGGCACCGGAGTCCTCCAGCTGGTGGGCCAGCCGCTCGCGGGGGTGCGCCGGGTCCAGCGGCAGGTAGGACGCCCCTGCCAGCCACACCCCGAGCACCGCCGCCGCCAGCGCGGCGCCGCGCGTGGCCTCGACCGCCACCACGTCCCCCGGGAGCACGCCCGCCGCGCCGAGCGCCGCACGGGTGGCCCCGGCCGTACGCCACAGCCGGCCGTACGTGACGTCCTGCCCTTCGTCCACGACGGCCACCGCACCGGGCCGCTCCGCCGCCCGTGCGGCGATGGCCGCCAGCAGGCCGGCCGGATCGACGGCCCGCTCCGTACGGTTCGCGCGCTCCAGCACCGCGCGGTCCCGTCCGCTGGCCAGCGGGAGGTCGCCCACCGGCCGGTCGGGGTCCTGGCCCACGGCCAGGATCAGTTCCTCGTACCGCTCCAGCAGCGACCGTACGTCCGCGGCCGTGTGGACCTCCGTGCTGTACACGGCCTTGACGCGCGTGCCCTTGGGCGACGGCGACACGAGGAACTCCAGGTCGAACCGGCTGTAGCCACGGTCCACGTCCAGGGTGCGAGCGGGCCGGCCGCCGACGGTCAGGCCGTCTCCGCCGTCGTCGGGCATGTAGTTGAACATGTGCCGGAACAGCACGCCGCGCCACGAGGCGTCCTGGCGCGGGATGTCGGGCAGGACGAGATCGACCGGCATGTCGGCTCGTGCGACGGCGCCCAGGAACACCTCCTGCGTCGTCCGGACGAGGGCCCGGAAGGTGTCACCGAGGTCCACCCGCACCCGGCAGGCCAGCGTGTTGACGTGATAGCCGACGCGGTCGCGCGCCTTGGCGCCCCGTATGTCCACCGGCGTGCCCACCACCAGGTCGGGTCCGGCACCGTGCCGGGCCAGCAGCAGGTAGTACGCCGCGAACAGCACGCTGCTCTCGGTCGCCTTCAGTTCCTCGCGCAGCCGGCGCACCACCGACCGCGCCTCGCCGGAGAGTTCGTGCACGATGCGCGCTCCGGCCAGGGTGGGCGCGTCCGGCTCGGGAGCGCCGCACCACAGCTCCATGCGGGCGGGGTCCACTCCCGACAGGTGCCGGCGCCAGTACGCGGCGCTGTCGGCGCTGGGCTCCGGTTCCACCAGAACCGGCACTTCGCGCAGCGACTCGGGCGCGGGCGCGGCGTCCGCGGCCAGGGCGTCGTACAGCGCGGTGAACTCGGCGAGCACCACGTTGGCGGAGCGTCCGTCGAAGACGACGTGGTGCACGACGAAGCAGAACACGTCACCGGTCTCGCACAGCAGGTGCGCGGCACGCACCAGCGGCTGCCCCTCCAGTGCGAAGGGCGTCGACGCGAACTCCTTGATGTCCTCCTCGAGGTTCTGCGGAGTCGACCGGATCACCTCGACGGCGATCTCCACGTCATCGGGCGGAAGGACTTCCTTGCGCAGCGCGCCCTGCTGACCGGACCGCCGCGTGCGGAACACGGTGCGCAGCACCGCGTGCCGCCGCATCAGGGCGTCGACCGTCTGCTGAAGGGACCACCACCGAAGCCGCCCCGTCACCTGGACCGCCAACGGCACATTGTTGATTCCGCTCCCCTGCATGATCTCGTGCAGGAGCCACAGCGCGTTTTCCTTGGCGGAAGCCATCGCGGAACCGTTCTCGTCCGCTTTCCCACCGTCGGGATCCAGCACCTTCACCGTCGCCACCAACCGTCCTGGAAATTCGATCGCTGGCGAGCCTAGGACCGCCCCGCGGCACGGGACATGACCGGAAGGGCACATCGAAGGGCACCCCCGGCTGCCCTCCCGCAACCTCCTCACCTGCCTCTTCGGCTTGGCGTCCAGGCACCGACCGCTTCCCTTCCGTACCTGTCGGCCGGTCGTCCGCCGCCCGAGAATCCATGGACGACCCGCGTCACCCGGACCCCGCAGCAGTGGCGGATCGGGCAGGAGAAGGCAGAGCGATGGACCATCTCAGACTGGTGTGCGCAGCCAGCGCCGCCGTACTCGGTACGGACGATCCGGATCCGAACGCCAATTTCTTCGCGCTCGGCGGAAGTTCGTTCAAGGCAGCGAAGGTCTGTCTCCGACTGCGCCGCGAACTGGACGTACCCGTACCGCTGGAACTCCTCTTCCGGAATCCCGTGCTGAAGGATTTCGCGGTGAGCCTGGCGGAACTGACGGACCGCGGGTGCGCGCCGACGCCGGTTCCCGGACCGCGCCCGGACGCCGCCGGGATCCGCCCCGGCGCGCCCCTTCCGGTGACCCCCTCGCAACAGCGGTCGCTGGAACGCGACCTGGCCCACCGGACCCTCGGGGCCAGGCCCCACGTGCGCACCGTGCCGTGGTGCGTCTCACTGGACGGCCCCGTCGACGAGCACCGGCTCACCGCCGCCCTCGCCGCGCTGGCCGCCCGGCACGACGCGCTGCGCACGGTGTTCACCATGCGGGACGGGGTGGGTGGGGCGACGGTCCTGCCGACGGGTGAAGTCCCCTTCCGCTCGTACGACCTCTCCGGTCTTCCGGAGCGGGACCGGTTGCCCCGGGCTCTGGCCCTGGCCGCCGAGTGCTCCGGCCGGCCCTTCGACCCGCGCGAGCTGCCCCGGCTGCGCGCCGCGCTCTACCGGCTCGCCCCGGAACGGTCGGTGCTCCTGCTGGTCAGCGACCACATCGTCTCCGACGGGCGCTCAGCGGAGGTGCTCGGCACGGAACTGGCCCGCCTCTACACCCGGGCGGCGACCGGCGACGCCCGTGAGCTGCCGCCGGTGGCGGTCCAGTTCCCCGACTGGGTGAGCCGCCGGCACGGACCGGAAGGCCTGCGGCAGCTGCACGCCCGGCTCCTGCCCTACTGGCTGCCCGAGGTCACCGCGAACCGCTTCTTCCCGCAGCTCGACCTGCCGAACGCCCGGCCGTCGGCGGAGCCGGCCGCCGACGGCATCCGCCATCACAGCCTGGTCCCGGCCGGCACGGCCGACGCCATGCAGGAGTACGCGCGGCGGCACGACACCACGCTCTTCACGGTCCATGCCGCGACCTTCGTCGCGCACCTGCACACCGTGACGGGCGAACACGACCTCACGGTCTGCACCCCCGACGACCTGCGCGCGACGGACGACCTGGAGCACACGGTCGGCTGGCTGTCGACCACCGTGGCCCTCCGTTTCCGGCTGCCCGAGGGTCCCGCTTTCGACGACGTCGTCGCGGAGACCCGTCGTGTCCTGCTGGGCGCCATGGACCACCGCGGACCCGGCTACCGCGACGTCCTGGACGCCGGCGGCGCCGCACAGCAGGGCCCGCCCACCGTCATCTTCTTCGAGTACACCGAGGCCGACGAGAGCGACGACGCGCCGCTGCTCTTCGCCGGCACTCCCGCCACCGGCCTGCCGCTCCCGCTCGCCGGGACGACCCCCGGGCTGTCCCTGTGGTCCCGCCGCACCACCGAAGGCCTGGCGACGACGGTCGTCCACGCCGGCAACCACCTGGACGCACCGGCCATGGAGGAGTTCCTCGCCGGCTGGCGCGCCCTTACGGCCCAGGCGCTCAGCGCCCCCCACCTGCCGGTCGCCGAGGTGGCCCGGCGGTCCGGCGGGCGGCGGACGGCATAGGCGCGGCGCGCCCGCCGACGGCCCCAGCAACCGAGCGGCTCCCCGCCACGGGCCCCGCTCCTTCCAGATCCTCGTCCGCCGTCCCAAGGCCCGGCGTGGCGTGGCGTCCCACCCTCCCTACGAAAGGCGTCCCGATGACCACCTACCCTCAGGAGACCGCCCTCTCCTCCCGTGCGCAACGAGCCGACGGAGTACGGCTCGCGCGCTTCACCCTGCAGGACCTGCCCACGCTGGAATTCGCCGCGCCGATCGTTCCCGAACTGGTGCCGCTCGACGAGCTGCCCGCGCCCTGGGCCTACAAGCGCTTCCGCGACCTGGAGGGCAAGGAAGCCTTCCGGGCCCTCCTTCTCGAGAAGCTCGACAGCGCCTTCGAGGCGCTGGACGGCGACACCGCGGCCGGGACCAGCGCCGGCCTCCGCGCCCTGCTCGGCCAGTTGACGGACAAGGGCGCGGTGGTCCTCGCGGACATCGTGGCCGGCATGGACTTCATGTCGCTGGTCGAGCGCTACGACGAGATCATGAGCCGCGAGGGCAGCGGCAGCTTCATCCACCGCTTCGTCGACCTGCGCAGGACCGTCGGACTGCTCACCGACCCCGAGGTCAACCAGCCGCTGCTGCACCCCCTGATGGTCACCCTCATCTCCTACGCCGTCGGCGGGCCGGTGCGGATCGTCGACGCCCGGGCCAAGGACGCCGAGCCGTTGTCGGTCCTCGCGCAGGACAACATGCTCCACATCGACAACACGCCCTTCAACGACGAGTACAAGATCCTCGTCACCTGGCGGCGCGGGACGGCGGAGGGTCCGGCGGGCCAGAACTTCACCTTCCTGCCCGGCACCCACAAGCTGGCCCGCACCTGTCTGACCGACGCCGAAGGCGTCCCGTGGTCGAGTGAGAACGCTTCGATCTTCACCACCCCGGACAGCATCCGGAAGGTCTTCGACGCCCAGAGGCGCCTCAACGGCGAGGCCGAGCCGACCGTCGTCGAGGTCACCGACCCCGACCGGCCGCTCAGCAGCGTGTTCGCCGCGGGCTCCCTGGTGCACCACCGCTTCCGTACCGCGACCGGCAAGGCCCGCAGCTGCGTCATCATCGCCTTCCACCGGGTGGCCGACAACCCCGGCCGGCTGGTGAGCGACGTCGAGGACACCGCGGACGCCTCGCTGAGCGAGCTGCTGACCTGCGGCACCCCGGACGAGACGTACGAGGGGCGGTTCCTCGCGAGCCTCCAGGCGTCGGCCGGTGACATCGCCGAACTGCTGACGAGGTGGCGCACCAGTCCGGAACGGCCCGTCCCGCTGCCGCTGCACGAGCAGACGCTCAGCGGGCCGCGCTTCGAGGAGTGGATGACGGCCGCCACCGAGGCGCCGAAGGTGCAGGACATCAGGGGCCGCGAGCAGGTGATCCCCTTCGGTGACATCCTGCTGCGCGAGGAGTTCTTCGACCTGGTCTGGCGCCTGATGCGGTTCGACAAGCACGGCCCGCTGGACCTGATCCTCCACCACGACAACCACGAGGAGCCGCGCAAGTGGGCGCGCAACCTCATTCGTGAGGCCTCCCCGGACCGCCTCCACGAACGGCTCGCGGGCTGGAGCGAAGGCCTGGAGCAGCCGCGGCCGTCGGACGCCCTCCAGGCGCGGCAGGTCCACGACCTGGCGATGCGCGTCCTCGACCTGACGACCCTGGACGGCACCCAGCAGCCGCCCGCCGACTGGCAGAACGACCTGGCCGGGATGAGCCCCGCCGTCGCCGGACGCTCGGTGACGCAGCTGATCAAGGACCTGGCCGAGTCCGTACTGCGCTGCGAGGACCTGCCGGCCTACCTCTCGACGTGCCTGTTCGTCTTCTGGGCGGTGGACACCGCGTACAGCCTGGACGGCCGGCGGGACGCCGAGACCCGGGAGATCGCGGGCCGGCTGCTGCGGCATTACGTGCTGCTGTCGCTGACCTCGGCCGAGTAGACCGCGTGCCGGCCCGGACGCTTCCCGTCCGGGCCGGCCGCGCCCCCCTCCGCCCGTGCGGCTCCGCCGGCTATGCCGCGTCCATGAGGGCGACCGCCAGATCCGCCCGGCCGCGGATACCGAGTTTCTGGTAGCTGTGCGTCAGATGCGTCTCGACCGTGCGGACGGCGACGTGCAGCAGCGCGGCGATTTCACTGTTGCTGTGCCCGGCCACGACCAGCAGGGCGATGCGGCGTTCGCTGGAGGTGAGTGCCATGACCCCGGTCTGGCTGGCCCGTTGCGGCCGGGCGCCGCAACGGCGCAGGGCTTCCTGCGCGATCAGGTGAAGCCGGACCGCTCCCATGCGCTCGGCGCGCTGGGCCGCTTCGCGCAACACCTCACGGGCCCGCTGCCGCTGGCCGGAGCCCTGGAGCGCCTGCCCGAGCGAGAGGAGGGCGGGAACCAGTTCGGGAAGCGGTTCGGTCGTGTCCCGCAGCGTGTCCACCGCCTGTTCGGCGATGTCCAGGCCCTGCCGTCCGCCGAGGGACGCGCCGAGGGCGCGCAGCGCCCGGCCCACGGCGCGGGGCGTTCCCCACGTCCGGGCCAGCCGCAGTTCCTCCGTGGCGAGCGGGACCGCGTTCTCCGGCGAACCCAGCGCGACGTGGCAGTCGGCGGCGGCGGAGCGCCACGGAGTGACGACCGGGCTCTCCACCTGGCGGGCGGACTGGCGGGCGCCGCACTCCAGGAAGTCGGCGAGCGCCCCTCCGGGGTCCTCGGACGCGAGGCGGAGCAGTCCCCGCGCGTAGAGGAACTCGCTCCATTCCCAGGAGCCGTTGGCTCCGCCCAGGGCGACGGCTTCGGCGAGCCGCTGGGCCTCGGACAGCCGGCCCGTCTCGGTCAGCGCGATGACGGCCTGGGCGCTGAGGTGGGCGTTGTCGGGCACCGGCTCCACGCACTGTCCCGCGCGCGCCCCCCACAGCGTCGTGTCGGCCAGGAGTTCGCCGTACTGGCCCCGCATCACCGCCATCTCGGCCTGGACGCTCAGCAGGCTCTGCCGTCCGGGGTGCAGCTTCGGCATCCGGTCGTCGGCGAGTCCGCGTGCCACCAGCCGGCCGGCCTCGGGGAGTTCGTCGGCCCACTGCGCCAACGAGGCGGTGGACGCGAGGAGGTACGGCTCGATCAGCGGATCCAGCACCTGGGCCGTCAGCGACCGGACCCGTTCCATGACTTCGGCCGCCGACAGGTGTCCCGCGGTCGCCTCGTATTCGGTGAGCAGCGCACGAGCGGTGGGGGCCATCGTGCCGGGCGACTGCTCCTCGATCCGTTTGAGTTCGGCCACCACCTGGAGCCAGCTGCTGCCCTCGTGCGAGGAGACCAGGGCTGTCGCCGCCTGGAGCGCGTCCGCCAGGCCCGTGGAGTCGGCCTCCTCGGCGAGGTCCTCGAGCACGGTGAGGGCGAGGCGGACCTCGCCCCGGGCCACCAGGGCGGCGCTCAGCGCGGTGGCGGCGTGGACCTTTCCCCCGACGTTCCGCTCCAGGCGCAGCGCCTCGGCGAGGTGGCGCACCCCGGAGGAGCGTTCGCCCTGCATCTCCAGACAGCCGAGTTCGGAGAGGGCCTCGACCCGGCGGCGGACGGGCAGTGGCTCCTCGAGCGCCCGCCGCAGGAGGGCGATGGCGTCGTCGATCCGCGCGCCTCGGACCGCCCGGGTGGCGGCGGTGAGCAGCACGTCGGCGGCCCACGGCTCGCCCACGGCCGCGATCGGCAGCAGATGGCGCGCCACCGTGTCCTCCGGGTCACCCCGGTGGTGCAGCAGTTCGGCGGTGCGACGGCGCAGGTGCGTCCGGTGGTCCCGGTGCTGGGAGTCCCGTATCGCCTCGCGCAGCAGCGGGTGGGCGAACACCGGACGGCCCTCCGTCGCGGTGGCCCGCAGGAGACCTTGCCGGATGAGGTCCCCGGTCCATCCGCAGAGCCGGGCCGGGTCCGATCCGGCCACCTGGGGCAGGAGCGCGAGGGCGTCCTCCACGTCCTGGAGTTCGGCGAACGCCCGGGTGGCGGCCGCCGTCTCGGCGCCCGCGCTGCGCAGCCAGCGGGACACCGCGCCGGCGAAGGCGCCGTGATGGAGTTCGGCGCAGCTCTCCGGGAGCCGGGGCGGGAGCGGCCCGCCGCCGGTGATCTCCGTCAGGTCGGTGAGCAGCGCGTGCAGCAGCATGGGGTTGCCGGCGCAGGCCTGGACGCAGTCCTCGGCCAGGGCCGGCGGTACGTGGTCGCCCAGCGCGGCGCGGACCACACCGGTGGCGGCCGCCGGGCCCAGGGGCCGCAACGTCCACTGTCCGTGCGCCGGTCTGCCGGCGGGGTCGGCGAAGGCGGGCTTGGGCGGGACGAGGTCGTACTGCCAGCGTTCGGTCACCGCCAGCAGGACCGGCAGTTTGTCCAGCCGCCGGGCCACTTGGGCGAGCCAGCGGCGCGACGGCTCGTCGGCCAGGTGGATGTCGTCCACGGCGAGCAGGACGGGACCTTCCGCCGCCTTCGCACGGAGCAGGCTCCACAGCCGGGACGGCAGATCCGCCCCGTACAGCGAGCCGTCCCACTGAGCGCCTCCCGCCGCCGGCGGCACGACCGACCTCGTGTGGAGGAGGTCGTCGAAGAGCTGGAGGACCGCGCCGAAGTCGGCGTCCGATTCCTGATCGGAGCATCGTGCGCTCAGTACCGTCGTCCCCCGCAGCGCCTCCCCCCTGGAGAGTTCCTCCAGCAGGGCGGTGCGGCCGGTTCCGGTGGCCCCCCGGAACACCAGGAGTTCACCGGCGCCCGACCGTGCCCGCTCGGCCCCCGCCCTGGCCCCCCGCAGCGGCTGCGCCCGCTCCCACAACGCGCCGGGCTGAGCGGGGGCGGGCGCACGGGACGAACTGGCGATCATACGGGGGGCTCCTGGACATCAAGGTGCGCTGCACAGAGAGGAGAGGCCATTGTGTACCACTTCACCAGACGCGATAGCAGGGTACGGCGATTTCAGGCCTCTCCCGGCATACCTGCGATCTCCGTCTCATTCGGACATGTCCCTCATGCACGCGTATGCCGTCGCCCGGCCGCGCGGGGAGCCCTGCCCCGGGGCCGCGGCCGGCCGCCCGCCGCCCGAGGGCGGGCCGGGTCCGCCCCGAGGGCCACAACGCCGCCTTCCACACATTCCCGGGCGACTGCGAGAGCAATTGTTCTCCACTCTTCGGACAAAGAAAATGCGCCAATGGTTGATAACGAAACAAAGGTTCTCGGCCTCGGAAAAACACTTCCCGAATGCACGTCGCCCCGGCGACGGCCGCCTACGGCACGGGACGCCCGTGCCGCGGCCGCCGGACCACCGGAGCGGACACAACCCGCAGGCAGGGGCGCTGCCGCGGTCCGTTCGGCACGCTAACACCACCTGTATCAAAGACACTTAAAGTCCTCGTGGTTTCGATCTCGTGGGCGCCCACGATGGTCACACCACGACCCCGTCCAGGAGAGTGAAAGCCAATGGCGCTGCGGCCCACTCGATAGCCGGCCCGCTCGCACGGGTCCCTTCATTCGGGTCCGCCACGAGAACAAGGAGACATGAACTGTGATGCAGTGCGTCGACGGAGTCAGCACGTTTCGTCGGGTCCCGGTTGTCATTCACGCCCCGGACCCGATTTCCCGGGCCGGAGTCGTGAGCGAGCTCCGTCCGTACCCGGAGATAGCGCTCACGGACGACGCGCGGCACGAGCCCGGCCAGGTCGCGCTGCTGCTCGCCGACTCGGTGGACGAGGCCGTCCTGTCGAACGTGCGCCGGCTCGTCCGCGCCGAAGCCGTCCGGGTCGTCCTGGTCGTGGACCGGCTCAGGGAAGCGGAGCTGTTCGACGTGGTCGCCTGCGGCGTCACGTCGATCCTCTGGCGACGCGAGGCCAACGGCGCGCGCCTGCTCCAAGCCGTCCTCGCCGCGGAACGGGGAGACGGCGACTTCCCCGCCGATCTCCTGGGCAAGCTCATCGCCCACATGGGACGTCTGCGCAACAGCGCGCCCGGCGCAGCGGGCTCGGCTCCGGCCACGATGGGGATGGTGCCGCGGGAAGCGGACGTCCTGCGACTGGTGGCGGACGGCCTGGACACCGGAGAGATCGCGGCCAAGCTGGCCTACTCGGAGCGGACGGTCAAGAACGTGCTCCACACCGTGACGACCCGCCTCCACTTGCGCAACCGGGCCCACGCGGTGGCCTACGCACTGCGCGAGGGCTACATCTAGGCCGCCCCTTCCGGAACTTGGCGGTCGACGGGCCGCCGGGGACGGCCGGCACTCTGTCGCTGCCGGCGCTCACCGGCCGTTCAGCAGCTGCGTGGTGGCCAGTTCCCGGTAGAGGGCGTCCCCGGTGAGGAGTTCGGCGTGGGTGCCCACCGCCCGTACGCGGCCCGCCTCCATCACGACGATGCGGTCGGCCGTGGTGACCGTGGACAGGCGGTGGGCGACGACGAGGACGGTGATGCGGCCGGCGACGTCGGTGATGGTGTCGCGCAGCGCCGCCTCGTTGGCCGCGTCGAGCTGCGAAGTGGCTTCGTCGAGCAGCAGCAGCCTCGGGCGGCGCAGCAGGGCCCTGGCGATCGCGACGCGCTGGCGCTCTCCGCCCGAGAGCCTGCTGCCGCGGTGGCCGACGTCGGTGTCGAGGCCGTGGGGCAGGCGGTCCGTCACCCCGTCGAGGCGGACGAGGCGCAGGGCGTGGCGGAGTTCCTCCTCCGTGGCGTCGACCGCGCCCAGCGTCAGGTTCTCGCGCAGGGTGCCGGCGAGGACGGGCGCGTCCTGCTCCACGTATCCGATGGCGGAGCGCAGTTCCGCCAGGGGCCACTGCCGCACGTCCTTCCCGTCCAGCAGTACGTGCCCGCCGTCCGGCTCGTAGAAGCGTTCTATCAGGGAGAAGACCGTGGTCTTGCCCGTGCCGGAGGGGCCGACGAACGCGGTCAGGCCTCCGCCGGGAACGGTGAAGGAGACACGCCGGTGCACCGGGGGCAGCCCGGGGCGGTAGGCGAAGCGGACCTCGCGGAAGGCCACGCGGGCGGGCAGCGGATCGCCGTGCGACCGGCTCGCACCCCCTCCCATCGCGCCGTCCGCGCCCCGGGACGCCTCCGGGCTCGCGGCCTCCAGGCTCTCCACCTCCATGCGCTCGACCTCCAGGATCCGGGCGGCGGCGGCCGAACCGATCTGGAACTGGACGACGCCTTCCACCAGTTGGCCGATCCGGGGAGCCAGCGCGAACAGGTAGAGGAGGAACGCGACCAGGGTGGAGACCCCGATGGCTCCGGAGGTGACGCGGGCGCCCCCCACCCCCAGCACGACCAGGAAGCAGACCTGCACCACGACGGCCGAGAGGGTCGCGGACACCGCTTCCCAGGCGGCGGCGCGGACACCGGTGCGCCGGGCGTGCTCGGCCGCCCGGTACAGCGCTCGCGCCTCCTGCTGTTCGGCACCCGACGCCTTGATGGTGCGGAAGGCGCCCAGGGCCCGTTCCAGCGCGGCGCCCATGCGGCCGACCGCCTCCTGCGTGTGCCGGGTCGCCCGGCCGATCCGCGGGGACACGACGGCGACGACGACGCCGACGAACGCGATCACGCCGAGGGTGACCCCGAGCAGCACGGGGTCGAGCAGGCCCATCATCACCACCGTCGCGAGGGTGATCAACGTGCCGGTGACCGCCGCCGACACCGCCCGCGGGGCGCTCTGCCGCAGGAGCGCCGTGTCGGAGGTGACGCGGGAGATCAGGTCCCCCGGTTCGGTGCGCTCCACCACCGGGACCCGCAGGGCCAGCAGACGGTCCGTCAGGCGGAGCCGGGCGGTGCGGACGACGGACTCCGCGGACCGGTCCAGTACGTAGTGCCCGAGGCCGGCGAGGATTCCCCCCGCCGCCACCAGCGCGCTCAGGGCGATCACGGGGCCGTACGCCGGTGCTCCCCGGCCCATGTCGTCCATCACCTGCTTGGCCGCCAGGGGCTGGGCCAGGCCCATCGCGCTGCCCATCAGCCCCAGCAGGACACCCGCGCCCATGGGGCCGCGCTGGGGCCGGAGGTGCCCGATGAGGGCGCGCGTCGCGGGGGGCACGGGTCACTCCACCGCGAAGAAGCGCTGGAAGTATCCGGCCGGCGTGCCCTCGCCGACCGCTTCGCCCTCGGCTTCCACCCAGGCGTGCGCGGCGAACGGCGGGCGGGTGCGCACCCCCACGCACCAGGTGGGCCACTGGCCGCGGCAGCGGCACAGCAGCACGGTAGCCAGGGACCGGGGCAGGCAGCCCTTGTGTCCGCCCGCGGCCAGGCTCACGGCGAGCACCGTCTCCCGGGCCGCTTCCGCCTCGGCCAGCGTGGCGGGCCGGGACCCGCGGCGCAGCAGGGCCAGCACGGCCCGGATCCGCGCGGGCGGAAGGGTGGCCAGCACGTGGGCGCAGCCGATCACGACGCGCGCCCCGAGGCGGCGGCCCAGGGGGACGGAGCGGGGGTGGTAGGGAACGGCTTCCGGGGTCGACATCGGTGCGTGTCCCTTCGGCGGGGCGGCCGGCGGCCGGTGGTGTGGTGCGCTGTGCTGAGCTGTGCCGTGGGCCCGGTCCGGCGGCCGTGGCCGGCTACGGCGTGATGAGCCCTGCGGAACGGAACTCCTCGACGATGCTCATGACGTCCTGTGCGGCCACGTCGGTGTCCACTCCCTCGTACCGTTCGACGAGGGCCGCCGCCGCCCGTTCGGCGCCGTGGCCGTCCAGGAGTTCGCGGAGCACGAGGGCCGCCGTGGGGTTGAGGGTCCAGTACGCGGCGCTCTTCTGGTCGAGCAGGGCCATGCCGTACTCGGTCTCGGTCAGCAGGATCCCGGGCTTCAGCGTGCACATCGGATCACCTTTCCGGTCGGGTCAGGGGGCGCGGCCTCGGGGACGGCGTCATCTCCCGGGAGCGCAGCCATACTTCGCAGGCCACCGTCGGGTGCAGCAGGTAGCTCTCGCTCTCGGCCGACAGGGCGCGGCTGCACCACTCGCGCAGCGCCGCCGCGTCGACGAGACCCAGCCGGGCGAGGCGCGACTCCTCGCACAGGGCGAGCAGCCGGGCGCGGTGGCGGCGCAGTCCCGCCTCCTCCTCGAAGGTGGCGTTGGCCTTGGTGCCGCGGGTGCGGCTGGCCTCGGGGACGATGCCGCGCATGGCCTCGACGATCAGCGGCTTGTACCGCCACGGAGTGATCCGCTCCTGCGGCCGGACGGCGAGGGCCGCCTCGATCACCCGGTCGTCGTAGTAGGGGGCCGCGACCGTGATGCCCAGCGGGGCGGCCATCTGGCCGATGTGCCGGGTCCACTGGGAGATGCCGTCCATCGCGGCCATCTCCCGGTGCTCACCGTGCCCGCGGCCACGGGGCTCGGCGTCCGGGAGGTGGCTGCGGAGCAGTTCGCGCACCGCGTCCACGGCCTCGGGCGTGGCCCAGCCCGGCATGCGGGGCGGCGCCGACCAGTCCAGCAGCGGTTCGTCCGCCGGGGCCGGGGGTGCGTCCAGGTCACGGGCGACCCTGGCGAGCCAGGCGCGGTAGGAACGGCGGTCCAGCAGCTGGCGCAGCACGCGCCATCGGGACCACTGGTACTTCGCGGTGTATCCGCGCAGGTCGCGCAGGGCGGTGAGGGGGTGCGTACCCACCAGCGCGTGGAGGCGGGCGGGTGCTCCGGCGAGGAGTTCGTCGCCCCCCAGGCCGGTCAGGTGCAGGGTCGATCCGCCGGCTGCCGCCAGCGCGACGATGTGCATGCGTCGGTTGCGGTCGACCGTGAGGATGCTGGGGGTGTCCAGGAGGTCGTCGAGCGCGTCGATCCCGTCGAAGGTCATGGCCAGTTCGGCCGCGGGGACGACGTGGTGCTCGACCGTTCCCAGGCCCTGGGTGGTGCGGCGCGCCCAGTACACGTCGTCACCGAGTTCGTCGTGGATGGCGGCGGTGTACGCCGCGACCTTGGCGTCCCCGCGGGCGGCGGCGCAGCACACGGCGGTGGAGTCGAGGCCGCCCAGGTCCGCCGTCACCCGCTCGCGCCCGCGCGTGCGCGTGGCGACGGCGGCGGTCAGCGCCTCCCGGAAGCGCACGGCGCCTTCGGCCAGGGACAGGTGGGGCTCGGGCGGCGCCCACCAGCGGGTCTGCCGCGCCCGGCCGTCGGCGTCGAGCGTCAGGTAGTGGCCGCCGGGCTGGGCGTGTACCCCCTTCCACATCGGGGAGCCCGACAGCGGGTGCGGCACGCCCAGGGTGAGCAGTTCGAGAGCGAGCCTGCGTTCGTCGAGCGGGGCGCCGACGAGTTCGGCGAGTACGTCCGCCCGGTCGGAGGCCAGGCTGACGCCGCCGGCCGCCGGGAGGGCGGCATCGGTGAAGAACACCCGCCTGATGCCGACGGCGCCGCCCTGGACCCGGACCCGTCGGCCGCTGCCGGCCACGAGGTGGAGGCTGCCGGCCCAGGTGGCGCTGACGCGGTCGAGCGCCGACAGGGACGTGCCTTCGACGGCCGTGGCGGCGCGCCGGGCCGCTTCGGCGGTGACGGAGTGTTCGCCGAGCACGGCGACGCGGGTTCCTCCGCACGCGCCCACCACCATGCTGGACGGTGTCCAGCGCCCCACGAGCCAGGGGCGTCCGGAGGGGTGGCGCAGGGCCTGGTCGGCGTGGGCGAGCGCGCGGGCGGCGACGGCGGCGGCCGCGTCGGTGTCGGGCAGGACGGCGAACCAGGTGGGCAGGGTCTGGAGTGACAGGGAGTCTTCCACGACTGCGGCCTTCGGTCGGCGGTGTGCGGGAAGCGGGGGCCGGGAGGCAGGTGGCCTGGTGGGCGGGGGCGGGGGCGGCTGGGGGCCGCCCCCCGCCGGCCCGGCCGCCGCCGCCTGTTCGGCGGCGGGGCCGGGCCCTCATGTCAGAGGAGCTGCTTGCCGCCGAGGACGTCCTTGGGCCCCGTGTTCTTGATCCCGGTCACCTTGCGGAAGCTGCCGGCCTTGGTGAGGGTGGGGCGCTCATACGTCATGGTCGAACTCCTTTTCGCTGGGGGACGTGCGGTCTGCATGCGCATGCGGCGGTTCCCGATCCGGAGATCGGTCATTCCGCTTTCACCACGCTACGTAGGACGAGCAGATCATCACAGGGCGCTTCCGCTTCGCTCGCCGTGCGCCCACGGCGCTCACGTGACCCCGCGCGCCCCTGAACGGTTCCGCCCGCCGCCCCTTTCGAGGACATCCGGCCTCACACGTCCCGCCCGTACCACCGGGGAAGCGAAAACATACTTTTCCAGGGTTCGTTCTCCCGGTCCCCCGCCGGCGGTCAGGCGTGCTCGTCCGACGGCTGCCGGCCGGGCTGGACGGACCAGACCGGGGGTTCGTCGTTGCCCGAGTCCTCGTCGCGCTCCGCGTCGGCGGCCGTCGCGTGGACGTTGCCCGCCGCGTGGTGGACCGGCGCGTACACGGCGTACAGCCGCATGGGCTCGTCGCCGGTGTTGGTGACGTTGTGCCAGGTGCCGGCGGGTACGAAGACGGCCCAGCCGTCCTCGACCTCCCGGTCGAAGTCGAGCCGGTCCTTCGCGGGGCCCATCTGGACGCGGCCCCGGCCGGCGTCGAGGCGGAGGAACTGGTCGGTCTCCGGGTGCGCCTCCAGGCCGATGTCCTCACCCACGGGGATCGACATGAGGGTCAGCTGGAGGTACTTCCCGGACCAGGCGACCGAGCGGTAGTCGCTGTTCTCCAGCGTCGCCTGCTCGAGGTCGAAACTCTGGGGTTCGGGCCCGATGTCCTTGATGGTCATGCTTCTCTCCCGGTCGACGGAGGTGGTACGCGTTCGGGCGCAGGTGGTGCGCCGTGCCAACCCTTCCAGACTCACCGGGGTGTCGCGGCCCGGCGCCAGTGACACTCGAGCCGGACTGTCACGGTCACGTGCGGCAGCTCGGCGTCGCAGGGGAGCGGGCGCCTGCCGACCAGGTGGCCGCGCCGTGACGCCACCGCACCGCGCGTGCGAGGAGGACCCGCCGGACCGGTACGAGGAGAGGCACGGCTCGCCCGGGGGCGAGGAGCCTCATCCCGGCCGGTCGGTCACGGGTAGAGCCTCGGTTCGCCGGGGCGCTCGAAGTAGAAGCCCCGCGGCCCCTCGGGTTCCGGAGCACGGTCACACGGGCAGGACCGGCCCCCCGCCTTCCACCAGAGCGCTGCCGTCCAGGAGGAGTTTGCCGGGCCGCGGAAACGGCGTGCTGCGCGCGGACGAGGCAGCCCTCGGAGCAGGTCAGTTCACCCATGACGGGCATGTCCGCATCCCGCGGCAGTAGGCCGTGACAACGCCGGCCTTCCCCTTCGCCCCGGGCGCTTCGCACCTGCCGTCGGCCGTGGTCCCGGCGTAGCGGACCTTGACCACGAAGTCGACCTGACGGCCGTTCCTGAGGGCGGATCCCCAGTACTCGAGGTCGCGCCGCCGGTCGGACGGCTTGCCGGGCCTGCCGTTGAGGGCGGCGTTGACGAGCCGGCAGCTCGTGGTGCCGTGCGGCCGGGAGAAGTGCTGCCGGCCCAGCTCGGAGTTCCCCGTCCGCCTGGGGACGCGACGGTGGTCCCAGTCCGTCTGCACTCCCTCGGGTGCACTGCCCGCTGACCGGGCACCGGCCGGAGCGCCACACGTAAATGGCTGGCAGGTGCATGACCAGTCAAGCGGGTGCGGGGCTACCTTCTTAGAGCTCCGGAGGAGCGGCTGTCCGAACGTCCGGACCCTTGACGGGCGGCGGCGCCTCCGACACCCCGGCTCCGCCGCAGGGGCCGGACCCGCCCCCCCACCTGAAGGAGCACGACCATGTTCCTGGGCACCTGTGCGAAAGTCGGCACCGCCGCGGCGGCGCTCGTCCTCACCGCGGCGACCGCCGCGGCCGCGGCACCCACGCCCGCGCCGGCCGATGCCGTCGCGGCGGCAGTGACGCTTCGTTACGACGACAGCCGCGCCGGCGGCTGGGAAACCGCCGTCGCGGCCGGGGTCGCGTCCTGGAACGCGAACGTCAGCAACGTGCGGCTGGTGAAGGCCGCGCCGGGCGTCCGGGCCGAGATCGTCATCGTGGCCACCACCGGCTGGCCGCAGGCCACCCTGGGACCGGTCCGCCCGGGGCGGCAGGTGCGGGTCGAACTCGGCGCGCAGGCCGTGAGCCAGGGGTACGACAAGACGCGCATCACGGCGCACGAACTGGGCCACAGCCTGGGCCTCCCGGACACCAAGCCGGGACCGTGCACCCAGCTGATGTCCGGATCCAGCGCCGGGACGGCCTGCACCAACGCCGTACCGGACGCCACGGAGCGGTCCCGCGTGCAGTCCGCGTACGCGAGCGGCCTCACGGCGGGCGTGCCCGCCGACGGCCGGATCCTCGTCGACGCACCCTGACGGGCGGAACGGGGCCGACCACCGTCACCGTCGGCGCCCCGACGAGAGCTGCGGCTCGGTGATCCAGGCGGACGGCAAGGCTGCCGTCCGCCTGGCGGTGGCGGGCGAGGGGGCCGCGCGACCACGTTCAACGTGCCCCGACAGCCGGGGCGGCCGCGTGCGCCGCCGCCCGCTCCCCCACGCCTGGCGACCCCCTGCGCCGGTTGACGCGGAGACCGGCCCGACGACGCACGTGGTGTCACCGTCCGTCGTACCCCTGAAGGGGAGGCCCGGGTCGAACGAGCGGGCACCCGGGGAGCGGATCGGGGACCGGCCCACCACCCCCGCGACGGCATGGCCGCACCGGTCCCGCCGTCTCGGCGGACCGCGCACGGCGGCCTCGGCGTTTCGGCCAACCACGCTGCTCCGCACGCCCGTTGCGGCAGAGGGGTCGGTGCATCCACCACACGCCGACACGCGCTCCGTCCCGGGAAATCCGCAGCGACTGAAACACACCAGTTCGATATCCCGGCGTGGTCGTTAAGCCTCACGACCACACCGGACGAACGCCAGGGGGACCACGTTGACATCGGCTGCCACGAACGAACACCAGCCCACCCCACCCCTCCCCCCGCCGCCCCCGCCACCGCCGCCCGCGGAGATCACCTACAGCGGGCAGTACTCCGTCAACCCCCTCGCCGAAGTCTCCTTCCGGCGGATGTGCGCGCAGATCCCGGCCGTCCTGGGCCGCATCGCGCGGCTGTCGTGGCGGACCGACCGGCGGGCCGTGCAGCTCCTGCTCGCCTGCCAGCTGGTCACGGGCGTCTCCGCCGCCGTGGTGCTCGCGGCCACGGCCCGGGCCATGGCGCCGGTCCTCGGGGACGGCACCGCCGGGGAGCGGCTGCGCGGTGCCCTGCCGGCACTGCTGGTGGTGGCGCTCGCCGCGGCGCTGGTGCGTACGGCAGGCGCGGTCGCCACGTACGCCGAGCGGCGGATCACTCCGCGGCTGACGTCGGAGACGGACTCCGCGCTGGTCGAGGCGGTGTGCCGGGTGGAGGCCTCGGCGTACGCGGAGGACGGCTTCTCGGACCGGCACGAGGCGGCCGAGATGGGGGTGATCCGCACGCACGTCATGGTCACCGACGCCCAGCGGTTCCTGTCCGCGCTGATCCGCATGGTCACCGCCGGCGGCGTGCTGTCGGTGCTGAACCCGTGGATGCTGCCGCCGTTGCTGCTCGCGGTGCTGCCGGCCGGTGTCGGCGCGATCCTGACCGCCCGGGTCGACTACGAGATCCATTACGCGAACGTCGCCGACCGCAACGTGCGCGGCATGATGCGCTGGTGGGCGACCACCTCGAAGTACGGCGACGAGGTCCGCGCCAACTCGATGACCGACTACCTCATCCACTGGTACCGGGCCCTGTCCGACCGGTGTGACCGGCGCACCCTGGCCGCCGCCCCGCGGACCCTGCGGATCGCCTTGCTCTCCGCGCTGGCCGGCGGCGTGTTCCTCGTCGCGACCTGGGGCGCGCTGGCGTGGCTGGCGGTGTCCGGACGGGTCGAGCTCGCGGTCGCGGCGACGGCGGTCATCGCCGTGCAGACCACGCTCGCCGCGCTCTCCCAAGTGGTCGTCAACGGTGCCGCGGTCTTCCACACCAGCCTGTACCTCGGTGACATGCAGGCCTTCCTCGACGACGCCGCCGCCCGCGCCCCCCAGCGCGGCCCGCGCGCGCACGCCGCGCCGACCGAGGAGATCCGGCTCGAGGAAGTCGTCTACCAGTACCCGGGTAAGGACAAGCCCGCCGTGGACGGTGTCTCGCTCGCCCTGCGGCGCGGACAGATCCTCGCGATCGTCGGCGCGAACGGGTCGGGCAAGTCCACCCTCACCCGGCTGCTGACCGGGATCTACCTGCCCGACAAGGGCAAGGTCACGTGGAACGGCACCGACCTGGCCGAGGTGGACCCCGCCACGGTGTGGGCGAACACCGGCCTGGTGCCGCAGATCTTCGCCCAGTGGCCGCTGCGGGTCCGCGAGAACGTCACCCTCGGCCAGCCCCGTACCCACGACGACGCCTCCGTATGGGAGGCCGTCGACGCGGTCGGCCTGCGTGAGGCCGTCGAGGACCTGCCCGCGGGCCTGGACACCCTCCTGGCCCGCGACGTGTTCGGCGGCTCGGAACTCTCCGGCGGGCAGTGGCAGCGCATCGCCTGTTCGAGGGCCCTCTACAGGCAACCGGACCTGCTGATCCTCGACGAGCCCACCTCGCAGATGGACCCCCGGGGCGAGCACCAGATCTTCGAGCGGATCAAGGCCATCGCCGCCGACCGCATCACGATCGTGGTCACCCACCGCCTGGAGAACACCAAGATCGCTGACCACATCATCGTGATGGAGGACGGCCGGATCACGGAACAGGGCCGGTACGACGACCTCGTCCACGCCGGCGGAACCTTCGCCGAACTGCTGGAACTCTCCCAGGACCGCTGACCGGCCCCGCCCCGTCACACCCGTCCCCTCTCACTGCCGGCCGAGCAGGCGCTTCCTCGTCCCCGGCTCAACTGCGGCCCGGGCCAACGGTCCCGCGCTCACCACCGAGGTCCCGAGGCCGCCCTCCCTCCCCCACATCCGTCCCCTGACCACCGCCTACCTTGACCCACCAGGAGGCCACCGTGCCGCTGCCCAGTCTGCTCGGCGTCTTCGCCCACCCCGACGACGAAGCCCTCGTCGCCGGCGGAGTCCTCGCCGCGCACGCCGGCTCCGGTGCCCGGACGACCGTCGTCACCACCACCTGGGCCCCCGACAGCCACCGTGCCGCGGAACTCGCGGACGCCACGGCGGCCCTCGGCGCCGGCGTACCCCGCATGCTCGGGTACGCCGACCACCGCATCCCCCAGTCCGCTCCGGGCCGCCCACGCCTGTGCGACGCACCGATCGACGAGGTGATCAGTGAACTCGTGCGGCACATCAGACAGTTCCGGCCCGAGATCGTGGTCACCCACGACGCCTACGGCCAGCTCACCGGCCACCCCGACCACCGGCACACCCACCGCGTCACCACCCTGGCGTTCACGGCCGCCGGGCTGGAGCACCTCTACCCCGACGCCGGGGAACCCTGGCAGCCCGCGGCTCTCTACACCGCCACCCACCCTCACTCCGCCCTGGACGACCTCGGTCCTCTGCTCGCCGGAGCGGACAAGTCGGTCCTCAGCGTGCCGGACGAGATGATCACCGTGACGGTCGACGTCCGACCCTGGCTCGACAGGAAGTGGCGGGCGATCCTCGCGCACCGCAGCGAGGTCGTGAAGCAACGCCCGCTCCCCGCCCTCCTCTCCCGCCTTCCCGAGCCGGCCCGGAACAGAATCATCGGGACGGAATACTTCTCCCGCCTCAGCCCTGCGAAGTCCGCCAGCGGGCTCACCCAGCTCGCGCTATAGGGAGAGCCCCCCGGGTGCCGTCCCGGACCGGCAACACCGAAGGCCTTCCAGCCGTCCGGCGTTCCCCGCGCCGAGGCGGTGTTGAGTGTGGTCGGTCATCTGCTGCAGACAGACCGGCGGTGGGGTGGGGGCTGCGGTACGAGGAGGCGCCCGGTCTCGTCGCGGGCCCAGCACGGAGTCGACCAGGGAGCGGGCGCCCTCGTCCGGGGCAGGGACCGGGGCCCTCGGGACAGGGGCAGCGGACGTGTTCGGGGGGCGCAGGGGGCCGTGTTCCGGTCGGCTCTCGCCCCGTCCGTCCCGGAGTCGTGGAGCCGCGCGGGTCAGGCGCCGCCCCCGGCGTGGCGGCCGTGATCGCCCGCGAAGGCCGCGAAGACCTCGCGCGCCGTGCCTCCGGCATGCAGGAAGCGTTCGTCGAGGATGGCCGCCAGGTCGTCCAGCGCCGCCCGCAGCACCGCGGCGGAGAGCCGGACGTCCGGGTGACGGGCACCCGCCGCCTGGTCCGCCAGGTTCAGGGCCCAGGTGATCTGGCGGGCGAGGGAGGTGCGGTCGTCCCCGTCGTGGAAATAGTACGACTCGGCGTACTGCTGGAAGTCGACGGACACCACGGAGACGGCCCGGGCCAGGCCGTCGAGGATGGCCGCGCCCGCGTCGGCGTCGATCTGCTCCGTCGAAGGACGGGTACGGGCGAGGTGCGAGATCCGCAAGGCGAGGGCACGGCGCCGGGCGAGGGCGGGGTAGATGCCGAGGGTCCAGGCCACCGTGGCGCTGAACAGGGCGAAGCCGACGATGGCCTCCACGGGGGCGAGGATGCGGAGCCATCCCTCGGCGGGCGCGATGTCACCGAGGCCGAGGGTGGAGATGTGGACCAGGGATACGTACAGGGCGTCCGGAAAGTCCGCGTGCTCGGCGGGGCGCAGACCGGAGGCGTAGGTGAAGGCCCGCGGCATGTGGGGCCAGTAGACGAGAGCCCATCCCACGACCGCGGTGAGGGCCCACACGGCGACGACGACCACCATCGCGACGGGGCCCGCCAGCCCTGAGGGCCCGCGACGCAGCGGCCGGCGGGATGACAGCCGCCAGAGCGCCGTCATGACCAGGCGACTGAGGCCGCCGTGGCGCGTGGGGTGCCACAGGGTGTGGAACACGTCCCGCAGGACGACCGACACGAGGACCGCGCCCGCGAAGGTGATCAGCCAGTTCATCCTCGTCACCTTCCCCTGACGGCGTCACCAGCCCCTCGCGGGAACCCACATGGGCGATCCCCCTTCCGGCACGAACCTGTTCGCTCAGGAGCCTCGGATCCGGATAACGATCGCATCACCGGCCCTTGGAAGCCCGCCCCGACACCTCCCGGAACCGACCTGCACCGCTGAGGATCCCGCTCGGAGAACCGGGCCAGGGCCTCCGCGGCGTCCGGCCGGGACGGCAGCAGCCGCGGCCACCGGCTGACCGGTTCCGTGGCTGACTGCCGAGCCGCCTCTACCGCACGGTGCAGTGCCCGCTCGATACGGCCCGGAAGCGGGTGGGCGTCGGAGGATCCGGCGACCATCGCCCGGGCCAGCGGGTGACCGGCGAGCGAGTACTGCTGATCGACCTGCACAGCGTGGCCGGCATGGACCTGGACGGGCTGCTGCTCCTCCTCGACCTGCACCGGCGCGCCGAATACCTGGGCCTGCGCGTACTGACCGCCGGCTGGCAGTCCCAGCCCCAGCAGCTTCTCGCGGACGTCGCCCGCATCCCCGGCCCCGCCGCCCGAACCGACGAAGGCTATGCCCTGGCAAGCTTCCGGCACCTGCTCACCGAGCGCGCACAACCCGCCCGAGATCTCGGTGCCGCCCGTGCTGTGAAAGGGGAGCCGGTGACAAGCCATCAGTGACCTGCGTCAGAGATCCTTCGCTGGGCACAACGTTCGATCGACACGGTCCCTCTCTTGCCGGGAGGATGATCGGCTGGGGCAGAGGCGAACCCGTGGGGTGATCCAGCAGGCAGGCTCCGACTCAGGTCACCAGCTGGCCGTGGTGGTCAGTGATCCGTGTGTCGCGGCGGCGAACTCGTCTCGTACGGCATGAAACCTTTCGAGCAGCGGATCGCGCACCAGGCCGCCTATCAGCTCGTCCCAGTGCACCACGGAGTCGGACACCTGAAGGACCTGGGCCACCTCGTCCGCCGTGAGGGCACGGCTCTCCTCCAACACCCACTCCAGAAAGTCGCGCTTCTCCCACCGGTCCTCGTCCTCAAGGCGTCCCCAACCGGTCAGAAGGTCCCAGGCGACGAAGGCGGCGTTATGGTGTGGATCCTCGCAGACTTCTGGATTACGCGGGCACCAATGACGCTCCAGCGCGTCGACCGCCGACCGCAGCACAGCCCGGCGCAGTGCCAGCCTTTCCAATCGCATGCACTGCTCCAGCACATCCCGGGCCCGGGAAGATACCTCGGCCGACCCCAGTACGGCGATGCCCGCCCGGGGAGCCGACGGGGCCGGGGCAGGGGTGCCGTGGGGGCGGGCGTCCGGCTCGGCGCGGTCGTTCCCCCGTCGGCGGGAAGGTCGGGGGCCAGGTCAGGCACAAGCGTTCGTTCCGTGTCACCGAGCAGTCGGTCGATGCCGGCCCGCTGGGCGGTGATCGTCCGGTGCACGGCGTGCGGCCACGGTCGGTCGGCGGGTGTGACCGGTCCGAGAAGTGTGAGGAGCTGCTCCGGAGTGGGACGGGCCGCCGGGTCCTTGGCCAGGCACGGCCTGACGACCATGCGGAGCCCTGGCGGAAGGGCGGACAGATCGGGTTCGAGGTGCACGACGTTGTAGAGGGTTCCCGCCATCGACGTAGCCGCGAAGGGGCTCTCGCCCGTCGCGGCCATCACCAGGACCGTGCCGAGCGAGAACACGTCGCCGGCCGGGGTCAGTTCGCGGCCTTCGGCCTGTTCCGGTGACATGAACGCGGGTGAGCCGACCACCCAGCCGGTCTGCGTCAGTTCAGTCGCCTCCGTACCCTCGGCGACGCGCGCGATGCCGAAGTCGATGACACGTACGCCGTCCTCGGCGAGCAGGACGTTCTCGGGCTTGAGGTCGTGGTGGATCAGCCCCACCCGGTGAATCTCGGCCAATGCGGTGGCCAGTCCGGCGGCGAGGCCACGTACGGACTCCTCGGGAAGCGGGCCCGCCTTCTCCACGGCCGCGCCCGGCGACGGCCCGTTGACGGAGACCGAGGCGAGCCACGGTGTCGGGGACGGTGCGGCCCGTTCGACTTCCGCCCCAACCGCACCCCGGCTCTCCCTCCCGGGCGCACGTCCAGGCCAGTGGGGCTGCGCATCTGAGTGGGTCTCAGTACAAGGCCGTCGGCATCATCCGATCGCACAGGGACGCGGGGCTCCGACTTGGGTATTGCATCAACTGTTCGAAATCTGGTTGACCGTCACACCCTCCGCCGCTAGATTTCCAACATACGGAATTTCAATTCCATTATTGAGGGGGGTTGTACAGGATCCGTGTCCGCGCCAGAGGCGGCCGCTCTGACGTGCCTGAGCCGCGAAGCTGTCGTCGGCGGAGCCCCGAGAGCGCACACCGCTCACCTCACTCGAGCTTGAGTGTCGGCCGTACGTCGCGGACCGCGGCACTGAGGCCATCCTGACCGCTGCGACCCGACGCCGTACCGCTCGCGGGGGAACACCCCGCCGCGCCGGCCGGTGCCCTCGGGTGACCGCGGGAGATCGCCTGGTCGTGGATGAGCCCCACTGCCGGCACGCCGCTTCGACGAGGGGCCTCTCGCGCCGTAGGGCTCAGCGGCCCTCCCTTTCGGCGCGCTCGGACGCCGACACGACAACGCCGAGAACTGCTCCACCGCAACCGACAAAAGGCCTGCACCGCTCACGCTCTCGCAGGCCGGGGGTGAAAAGCAATGACCAGAAGCGTGACCGACGTATCCGTCCCCGCCCTGACCGGCCATCAACCGCCTGTCCGTCCTCGGCGGCAGCCCGGATGCACCGGTGCTGCGCATCGACCGGGACTTCACGGTCGCCCGGGACGGTGATGCCGATGCGTCCGAGGCGCTGCGCTGGATCATCACCCGCCTCGACGAGCAGTTGTACGACTTCGTCCTGGAGCCGGGTGACGTCGCGTTCGTCGACAACCCCAACGTGGTGCACGGTCGGCGTTCCTTCCGCCCGCGCTACGACAGGCAGGACCGCTGGCTCAAGCGCGTCAACGTCGTCGCCGATCTGCGGCGCACCCGTCCTGACCGCGCCGGCGCCGACACACGTGTGATCGGCTGAGGGAGAACACGTGACCCTTCACGACATCGCACCCGCCCTGCCCGAGAACTGGCTGCGCGACCGCTACTTCTCCGCCCGCTACGACATCTCCAGTTCGGGCTCGACCCCCTGTACGCTCGGCGAACTGCGCCGAATCCTGAGCATCGACAGCACGGAGCTGGATGCCATTCCGTTCCGGGACAGTCCCTCGACGGGCAGTGAGCGACTGCGGGAGGCCATCGCCGCTCGTTACGCGCCAGGGCGTGCGGACCAGGTGATGGCGACCCACGGGGCGAGCGAGAGCCTGTTCCTCGCCATCGCCGCCCTGGTGCAGCCCGGGGACGAAATCGTCACCCTGCGCCCTGTCTACCAGTCCCTCTCCTCCATCGCCGAAGCGCTCGGCGCCCGCCTGCGGACCTGGGAACTCCGCTCCGAGGACGGCTTCGTTCCGGATCTGGAGCTGCTGCGGGCGGTACTCACGCCTCGCACTCGGGCCGTGGTGGTCAACTTCCCCCACAACCCGACCGGCACGACCCTTTCCCGCGCGCAGTACGACGACCTCCTTCGACTGGTCGACAGCCACGGTTGCCACCTGCTCTGGGACGGATCCTTCGCCGAACTCACCCACGAGGCCGATCCCCTGCCCGAGCCGACCGATCAGCTGGAACGGGCGCTGTCCTTCTCCACTCTTTCCAAGTCCTACGGCCTTCCCGGCCTGCGCGTCGGCTGGTGCGTCGCCCCGCGCCCGCTGATCCCCGACATGGTGCGGCTGCGCGACTACCTCACCATCAGCACCTCACCAGTGTCCGAGCACCTGGCAGCGGTGACGCTGGAGGACGCCGACAAGATACTGACCCCGCACCGGAAACTCGCCCTCGACAACCGTGCGTTGCTTCTTGACTGGGCCGCACGGCATCCCGGGCAGACCGACCTGCCGGCGCCTCTGGGTGGCGTGACCGCCTTCCCCCGTCTCGTGGGAGTGCCGGACGTGACCGCGTTCTGCGACGCCCTGGAAGCGGAGGAGGGGGTTCTCGTCGTACCGGGTGACTGTTTCGACCACCCGGACCGCATCCGGGTCGGATTCGGCGGACCCCCGCACGAGCTCGAGGCGGGCCTCGATCTACTGGCGGCACGGGTGCGCAGGACGGCCGGGGCGGACATGTCGGCCGAACGGGGAACAGGATGACCACCGGATCACCGGCCCCGGAGGAAACGCTCCCCGCCCACCCCGTCCGGAAGCTGCTCGCCCACCGGCCCTACTGGGTCTGGAACCTCATCGTCCAGCTCGTGAACGGGCCCGCTCTGATGGCGGCCATCGCCTTCGCCGGTCTCGCCTCCGTGGCCACCGGTTCCGCGAAGGACGGAGGCGTCATGGTGGCCTCGCTGATCCTTGCCGACGTCGTCTCCTCCGGCCTCATCGGCAGGGTCGCGGACCGTACGTCGGGCCGGACCGTCCAAGTGGCCTCCGCCACTCTGGCGGCACTGGGACTGGGTTCGGTCGCCGTGGCCGCCGGCCTCGGCGCGCCGCTGCCCCTGCTGTGCCTGCTGTGCGCGTTGGCCGGCCTCGGCCTCGGCGGCCTGACCGGACTCACCCGCACGCTCCTCAACGCTGCCGTTCCGGAAGGGCTGGTGCAGCGCGCGCTCGCCGTCAACGCCACCATGATGGAGCTGCTGGTCGTCGGTGCCCCGCTGATCGCCGGCGCCGCGATCGTACTGTTCGGCTGGCTGGGCGGTGTGACGGCGATGGCCGGCGGCTGCGCCGTACTGGCCCTCCTGCTGGCCTTCTCCCGTACAGCGGCACGCCCTGCCCCGAAGAACCCGCCCGAGGGTGACCAGGGCGGGGACGAGGCATCCGAGAAGCAGCGCGAACCGCTGTGGAACCTGGGATTCATCGCCTGGGTGGCGGTGGGCGTCGCGTTCAGCCACACCCTTGGCGCCATCGAAACGGCGGCTCTTCCGCTGGCTCAGAGCCTGGGATCCGGTACCTTCGGCGGCGGAGCGATCATCACGGTCCTCGCCGGCAGCAGCGCCCTCGCGGGCATCGCCTACACCGTGATGACGGACCGGCTGCCCGGCGGCCCAGGGGCGCAGGCGGGAGCTCTTTTGGCGGTGGTGGCCGTGGCGGCCGTCGGGGTGGGGCAGGCAGGCAGCTGGACCGCCCTGCTCACCGTCGTGATCGTCGCGGGCCTGTGCACCGCTCCCCTGAACGCGATCCGCTCCTACGCGGTCGAGAGCACCATTCCGGAACACCGGCGCTCCGAGGGCTTCGGCTGGCTCTACACCACGGGAGCCTGCGGGTTCGCGGCCAGCGGTCTGGGCCTCACCGTCCTGCCGTTGAACCTCGCCCTCACCGCGCCCGCCGTGAGCTGCCTCGTGGCCGTGGCCCTCCTCACCGCTGCCACGGTGCGGCGCCGCCAGGCGGCCTGACCTGTCGGTACCGCGCACCGGGCGCGCTCCCACGAGGGGAGACCCTCGCGCGCCGGGCCCGGCCCGCGCCCCCTCCACCCCACCCGTTACACCCGATCGATTCGCCAGAAGGGTTCCCCCAGCATGTCGACGTCCTTGGCCATCGCCGTCAGCGTGCCTCATGGGCGCGCATGCCGGCGCAGTCGGAACACCTCCCCTGGCGCACCTGTCGGTTGCCTTCAAGCTGCAAGGCTGGGACCCGATCCGCGCCAAATGTCGGAGTTCGACGCTGCGTAACCAGCACCGAACCAGCGCGGGAGTCAGCACCGCTCCTCTAAAACGTACGGAATTCTGCAAATCCGGCACTATGCGGAGGGGCTTCCTCCGGGGGCGAGAATGAGTCAGCTGCGGTGGTGTGGTGATGCGGCACACAACCGGGCCGCTGATTGTGATGGTCTGCCACATATGACGCTGCCCTGGGGACTTCTACGTTGTGGCCACACCCGACGTCCCCGCAGACACTCTGGAAGTGGTGCACATGGTCTCCCCCGCAGCGAGCAGAACGAGCCCGTCCGGCATACGCAGGATCGTCGCCGCCAGTCTCATCGGGACCACCATCGAGTGGTACGACTTCTTCCTCTACGGCTCCGCCGCCGCCCTCGTGTTCAACACCCTGTTCTTTCCCGCCAGCGATCCCCTGGTCGGCACCCTCCTCGCGTTCCTCACCTATGCCGTCGGCTTCGCCGCGAGGCCGCTCGGCGGGGTGGTGTTCGGGCACTACGGCGACCGGATCGGGCGCAAGCGGCTGCTCGTGGTGAGCCTGTTGCTGATGGGCGGGGCCACCTTCGCCATCGGGCTGCTGCCGACGCACGCCACGGTGGGCGGCGCCGCCCCCGTGCTGCTCACGCTGCTGCGGCTGGTGCAGGGCTTCGCGCTCGGGGGTGAGTGGGGCGGGGCGGTGCTGCTCGTCGCCGAGCACGGGGACGACCGGAACCGGGGGTTCTGGGCGTCCTGGCCGCAGGCCGGCGCGCCCGGCGGGAACCTGCTCGCCACGGGGGTGCTGGCGCTGCTGGCCGCCGTCCAGTCGGACGAGGCGTTCCTCGCCTGGGGGTGGCGGGTCCCGTTCCTGCTGTCGGGGGTGCTGGTGCTCGTCGGGCTGTGGATACGGGTCTCGGTGTCGGAGTCGCCGGCGTTCCTGGAGGCGCGGGCCAGGGCCGAGGCCGAGGAGGCGGCGGGGGCCCGGCACGCGGCGCCGGTGGTCGAGGTGCTGCGTTCGGGCCGGCGCGGGGTGCTCACGGCGATCGGGGTGCGGCTGGGGGAGAACGTCTCGTACTACGTGCTGACGGCCTTTCTGCTGGTCTACGTCACCGTCCACCTGCACCTCCCCAAGGGCGACGCCCTGAACGCCGTGCTCATCGGCTCGGCGGTGCACTTCGTGGCCATCCCGCTCTGGGGCGCGCTGTCGGACCGGGTCGGCCGCCGCGCCGTGACCCTCGTGGGCTCGGTCGGCATGGCGGGCTGGGCGTTCGCGTTCTTCGCCCTGCTGGACTCCCGGTCCTTCCCGGTGATCGCCGTCGCGGTCACCGCCGGACTGCTGCTGCACGGCGCGATGTACGGGCCGCAGGCGGCGTTCATCTCGGAGATGTTCGACACCCGCGTGCGCTACTCGGGGGCCTCCATGGGCTCCCAGGTGGCCTCGATCATCGGCGGTGCGCTGGCGCCGGTGATCGCCGTGGAGCTCCTCAAGGAGTACGGGTCGTCCGTGCCGGTGTCCCTCTACCTCTGCGCGGCCGCGCTGATCACCACGGTGACCGCGCTCGTCGCCCGCGAGACCCGCGGCCGCAGCCTCGACCGGCCCGCCGGGGCGGTCCCGCCCGTCCCCGTCAAGGGCTGACGGGGACGGGCGCCCGTATGCTCACCACCGTGACGGAAGGCATACGGGAGCTGCTCGGCCTGCTGGCCCAGGGGGCGCCGGCGGAGGAGTTCGCGCGGCCCTCGGCGGCGGCGCGGGCCGCCGGTGCCTCCGAGGCGGAACTGGCCGCCCTCGAGGAGGCGACGGAGGTGGCGCTGGAGGTCCACCGGACCCTCGGCCGGCACCGCACCCGGGAGGCGGAGCTGACCGCGCTGTTCGACACCGCCGGGGACCTGGCCGCGCTGCGCGACCTGGACGCGGTGCTGCGGGCCATCACGCACCGGGCCAAGCAGTTGCTGCACACCGACGTCACGTACCTGTCGCTGATCGACGAGGCGGCGGGCGACACGTTCATGCGGGTGACGGACGGTTCGGTGTCGGCGGCGTTCCAGCAGCTGCGCCTCGGGATGGGCGAGGGGCTCGGCGGTCTCGTCGCCCAGACGGCCCGCCCGTACGCCACCGGGGACTACCAGCGCGACCCCCGTTTCCGGCACACCGGGCCCATCGACGGCGCCGTCGGCGAGGAGGACCTGCACGCCATCCTCGGTGTCCCGCTGCGTCTGGGCCCGACGGTGATCGGGGTGCTCTTCGCCGCCGACCGCAGCCCGCGCGAGTTCGGTCCGCGCGAGGTGGCGCTGCTGTCCTCGCTCGCCGATCACGCCGCCGTCGCCATCGACGGGGCGCGGCTGCTGGAGGAGACGCGCCGGGCCCTGGCCGAGCTGGGCGCCGCGTCCCGCACCATCCAGGAGAACAGCGACGCGCTGCGCCGGGCCGAGCAGGCGCACGACCGGCTCACCGGTCTGGTGCTGCGCGGCGGGGACGTCGCCGAGGTGGCGGCCGCGATCGGTGCGCTGCTGGAGGGCGGCACCCTGGTCCACGCCCCCGACGGTACGGAGCTGGCCCGCGCGGGGACCGGGCCCTGTCCCCCGCCGGCCGGGGCGGTGGCCGCCTCGCGGTCGGGCGGCCGGGCCGTCGCGGAGGGCGGTACCTGGGTGTGTGCCGTGCTGGCGGGTCCCGAACTGCTGGGCAGCATCACCCTGACCGGCCGCCCCGGCCTGGACGAGGCGGGGCGGCGCCTGTTCGAGCGGGCGGCGACGGTCACGGCCCTGCTGCTGCTCCTGAGCCGGTCGGTGGCGCAGACCGAGGACCGGATACGCGGGGAGCTGCTCGGGGACCTGCTGAGCCCCTCGGCCGATCCGGTGGGCCTGGCGGTGCGCGCCCGCCGTCTGGGCGTGGAACTGGCCCGGCCGCACGCCCTGTTCGTGCTGCACAGTGAGAGCGCTCCCCGGCCCCGGCTGCTCGCGGCCGCCGCGCACCACGCGCGGGAGCGCGGGGGCCTGGCCGGGGTGCACCACGACCACGCGGTGCTGCTGGCCCCTTCGGAGGTCACCGGGGCGGACGCCGCCCGGCTCGCCGCGGCCCTGGGCCGGAGCGTGGGGGCGCCCGTCACGGTGGGTGCGGCGCGGGCGGACGGCGGTCCGGCGGGGCTGCCCGCCGCGCACGCGGAGGCGCTGCGCTGTCTGTCGACGCTGCGCGCGCTGGGGCGTGCCGGGGACGGGAGCACGCTGGCCGACCTGGGGTTCCTGGGCGTGCTGCTGGGTGACCGTCCCGACCTGTCGGGCTTCGTACGGACCGTGCTGGGGCCGGTGCTGGAGTACGACGCCCAGCGCGGCAGCGAGCTCGTGCACACGCTGCGGGTCTACTTCGCGTCGGGCATGAGCCAGGCGAGGGCGAAGGAGGTCCTGCACGTCCACGTGAACACCGTGGTGCAGCGCCTGGACCGGATCGGCCGTCTCCTCGGCCCCGACTGGCAGTCCCCGGACCGCTGTCTGGAGCTGCAGCTGGCCCTGCGCCTGCACCAGGTGTCGGCGCCGACGCCTCCCGGGCCGGCTGCCTCCTGACCGCCGACGCCTCCCGGGCCGGCTGCCTCCTGATCGCCGTGGCCTCCGTTTGACAGGGTCCCACCCCCACTCCATGATTCCATTACTCATCTAGTGGATTCATTGACAAGGGGGAGCCCGTGCGGAGCACGACCACTTCCGGCGCGGTCGGCGGCCGATGGGCCCTGGAGGCGCGCGGGCTGGGCAAGAAGTACCGGCGGGGCTGGGCGCTGCGGGACTGCTCCTTCCGGATACCAGCGGGCCGCGTCACGGCCCTGGTGGGCCCCAACGGCGCGGGCAAGAGCACCCTGCTGAGCCTGGCGGCCGGCCTGGCGCAGCCGTCGGCCGGTGACCTGAGGATCTTCGGAAGGCCGGCGGGCTCCCCCGCGTCCATGCCCCTGTGGGCCTATCTCGCGCAGGACAAGCCGCTGTTCAAACGGTTCACGGTGGCACAGACCCTGCGGCTGGGCCAGGAGCTCAATCCGGCCTGGGACCAGGCGCTGGCCGAGCGCATCGTCCGCGCGGGAATGGTCCCGCCGGACGCCCGGGTGGGGGACCTGTCGGGCGGCCAGCGCACCCGGGTCGCCTTCGCGCTCGCCTTCGGGAAGCGGCCCGAAATCCTGCTGCTCGACGAGCCGATGGCCGATCTGGATCCGGTGGCCCGGGACGAGATGGCCGCCCTGCTGCTGTCGGAGGCGGCCGAGCACGGGACCACCGTACTGATGTCGTCCCACCTGCTGAGCGAGATCGAGCCGATGTGCGACTACGTCCTCGTACTCGCCGAGGGCCGCGTCCGGATGGCCGGGGAGACCGACGAACTGGTCCCCATGCACACCCTGGTCACCGGAGTGAGCACGGACGCGGGGCTGCCCGCCTCCCTGAACGACCACACCGTCATCGAAGCACGCACCTCCGGGCGGCACTTCACCGCGCTGGTGCGGCGCGAGGGCCCGCTGGACGACGCGTGGCAGCGGGCGGAGCCCAGCATGGAGGAAGTGCTGCTCGCCTACCTCCGCTCGCCCGGGGCCCCGGCGCTGCTCTCCCCCACGGCCGCCCCCCTGCACCGAGAGGGGTCCGCCGCATGAGCGCTCCCGCCGAGGGCCTCGCCCGCCCGGACACCGCACCCGCCCGCCCCCGCCGGCTGCGCGGGCTCGCCTGGCTCCTGGCGCGCCAGCACCGCACCGCCCTGATCACCTGCGCCGCCCTGACGGTCCTCGGGGCCGCCTGGATCCTGTACCAGCGCGCCGCCATGCTGGACGCCCTGCACGCCACCGGCTGGCCCGTCACGTCCCCCCACGCCCTCGACAGCGCCGTCCAGAACCGGGCCGCGAACGAACTCGACTCCTTCGGCAGCACGCTCGGGTTCCTGCCCGTGCTGTTCGGCGTCCTCCTCGGCGCCCCGCTGATCTCCGCCGACCGGGAGCACGGAACGGCGCGGCTGGTGGCCACCCAGTCCGTGCCGCGCAGCCACTGGCTGGTGTGGAAGCTGTGCGCGGCCCTGGTGCTGGCGGCGGTCCCGACGGGGATCCTGAGCCTCCTCTACGCGTGGTGGTGGCATTCCGCCGGGCCGCTCGCCCCCGAGGACTGGCTGAACGGGCCGGTGTTCGGCGCCACCGGCCCCGTCCTGGTGTCCTCGGCCCTGTTCTGCACCTCGCTCGGCATCACGATCGGGGCGCTGTCCCGCCGGTCCCTGCCGGCCATGGTGGTGACGTTCTTCGCCTCGTCCGTCGCCCTGTTCGCGGCCGGGCTGCTCAGGGAGCGGCTCGCCACGCCGCGGACGCTCGCCTATCCGCTGGGCTCCGCCCAGCCGGCCGCGCTCGACCACGTGGTGCAGGTGGACCAGTGGATCGGCACCGCCTCCGGCAGGCTCTACGGCTGGGGCACCTGCGTGCACGACAGTTCGCCCGAGGGCTGCCGCGCCTCCCTCGGCATCGTCAACTCGGTCTGGGAGTACTTCGGCACCGACCAGATGGCGGGCATGCAGTGGACCGCGGCGGGGATCTTCCTGGGGCTGAGCGCCCTCCTCGTGGGCGCGTTCCTGCGGCAGGCCCGGCACTCGGCGCTCTGACCCCGGCCCGCCACCGCCGGACACCCCCTGGCCGTCCCTTCCGGCTCTTGCCGGACACCGCGGACTCGACCGGCGAGACCCGGAACAGACGACCTAGGCTGGAACGTCACCCGTGAAGGATCGAGAAGCAGCAAGGAGGCGGGCACGGTGGTCGTGTTTCGCATCGAACGCCGCAGCGGCCTGCCCGCCTACCTCCAGATCGTCCAGCAGGTGGAACAGGCCCTGCGGATGGGGGCGCTGAGCGAGGGCGACAAGCTGCCCACGGCCGCCCAGGTGGCGGCCTCCACGAAGGTCAACCCCAACACCACGCTCAAGGCCTACCGCGAGCTGGAGCGGTCCGGCCTGGTCGAGGTGCGCCAGGGCTCCGGCACCTTCATCACCCGCTCGCTGGCCACCCCGCAGACGGCCCCGGAGTCCCCGCTGCGCACCGGTCTCGGGGAGTGGATGCGCGAGGCGCGCGAGCAGGGCATGAGCGCCCGCGACGTGTCGACGCTCTTCGCCGCGGTGCTCGGCGAGCACTACCCGCCCGCCCCCTGACCCTCCGGCCGGAGGGCGCCGGCGGCGAGGGCCGCGAAGGCGCAGCAGGCCACCGGCAGCAGCAGGGCCGGCCCGAGCGGTACGAGCCGGGTCAGCGGACCGATCACCGCGGGGCCGGCGAGCATCCCCAGGTAGCCGAGGCCCGCGACGCGGGAGACGTTGGCCCCGGCCGCCTCCGGGTCGGCGCGGCCCGCGGCGCTGAAGAGCTGTGGGACGCAGCCCGAGAGGCCGGCGCCGAAGAGGGTCCAGCCGGCCAGGGCCGCCGGGACGCCTGGCGCGACGACGGCCAGGGCCAGACCGGCGCCCGCGAGGGCGGCCCCGTGGCGCAGGACCGCGACGGGACCGGCGCGGGCCGTCAGGCGGTCGGCGAGGAACCGCCCGGTGGTCATGGCGGTGGCGAAGGCCCCGTAGGCCAGCGCGGCGGTGGCGGGGGACGCTCCGAGGGAGTCCTCGAGGTGGAGGGCGCTCCAGTCGTTGGCGACGCCCTCGCAGAGCATCAGCAGGAAGGCGAGCACGGCGAGCATGCGCACGCGCGGGGAGGTCCGGCCGGCGGGGCGCGGCCGCGGACGCCCGGCCCGCCCGGAGCCGCGCCCCAGCAGGGCGGGGGCGGCCGGCAGCGCGAGGGCGACACCGAGGAGGGCGGTGGCCCCGAGGGTCGCGGCGGCCGGGACCCCGAGGTCCAGGGCGAGGGCGCCGGCCAGGGCGGCGAGGGCTCCGCCGACGGAGAAGACCGCGTGGAAGGCCGCCATGACGGGGCGTCCGTAGCCGCGTTCGACCTGGACGGCGTGGGCGTTCATGGCGACGTCGAGGCACCCGTTGCCGAAGCCGAGCAGCAGCAGCGCCGCGCCGAGGGTCCGGGCGTCGCCGGCCAGCGCGGGCGGCACCAGCGCGGCGGCGCACAGGGCCGCGCCGGCGGGGACGACCGTACGGGCGCCGAAGCGGTCGGCGAGCGGCCCGGCCACCCGCATGCCGGCGAAGGCGCCGGCGCCGAGGAGGAGCAGGAGCCAGCCCAGGAGGGCGTGGTCGACGCCGGTGCGCCGCTGCACCACCGGGATGTGCACGATCCACATGCCCATGACGAAGCCGTTGAGGGCGAAGTAGGCGAACGTGACCCGCCGCGCCCTGCGCAGGCGTACGGAAGGGGGCGGCGCGTGGGGTCCTCGGAATCCCCGGAGGGCCGGGAGCCCTCGGAATCCTCGAGACCGTAGGAGTGGCTGCATGTGATCGAACATAACAAACATCATTCATGTGCGGAACTTGCGTTTCGAACACTCATGTTGTTCTATTCGGGTATGAGTGCAGATCGTCTGAGACAGATCACCGACGCCGTCCGCGCGAGCGGCAGCCGCACCGTCACGGAACTCGCGGAGCTCACCGGCGCCTCCGAGATGACCATCCGCCGCGACCTGGAGGTCCTCGCCGGGCAAGGTCTGCTCGAGCGCTACCGGGGCGGGGCGCGGAGCCTGCTGCTGCGCGGGGAGGAGCCCCCGTTCCCGCTGCGCGCCCGGGACGGGCTGGAGGTCAAGCGGCGCATCGCCGCCGAGGTGTCGGCGCTGCTGGCGGACGGGGAGTCGGTCGTCCTGGACAGCGGCACCACCTGCCTGGAGGTGGCCCGCGCCCTGCACCACCGCCGGCTCACCGTCATGCCGCTGTCCCTGCACGCCGCCAACGCCCTCACCGACGCGCCCCGCATGACGCTGCTGCTGCCCGGCGGGGCGCCGCGCAAGGGCGAACTCGCCCTCACCGGGCCGCTGACCGAGGCCTCCCTGGCCGCCCTGCGCTTCGACACCGCGGTCATCGGATGCTGCGGCCTGAGCGCACAGCACGGCCTGACCGCCTACGACCTGGCGGACGCGGCCGTCAAGCGCGCCGCGATCGGCTCCGCGCGCCGCGTGATCGCCGTCACCGAGTCGGCGAAGCTGTCGCGCACCGCGCTCGCGCACGTGCTGCCCGCCTCCGCGCTGCACGCCGTGGTCACCGACCAGGAGGCACCGCGGGACGAGACCGACGCGCTGGCCGCGGCCGGCGTCACCGTACGGAAGGTGTGAGGGCCGTGGACGAGATCCTGCTGTTCGACATGTTCGGCGTCATCGCCCGTCACCAGTCACCGGTGGGCAGGGAACGCCTGGTCGCGACGGCCGGTGTGCCCGGGGACGCGTTCTGGGAGGCCTACTGGGCGCTGCGGCCGCCCTACGACAGCGGAGGGGTGAGCGGACCGCGGTACTGGCACCTGGTGGCCGAAGCCCTCGGCACCCGCTTCGGTCCCGAACGGGTCACCGCGCTCGTGGAGGCCGACGTCGCGAGCTGGAGCGCCGTGGACGCGGAGATGGTGGAGCTGATCGGGGAACTGGCCGCCGCCGGGCGGCGGATCGCGCTCCTGTCGAACATCCCGGAGGAACTGGCCGCCCACTACGAGCGCCGCCACCCCTGGCTCTCCCACTTCGAGGCGCTGGGCCTGTCCTGCCGGATCGGCCACGCCAAGCCGGCGGCCGGCGCGTACGCCTGGTGCCTGCGGGCGCTGGACGCGGCCCCGGACCGGATCCTGTTCGTCGACGACCGGCAGGAGAACGTCGACGCCGCCCTCGCCCTCGGCATGCGGGGCCACCGCTTCACCTCCGCGGCCGCGCTGCGCCGGGCACTCGGGCCGGCCGGGGGCTCCCTCGGCGGACGGGGCGCGGGCGGGTGACCCGCCCCGGGGGCGCCGCCGGTTCAGGAGACCGGGGCGTCCTCGAGGAGTTCGGGGCCGTTGTTGCGCACGTCGTTGACCGCCGTGGACACCGCGCGGACCTCCAGGCGCCCCTCGGCGGGGGTGGCGAGGAGGGCGCGCAGGGCGTCGGGGTCCTCGTGCGCGGGGTCGAGCCAGGCGTCGTAGTCGGCGGGCGCCAGGGCCAGCGGCATCCGGGGGTGGACGCGGCCCGCGGCGTCGGTGGCCTCGGTGGTGATGACGGTGCAGGTCGCCCACCACGCGGCCGGGTCGTCCCGGTCGGTGACGGACGGGTCGCGCCAGAACTCGTACAGACCGGCCATCGCCATCACCGTGCCGTCCTGCGGGCTGATGAAGTACGGCTGTTTGTACGCCTTCGCGGACCCGGCGGCCGGGACGGACCGCCATTCGTAGAAGCCGTCGGCGGGCAGCAGGCAGCGGCGCTTGACGAAGGCCCGGCGGTAGGCCGGCTTCTCGGCGACCGTCTCCACCCGGGCGTTGATCATCTTGGCCGCGCCGCCCGGGTCCTTCGACCAGGACGGCACCAGCCCCCACCGCAGCGCCCTGAGCTGCCGTTCGAGGACCCCGCTCTCCCGGTCGGCGCGCTCCAGCACCGCCCACACCGCATCCGTCGGGGCGACGTTCCAGCTGGGCGGCGCCTCGGGCCCGGCGGGGGGTCCGGGGACGTGGAAGAGGCCCGACAGGTCCTCGGGACCGCGCGTGGAGACGTATCGGCCGCACATGTCCCCCAGCCTGCCACGCGCCGCTCCGGTCCGCGCCGAGGCGTCCGCCCCTACGTGTCCGCACCGGGACGAGACGAGGACGAGCCCGGACGCGCCCCGGATGCGCCCCGGACGCGCCCGGATGCGCCGGCGGCGGTCCGGCTCCAGGGTGGAGGCATGGAGCACGCGCCGATCGTCGTCCACCGGATCTCCCCCTCGGGCGGCCGCCGGGTCACCCTGCGCGTCCAGGGCCGCGACGCGCCCCTCGGCACCGCCCACACCGACGCCGACGTGATCGAGTTCCTGCGCCGCGCGGAGGTCCCGGACCCCGACGAGGTGGTGCTCGGCGGCGCGCCCTCGCTGATCGAGTGGCAGGGGGACGCCCCGCACGTCTACGAGGCCGAGCCGACGGACACGGACGTCCCCTGACGCTCCTCCCTCCCGGGCGCCCGCCCGGCCCTGCCCGCGTCACTCCCCGCCCGGGGCCGCATTCCGGCCAATTGATGAAGTGCACATGACATTTCAGGACCGCTGTGACACATTCCGTGGCGCACTCCGCACCGCCCTCGCACCACACCCCCACAAGGACGTGTCACAGAGGAGCGACATGATGCACCGTGCGAAACTCGCCGTGGCCGCACTGGCCCTCGCGGCCACGGCCGGCAGTGTCACGAGCGCCGCCGCCTTCGGCACCACCGCCGAGCAGAAGGTCGACGGCGTCATCGTCGTCGCGGGCAACACCTGCACCTGGACCAACGCCCGCACCAGCGCCAATCCCCCCAACGCCCTGACCGTCGACCGCACCACCATCAACAGGCCCGGCGGGAACCTGGCCTGCGACGGCGGCATCACCGCCACCCTGAACAACAACCCGGCCTTCACCTTCGACGCCGCCGGGACCACCGCCCGCACCGACCTGATCGACATCACCGGGCAGCAGAGTTTCGTGTCCTGCCGCTACAAGGCCGCGAACATCCTGTGGGGCCTGGACGCGGCGACCGGGAAGTACCTCAACCAGGCCTTCACCGCCACCAAGGTCTCCGGCAGCTTCCTGTGCCCGGGATCCGTGACCACCGCGGCCGGCGGCGCGTCCATGCTCTTCCACTGACCGGAGCCGGACCACCGGCGCGGCCCCGCCGTCCCCACCGGGCGGCGGGACCCCGCCGCGCCCCGGCCCCGCTCGGACGGCGGGGAGACCACCACCGATAGCCCCGACCGGGTCGCCGGGACCGGGACGGGGCATCAGCATGGTGGGGAGTCCGCGCCCGGGTGAGGAGGCCGGCGATGGCCGATGCGCAGCCCGAACCGCCGGCCGGCGGCCCCGGAGCGGGATCTCCGGCGCCGGGCGGTCTGCTCGACGTGCTCGGCGTGGCCGCCGTGGTCCTGGACTCCGAGGGCCGGATCAGCCTGTGGAGCCCGCAGGCCGAGACCCTCTTCGGGTACCCGGCCGAGGAGGCGCTCGGGCAGTACGCCGCCGCGCTGCTGGTGGAGGAACGGCACCGCGACGAGGTCCTGGACCTGTTCGCCCGGGTGATGTCGGGCAAGGGCGCGTGGGCGGGTTCCTTCCCGGTGCGCCACCGGGACGGCCACAGCGTGCTCGTCGAGTTCCGCAACATGCGCCTCCAGGCCTCCAACGGCAGGCTCTACGCACTGGGCCTGGCCTCCGAGCAGGCGACGCTGCGCCGCGTCGAACGGGACCTCGCCCTGTCGCTGCGCATGGTCGACCAGTCCCCCATCGGCCTGGCCGTCCTCGATCCCGCGCTGCGGTACGTCCTGGTGAACCCGGCTCTGGAGCGCATCAACGGGGTGCCCGCCGAGCGACACCTCGGGCAGCGGGTCTCCGACGTCCTGCCCTTCCTGGACGCGGAGGCCGTCGAGGCCCGGATGCGCGAGGTGATGGCGACCGGCGTACCGGTGCTGGACCAGTTCACCACCGGCCGGCTCTCCGGGGAGTCCGGTGAACGGGCCTGGCTGGTGTCGATCTACCGGCTGGAGGACCAGGCGGCCCGGGTGATCGGCGTGGCGGTGTCGGTGGTCGACGTGACCGAACAGCACCGGGCCGCCGTGTCCGCCGCGCACGCCCGCCGGCGGCTGGCCATGATCGCGGACGCCTCGGTGCGCATCGGCACCACCCTCGACCTGGACATCACCGCCCGGGAGCTGGCCGACGTCGCCGTCCCGGAGATCGCCGACATCGCGGCCGTGGACGTCCTCGACACCATCCTGACGGGCCCCCGGCCCGGCGAGACCGCCGCCGACGACGACCGGGGCGTACGGTTCCGCGCGCTCGCGGTGAAGGCGGCCTACCGCACCCCCGCCGAGGCGGCGGCCGACCCCGTCGGCGACGTGGCCTCGTACCGCCCCGAGCGGCTGGTGGCCCGCTGCGCCCGCACCGCCCGGCCCGAACTGCTGCCGCACGTCCGGCCCGAGGACCTGCCCCGCATCGCCCGCGACGGGGACGCCGCGCGGCTGCTGGCCGAGGCGGGGGTCCACTCGTACCTGGCCGTGCCGCTGATCGCCCGCGGCCAGGTCCTCGGGACCCTCGACCTCAAGCGCGCCCGCAACCCCGTGCCGTTCGGCCCCGACGACGTACTGCTCGCCTCGGAACTCGCCGCCCACGCGGCCGTCTCCATCGACAACGCCCGCTGGTACCAGCGCCAGCGCCACGCCGCCCTCGCGCTCCAGCGGCACCTGCTGCCCCAGCACCCGCCGGCGACCCCCGGACTGGGCATCGCCTACCGGTACCAGCCCGCCGGGGCGGCCGACGAGACCGGCGGCGACTGGTTCGACGTCATCCCGCTCACCGGGGACCGGACGGCGCTGGTCGTCGGCGACGTGATGGGCAGCGGCATCAACGCGGCGGCGACCATGGGCCAGCTGCGGGCCACCGCCCGCGCCCTGGGGCGCCTCGGCCTGGACCCGGCGACGGTCCTGACCCACCTCGACGCCGCGACCGGCGACCTCGGCGACGCCATGGCCACCTGTGTCTACGCCGTCTACGACCCGCACAGCCGGCTGTGCCACATCTCCACCGCCGGCCACCTGCCGCCCGTCCACCTGCGCAGCGGCCGGCCGCCCCGGCTGCTGCGGCTGCCGACGGCCGTGCCCCTGGGCGTGGGCGGCGTGCCCTTCGGCAACACGGCCGTGGCGCTCGGGGAGGGCGACGAGCTGGTGCTCTACACCGACGGGCTGGTCGAGACCCGCGACCAGGACATCGACGCCCGCCTGCTGACCCTGACCGACCTCCTGGCCGGCCCCCACCGCCCCCTCGAGGAGACCTGCGACCTGCTGCTCTCGGCGCTGCGCCGGCCCGACACGCACGACGACGTCGCCCTCCTGATCGCCCGCGCCCTCGCCTGAGCCGGGCCGGCCGGACCGGCCGGCCGGCGGAGTGCGCCGGCGGAGTGCGCCGTACCGTCACCTCGGCGGGGTGAGGTGCTCCCAGAGGAAGGTGGCGACGAGCGCCTCGTTGAAGGCCGTCTGCTGGTGGTCGGTGGCGCCGGAGTGGCCGCCGCCGATGTGCTCGTGGAAGAGGACGGGGTGGCCCAGTTCGCGCAGCCGGGCCGCCGCCTTGCGGGCATGGCCGGGGTGGACGCGGTCGTCCCGGGTGGAGGTGAGCAGGAGCAGGGGCGGGTACGCGGGTCCGTCGGCCCGCATCCGGTGGTAGGGGGAGATGCGCTCCAGGTGGGGCCGGTCGGCGGGGTCGTCGGGGTTGCCGTACTCGGCGGTCCAGCTGGCTCCGGCGAGGAGCTTGTGGAAGCGGAGCATGTCCAGCAGCGGGACGTGGGCGACGACGGCGCCGAAGAGCCCGGGGTCGCGGGTGAGCATCGCGCCCATCAGGAGGCCGCCGTTGCTGCCGCCCTCGATGCCGAGCTGGGCGGGGGTGGTGATGCCGCGCGCGGTGAGGTCCCGGGCGACGGCGGCGAAGTCCTCGAAGGCCCGGACGCGGTGGGCGCCGAGGGCCGCCTGGTGCCAGGCGGGCCCGTACTCGCGGCCGCCCCGGATGCCGGCGACGACGTACGTGCCCCCGCGCGCGAGCCAGGTCCGGCCGGTGACCGCGCTGTAGTGGGGGACCATCGAGATCTCGAAGCCGCCGTAGCCGTAGAGCAGGGCGGGGCCCGGGCCGGGCCGGTCCTCGGGCCCGATGACGAAGTAGGGGACCCGGGTGCCGTCGGGGGAGGTGGCGAAGTACTGGCTCACCCGCAGCCCGGAGGTGTCGAAGAGGGCGGGCGCCTGCTTGAGGACCTCCGCGCCCTCGGTTCCGGCCTCGCCGCGGAAGAGGGTGGAGGGCTGGAGGAAGCCGGTGACGTCGAGGAAGTACTCGTCGCTCTCGTCCGGGTCGGTGCACACCACCGAGGCCGTGGACAGCGGCGGTACCGCGTCGAGCGGGGCGCGGCTCCAGCCGTCCGGGCCGGGGGTGAGCAGTTCCAGGCGGGAGGAGACGTCGGCGCGGGTGCGCAGCAGGAGGTGGTTGCGGGTCCAGCTGTAGCCGGCGAGGGCGGTGCGCTCGTCCGGGGTGAACAGGACCGCGGCCTCGCGCCCGCCGGCCCGGAAGTCGTCGAAGACGAAGGCGAGCAGGCTGCCGGCGGGGTGGCCGAGCCACGGGGAGCGCGGCTGGACGACCAGCCACTGGCGGTGGACCCCGGCGACGGCGTCGTCCGGTACGTCGATCTTCTCGGGCGGTCCGGCGGGGTCGTCGGGGAGCAGGAAGAGTTCCCCGTTCCAGAAGTCGATCTGCCGGGACAGGAAGTCGCGTGCGAAGCCGGGGGTGTCGTCGTGCCAGCCGGTGGCGGACAGGTCGTCGGGGCGGCCCTCGTAGACCTTCTCGGCTTCCGCGAGGGGGGTGCCCCGGCGCCAGCGGCGGACCTGGAGGGGGTAGCCGGACGGGGACATGGAGCCGGGGCCGAAGTCGGTGCCGATCCAGAGGTGGTCGGCGTCGATCCAGTCCACCCGGGTCTTGGCCTCCTCGACGGTGAAGCCGTCCTGGACGAACTCCCCCGTCCGCAGGTCGAACTCGCGCACCACGCAGGCGTCGGCGCCGTCGCGGGAGAGCATGACCAGGGCGTGGTGGTGGTCGGGGCCGAGTACGGCGCTGCCGGCCCAGGCCCACTTCTCCCCCTCGGCAGCGGCGAGCGCGTCGAGGTCCAGGAGGGTCTCCCAGGCCGGGTTCCCGGTGCGGTACTCCTCGAGGGTGGTGCGCCGCCAGACGCCGCGGAGCCGGGCGGCGTCCTGCCAGAAGTTGTAGAGGTGGCGGCCGCGCCGGACGACGTAGGGGATGCGCCCGTCGTCGTCGAGGACCTCGCGCACCTCGCGCTCCAGTTCCTTGAACGCGGGCCGGGTCGCCAGCGCGGCGACGGTTTCCGCGTTGCGCTCCCGGACCCAGGAGAGCGCTTCCTCGCCCTCCACGTCCTCCAGCCAGAGGTAGGGGTCCTGGTCGTGCGGGCCGCCGGAGCCGACGGGGGTCTCTTCGCTCATCCGCCGATTGTGCCGGACGCGGCGGGGGCGGCGGGGGCCAGCCGGCCGGCTACGGCGCCGCCGTGCGGTGGAGGCCGTCGAGCAGGGCGAGGTCCTCCCCGGTGAGGCGCAGGGCGCCGGCGGCCACGTTCTCGGCCAGGTGGTCGGGGTTGCCGGTGCCGGGGATGGCCAGGACGTGGGGTCCCTGCCGGAGGGTCCAGGCGATGCGGACCTGGGCGGGGGTCGCGCCGTGGGCGCGGGCGACGGACCGCAGTTCCTCGCTCTCGGTGCCGGCGGCGCCGCTCGGGCCGCCGGCGGCGGCTATCGCGTAGAAGGGCACGAAGGCGATGCCCTGCTCCCCGCAGGAGCGTACGAAGTCGTCGTACTCGGGGCGTACGCCGATGCCGTACATGTTCTGCACGCAGACGACCGGTGCGATGGTCTGCGCCTGGGCGAGCTGTTCGGGGGTGACGTTGGAGACGCCGAGGTGGCGGATGAGCCCGGCCTCGCGCAGCTCCGCGAGGGCTGCGAAGCGTTCGGCGAAGTGGGGCTGGGCGGGCAGGACGCGGAGGTTGACCACGTCGAGGTGGTCGCGGCCCAGCTGGCGCAGGTTCTCCTCGACCTGGCCGCGCAGCTGTCCCGGGCCGGCGTGGTCGGCCCACTCCCCTGAGGCGTCGCGGGCGGGGCCGACCTTGGTGGCGATGACGAGGTCGTCGGGGTAGGACCCGCCGAAGGCGCTGTTGATCAGTTCGTTGGCGGAGCGGAGCGGGGAGAAGTAGAAGGCGGCGGTGTCGATGTGGTTCACGCCGAGTTCCACCGCGCGGCGCAGGACGGCGATCGCCCGGGCGCGGTCGCCGGAGGCGGCGTCGGCCCGGAGAGCGGGGCCGTTCTGCGGCAGGCGCATGGTGCCGAAGCCGATGCGGTTGACCCGGAGGTCGCCGAGGGTCCAGGTGCCCGAGGCCGAGGCGGTGATCGTGTCGGTGGTCATCCGGAGATGATCACTTGCGGGGCTGCCGTCCACCAGGGGTTTTCCCCGCGGGCCCGGGGCGTGTCCGGCGGCGGCCGTCCCGGGTCCTCCTCACATGTGGGGGTCGGAGTAGTGGGTCTCGACGAGCCGGACGAAGGCGGGCTCGTCCTCGTGCCGCCCGTTCTTCTCGTAGTCGGGCGAGTCCTTGACCTGGTCGCGGGTGCAGCCGAGGTGGACGGTCCTCTCCCCGGCGTCGACGCGGGAGACGACGCCGGCCGGGATGACGACCTTGCGGCCGAAGATCCAGGGGCCGGTGTCGACGACGAGGTAGGAGCGGCTGACGTCGTCGGTGTGCCGGTCGACCTTGCCGATGGGTCCGTCGGCCGCCTCGACCGTGAAGCCGATGAGGTCCGTGCCGGGCGCGTGGCCCGATCCGCTCGCGTAGCCCCAGATTCCGCTTCCCATGTCGGCCTCCCGGTGTGCGGTCGCTGCTGCCCGGCGCCTACCCGGCGGGTGCGGGGGGAACCTGCGGAACCTGCCAGTAGACACTGTCTACGCCTCGTGTTAGACAGGGGCATGGAATCGGAAGCGCCGCTGCGTGAGCGGCTGATCGACGTCGGGGTGGAGCTGGTCACCAGCGAGGGGACCGGCTCGCTCGGGCTGCGGGAGATCGCCCGCCGCGCCGGGGTGTCGCACGGGGCGCCCCGGCGGTACTTCCCCACGCACCAGTCGCTGCTGTCGGCCATCGCCGGGCGCGGGTTCGCCGATCTCGGCGCCCGGTTCGCCGCGGCCGGCGCCGGGGAACCCGCGCCCCGCGCGCACGTCCGGGCACTGGGACGGGTCTACGTGGGCTACGCGCTCGAGCAGCGCGGGATGTTCGAGCTGATGTTCCGGCACGACCTGCTGGACAGCACCGGCCGGGAACCCTCCGGCGCCCCGCGCCTGCGGGAGCGGACCCTGCCCCTGTTCGCGCTGCTGACCCGGCTCGTCGCCGGGTGCGGGGCGGAGCGGCCCGAGGTGACGGCGGCCGCCCTGTGGGCGGGGCTGCACGGAGCGGCCCAGCTGTGGGGCTACGGCAGTCTGCCGCTGGTGCTGGGCGTCCACCCGGCCGGGGCGGACCCGGCCGGGAACGGCCGCCCGCTCCTGGACGCGGTGGTGGACGCCGTGGTCGACGCGCACCTCGGGGCGGAGGGCACGTGAGGGCCCGGCTCGCGCTCCTGGTCAGCGTGGCCGGGGCGATGCTCGTCGCCCTCGACGGCACGGTGCTCGTCGTGGTGCAGCCGGCCCTGCGCCGCGATCTGGGGGCGGGGGTGGCCGAGGTGCAGTGGACGAGCACCGCCTACCTGCTCGCCGTCGCCGCCTTCCTCGTCCTCGCCGGGCGCCTCGGGGACCGTTACGGGCACTCCCGGCTGCTGCTGACGGGCGTGCTCGGCTTCGCCGCCGCCTCGGCGGGGATCGCCCTTGCGCCCGGCGTCGGCTGGGTGATCGCGCTGCGCGCCGTGCAGGGGGTGTTCGGGGCGCTGCTGCAGCCCGCGACGCTGGCCCTGCTGCGGCTGGCGTACCCGCCGGAGCGGCTGGGCCGGGCGGTCGCGGTACGGACCGGCGCGATCGGGGTGGCCGCGGCGGCGGGACCGCTGCTGGGCGGGGTGCTGGTCGCGCTGCTGGGCTGGCGGGCGGTGTTCCTGGTGAACGTGCCGGCCGCGCTGCTGATCGCCGCCCTCACCCTCGCGCTACGGGTGCCCGCGCCGGAGCGGCGGGAGCCCGGACGGCTGGGGCCCGGCGCTCCGGTGCTGCTCGCGGCCGGCCTGGCGGTGGGGGTGCACGCACTGGCCGGTGTGCCGCGGCACGGGTGGACGGGCGGGCCGACGCTGCTGGGGCTCGGGGCGGCCGCGGCGCTCGGGGCGCTGTTCGTGCGGTGTGAGCGGCGCGCGGAACTGCCGCTGGTGCCGGCCGCGGTCGCACGGTCGCGGCCGGTGGCGGCGTCGATGGCGCTGCTGCTTGCGGTGTCGGCCGGCATGTTCGGGGCGCTGTTCACGGCGACGTTCCTGCTCCAGGACGTACGGGGCCTCAGCCCCCTGGCCACCGGGGTGCGGGTGCTGCCGCTGACCGCGCTGATGGTGGCCGGGGCGCCGGTCGCGGGGGCCGCGCTGCGCCGGTACGGGGCGCGGCGGACGGCGGTCGCGGGAACGGCGCTGACGGTGCTGGGCACCGCCGGGCTGGACGCGGGCGGCGCGGTGGCCTTCGGGGTGCTGGGGGCCGGGTTCGCGGCGGTGATGGTCACCGCCACCGGGACGGTGGTCGGCGACGCCCCCGCCGGGTACGCGGGCGTGGTGGGCGGGCTCAAGCAGACGGCGATGAACGTGGGCCCGAGCCTGGGCATCGCGGTCGCGGCGGGGGCCGGGGCGGGTGCCTCGGGGGCCGGTACGGCGGGCGGGCCGCTGACGGCCCTGGCGGCGCTGGCCGGCCTCGGTCTCGTGGCGGCGTGGCTGCTGCCGGGGCGGGCCCGCCCCCTGGTGGAGGCGGGCGCGGGCGGTGGGGTCACGCGGTAGGCGGGTCCGGCCCGGCGTGGGGGGCCGGGCCGGACCCCGGAGGGGGTCAGGGGGTGAAGGTCCAGCGCTGGGCCGCGCTGCCGGTGCAGGGGGCCCGGGTGAGGCCGGTGCCGTCGGCGGTGCCGGAGCCGGCCGGGGTGAGGCACTGGCCGGCGCTGCGCAGGCTGCCGTCCGGGCCCGGCTGCCAGGTCTGCGCGGGGCCGGCCGCGCAGGTCCGTACGGTGATCCGCGCGGGGTCCGCGGCGTCGAGGCAGATTCCGTCCAGGCCGGTGAGGCGGCCGTCGTCGTGGAGGGTCCAGCGCTGGTTGGGGCCGCCGTGGCAGGAGTAGAGGGTGGGTGCGGTGCCCGGCGTGGTGTCGCTGTGCGGCAGGTCCAGGCAGCGCGCGGAGGCCGCGTTGACGAGGGTGGCGTCGGCGGGGAGCGGTGCGGGGCGGCCGGTGAGGGTGATTTCGGCGGCGCTGGTCCAGGGGCCGCGGCCGCCCGCCTCGGTCAGGGCCCGCAGTCTCAGGTAGCGGCCGGTCCTGGGGGCCGGGGCGACGGACTTGGCCGTCGGGGTGTCGGCGAAGGTTCCCGTGGCGACCGGGGCGCCCCAGTCGCCGGTGGTGTCGGACACGTAGACCTCGTAGCCGCCGATCCGGCCGTTGACCCCGCCGTCCTGGCGCGGCAGGTAACCGAGGCCGTCGACGCGGTAGCGGGCGCCCAGATCGATGCTGATCTCGTGCGGCAGGGCCGCCGCCTTGCCGCTGGACCAGGCGGTGTGCCACAGGGTGGCGGGGTCACCGTCGAAGGCGTTGACGGCGGCGCCGTTCTCGGCGGCGGTCTCCTGGCTGTCGGCGGAGACCAGCTTCCAGGCGGTCTGCGGGACGGGCGGGGAGGTGACGGGGACCGGGTCGGCCGCCGGGACGGAGGTGCCGGCGGCGGTGACGCCGAACGCGCCCTGCTTCGTACCGGTCTTGACCCACAGGACACCGGCGCGGTCGGCCGGGTCGAAGAACCATCCGGTGGCGGCCGCCTCGTACGCGCCCTTGTCGGCGAGGCGGGGCAGCGCCGCGCCGTCCACCGTGAGGGCGGTGGGGGCGGAGGCCACGTGGAGGGTCAGTTCGTAGCCGCGGGCCGTCCGCTGTCCGGCGTAGCTGCCGGTGGGGGCGCCCACGGAGACGGTCACCGTGCCGGAGCCGGCCGCCGGTGCGCTGACGTCCACGCGCTGGCGGGCGAAGGCGCCGCTCTCGTGGGCGCGGGTGCGGCCGTCGTCCTCGTACAGGCTGAAGGAGGAGTTCCCGCGCGGGTGGATGTCGTAGGTGAGGGTGTCGACGGGCTTCTCGCCGGTGTGGTTCATCTGCGGCCACATCGGCACGATCGCCCCGCCCTTGACGAACAGGGGCAGGGTCTCGAGGGGCGCCCGGTAGCCGTTGAGCCAGCCCGGGCCGGCGTACGTCTTCCCGGTCCAGTAGTCCGTCCAGGTCCCGGCGGGCAGGTAGATGCCGTCGCGGACGGAGGTGTCGGAGACGACCGGCGCGACGAGGAAGGAGTCCCCCGCCATGAACTGGCCGCTGGTGAGGTTTCCGCGGGCCACCGGGTCGCCGGGGTACTCCAGGACCATGGCGCGGGTGCTCGGGACGCCGCTCTCGTGGGCGGTGCGGCTCATCGTGTACAGGTAGGGCATCAGCCGCATCTTCAGCTGGAGGTACGTGCGGTTGATGGACAGGTAGGGCTCGGCGAAGCGCCAGGGCTGCTTGTCCTGGTAGCCGGCCGACGGGTTGGTGGCTCCCCAGCCGGACATCGTCATGAAGGCGGGGGTGAAGGCCTTCCACTGGAGGTCGCGGACGTACGTCTTGGGGCTGCCGCCGAAGATGCCGTCGATGTCGCCGGCGGCGTAGTTCAGGGCGGACAGGCCCGCGCCGGCGAGGGCGGGGACGTGCCAGCGCATGTCGTCCCAGGTGCCGTGGGTGTCCCCGGTCCAGACGACGGCGTTGCGCTGGGTGCCGGCCCAGCCGTCGACGGTCCAGACGAAGCGGCGGGCGTCGGAGTTCTTCTCGATGCCGTCGACGGCCTGCTGGACGCCCTGGAAGGCGTACTTGTAGCCGCCTCCGATCCAGGCCACGTCGGTCTTGACGCCGCGGCTGCCGGCGGCGACCTCGTCGGCGATGGAGCCGAGACCGGTGGAGGTCCACAGGCCGGTCTGGAAGCCCTTGGCCTTCAGGGCGTCGACGGTGGACTTCAGGGGCGCGGTGTAGCCGCAGCCGTAGCCGTCGTTGGGCAGGAACCAGCCCGAGGGCATGTCGGCGGCGCGGGCGTCGGTGGCGTAGCCCACCACGTCGGGGGTGGTCTGGTGGCGCGGGCGGTCGTGGTCGCCCTGGTAGTCGGGGTTGGAGGCGTTGAAGCAGTCGGCGTTGCCGAGTTCGAGGCCCCACATCGGCGCCATGAAGGGTTTGCCGCTGACGTCGGTGTAGGCGTCGAGGACGGACTTGAGGGAGTCGCCCGTGAAGTACCAGGCGTCGAAGCGGGTCTCGTCGTGGGTGAGGGTGGTGGGAGCGTTGAAGGCGTACGAGCCCGGGGCCCAGGTGTTGCGCATGACGCCGTAGGCGTTGGTGGACATGTAGAAGGGGGCCGGGCTGGCGTTGTCGTTCTCGCGCCACCTGTTGTCGACGGCGACCGGCACGGTCTTGTCGCGCAGGGCCCATTCGCCGAGGCGCAGGCCGGTGCCGTAGAACTGCTCGTCGGCGCCGCGCGCCAGGTACTGGGTGGTCCTGCCGCCGCCCCAGCTGGTGGGCTGGGTCTCCTGCCAGACGGGGGTGGAGTCGTCGGCGCGGTAGACGGAGAACCGCAGGGGCGATTTGTTGACCCGGATGGAGAGGGCTCCGGTGGTGATCCGGAAGTAGCCGCCCGCGTCGGTGTACCGGGCGTTCACCGGGCCGAAGTCGGTGGTGGGGGCGAGGTCGGAGCCGGCCGGGTCGTTGGTGAAGGCCCCGTCGGGGGAGAGCCAGAGGCGGAAGATGTCGGCGCGGGCGACGACCACGCGGGCCTTGGCCCCGCTGGAGGTGCTCACGGTGAAGGTGGCGCCCGACTGGGAGAGGCCGGTGACCGTCCCCGCCGTGGCGGCCGGGGCGGCGGCCGCCGCGCGGGCGGTGGCCGGGCCGGCCGCGGCGAGGCCGGCGGCCGCGAGCGCGGCGGCGAGCAGGGCCGCGAGGCGGGTCCGGTGGCGGCCGGGGCGGTGGTGCCGGGGTGGGGGGTCGTGCCGGTCGCGCCTCAGGGACAGTCTCGTCGGACTCATGGGGCAGCTCCTCGTGCGGTCCGGATCGCGGACACACCGCCTTGGCATGCACCCGGCAAGATAGCGGACGCGGGCGGCCGATTTGAAGGAACCTGCTCGAAGTAGTCCGGTACCACGCACTTTTGCGCACGAAGAGCCCGGGCGGGAGGCCTGTTCGCAGGCTCCCGCCCGGGCCACATGCCGTCGGGCGACGACGCGCCGGACCGCGCAAGGGCCTGGCCGAGTGCCGCCCGAAGCCCGGCGGGGGCGGGCCGTCGACCGGGCGGAGGTGTGCTCCCCGTGCGGCCGGAGCCGTCAGGCGGTGCGTCGGCGCAGGACGAGGAGGGTCAGGGCCACGAGCGCGGCGGCCGCACCGAGGTACAGGGCGGTGTCGATCCACTGGAAGGTCCAGAAGTCACCGCTGGGGTAGACCTTGTGATAGCGGGCGACGAAACCGTGTTCGGCCATGCACGCCCGCAGTTCCTCGCCGGAGAGCCGGCAGACACCGTCGATGGAGTGCTCGCGGCCGTCGGGCGTGAGGTATCCGAACCGCCCGGTGGACCAGGCACTGCCTATGAGCCGCTTCGGGGTCGTACCGGGCGTGATCCGGGTCTCGGGGGCCGTCCAGGACGTGCGGAAGTACGTCACGCACACCATCACGGTGAAGACCGCGGCCAGCGTCACACCCATGGCGGGCAGGACGCGGCGTACCAGCAGGCCCGCGAGCGTACCGGCGGCGAGGCCGAACAGGGCGCAGGCCACCGGGGCCGGACCGGTCGCGTTGTAGACGGGGGCGTCGTGCCAGTAGGGGCCGTCGAGGGTGTTGGCGATGGGCAGCCACCACCAGGCGACGAGCCCCCCGATGACCGCCGCCACGAGAACGGCGACCAGCGCCGCCAGGCCGAAGCGGGCCGCGAACCAGCGGCGCGGGCCCACCCCCTGGGTGAGGGCCAGCTTGAACGTGCCCGTCTCCAGCTCCCGGCCGATCAGCGGGGCGCCCCAGAACGCGCCGATCAGCGCCGGGACCGCGAGGCCGAGGCCGCCGAGGGCACGGATGCCGGCGGAGTTCCAGTCCATGATCTGGAAGGTGACGGGGCTCTCGCAGCCTCCGTTCCAGCCCGGACAGGGCTTCCATCCGGTGGCCGCGATCAGCTCCGTCATCTCGGAGCGCCAGTAGGCCACGCACGCCGCGCAGACGGCCAGCAGGGCGAGCGCGGACAGGATCATCAGACGCTGCTGGCGCCAGGCCAGCCACAGCACGCCCTTCATGCGGCGGCCTCCTTCTCGGCGGCGCGGCGCGGGGCGCGCAGGTGGGCGAGCAACAGGGACTCCAGGGACGGGGTTTCGGTGATCCAGCGGCCGTCCCCCGTGCCGTCCGGGCACGGAGGGGCGCCGGGCGGCGTACGGACGAGCGCGGTGACCTGACGGCCGCCGACGGCGGAGTGCACGACGCTGCCGCGGTCGAAGGAGCGCGGCAGCCCGTCGCCCTCCACGGGGTCGGCCCGGCCGGTGATCCAGGTGTGCGCCGCGCACAGTTCCCGGACGTCGCCGCAGAGCCGGGCGGTCCCGTCCTCGAGGAGCACGACGTGGTCGCAGACGTCCTCCAGTTCGGCCAGGACGTGCGAGGACATCACGATGGCGGTGCCGCGTTCGGCGGCCTCGGTCATGAGCAGGGCCATGACGTCGTGCCGGGCGACCGGGTCGAGGTCGGCCAGCGGCTCGTCCAGGAGCAGCAGTTCGGCGCGTTTGCCGAGTACGAGGGCCAGCGCGACCCGGGTCCGGTTGCCGCCGGACAGCGATCCGACCCGGGCCCCGCGGCGGATGCCGGAGCCGGTGAGCAGCCGCTCGGCGGCGTCCTGGTCCCAGCGGCCGCGATTGAGCTCGCGGCCCAGGCGCAGGGTGTCGGCGACCGTGAAGCCGGCGTGCAACGGCTTGTCCTGGGCCAGGAATCCGGTGCGCCGGCGGGCCCCGGCGGTGCCGGGGGCCTCCCCGAAGACGCGTATCTCTCCGCTGCTGGGGCGCAGCAGGCCGGCCGCCAGCCGGAGCAGGGTGCTCTTGCCCGCGCCGTTGGGGCCGACGAGGGCCGTGACGCCGCCCGCGGGCAGCTCGGCGTCGCACGCGTGCAGGGCCCGGCGGCCGTGGAACTCCCGCCCGAGCCCGGTGGCCCGTAGTGCCGGCGCGTGGTGCGGATCGCTCACGCCGTTTCCTCTCTCGATCGCCCGGGCCGCCCGGGCCCGGAGGGGTTGAAGCTTTCGTCCACGGCTGCCGCGATGAGCGCCGTGATGTCCTCGCGGTCCAGTCCCGCCGCGCGGGCCTGCGCCATCCAGGCCGCCAGGGCCGGGCGCAGCGGCGAATCGGCGGCCGCGCCGGGGTGCGAGAGGGAGCGGCGGACGAACGTGCCCGCGCCGGGGCGGGGTTCGACGAGCCCCTCGCGCTCGAGCTCCCGGTACGCCTTGAGGACGGTGTTCGGGTTGATGGCGGTGGCCGCCACCACCTCCCGCGCCGTCGGCAACCGGTCGCCGGGCTCGAGCACCCCCAGCCGCAAGGCCTGTTTGACCTGCGTGACGAGCTGCAGATAGGTGGCGACGCCGCTGCGCCGGTCGATCCGGAACTCCATCCCACCCCCTTATTCCACTAACGTGTTAGTGGAATAGTGCAGGTGTGGTGAGGGCCCGTCAAACCGGCGGAGTATGACCGAACCGTCACAGCCCGCCCAGGCGGGAACGCGGAGGCCGGGCCGGGCATCTAGGTGATCGGCGGGCCGGAGACGGCCGCGCCGACGTGACGGCGAGTACCGGCGGAGCCGGGTGGGAACAGCAAGGTGGGGCAGGCATGAAGGCGGAAACGGTGGCGGGCGGCGGAACGGATGCCGGTGCCCTGGCCGGGCGGGAACCAGACGGCGACACCCCTGCCCTGGCCGGGCGGGAACCGGACGGCGACGACGCCACTGCCGAGGCCGATGCCCTGGCCGGGCGGATAGCGACCGGAGCCGACCCGGAACCGGAAACCAACGCCCCTGCCCTGGCCGGGCGGGAACCCGGCAGCGACACCCCGGCCGGGCGGATAGCCGCCGGGCCTGACGCGGAACCGGAAACCAACGCCCCTGCCGTGGCCGGGCGGGAACCCGGCAGCGACACCCCGGCCGGGCCCAGAGCGGCCGGGGCCGACACGGAACCGGAAGTCAACGCCCCCGCCCTCGCCGAGCAGGCGACCGGCGGAGCTGACACCGAACCGGAGACCGACGTGCTCGCCGGCCGGCAGGCCGACGCCAACGCCGCTGCCGGGGGCGCGGGCACCGACGCCGTGCCGGGGGAGGACACTCCCGCCGCCCGCACGGACACCGGCGCCGGAGCCGGAGCCCAGGGTGACGCGGAGCCGGCGAACGAAGCCCAGCCCGCGGAGCGGACCGACCCCGAGATACCCACCGGGAACGCGGACACCGACGCCGGAGCCGAGGGCTCGGAGCCGGCGGACGAAGCGCGACCCGTGCAGCAGACTGAACCCGGCACCACCGAAGGCACCGACGCCGAGGGTGACGCCGAGTCGGCGGAAGGCGCGCCGGACCAGGCGGCTTCCGGCACCGGCGCCACGGCCGGGAACCGGCCCGGCGGCGCCGGTGCCGAGCCGGCGGACGACACCAGCGCCGACGTGGCTGACGAGGCGTCGGCGCGGCGCGTGGCGGACCGGCCCCGCCCCTCCTGGGCCAAGGCCGAGTCCCCCGCGCGGGACCGGGCGGCCAACGCCGCGGCACCCGAGGAGCCCGGCGACGAGGCGGCCCTGCCCGGAACGGCCCGCTCCCGGCCGTCCTGGGCACGGGACGATGACCAGGCCACGCCCGGCAAGGACGCCGCCGCTCCCGGCACGGCGACCCCGGACCCCCGCACGCCCGCGCCCGGCACGCGCAACCAGGCCGCGCCCGGCACGGGCACGGCCGACGCGGAACCGGCACCGCCCGGGAAGGACGCCGCCGCTCCCGGCACGGCGACCCCGGACCCCCGCACGCCCGCGGCCGCGCCCGGCCGGACGCAGGGCGGGGCCGCGGGCGGCGTCTCCGCCCGGCCGACGCGGCCGCACGACCCGGAGCGGACCCGCGAGTTCGCCGCGCTCGAGGCACCCGCGGGCCCCCGGCCCGCTCCCCGGCCCGTGGACGGGCCCGCCCGACAGGCCCCGCTCCCGCCGCCGCTGGAGCTGCTGGCCGAGCTGACCCATACCGCTCCCCCGCCGGAGACGCCGCGCCGCACCCTCGCGCGCCGCGTCAAGGTGTGGGCGCCGGTCGTGCTGCTGCTCGGCACGGCCGTGGCCGGCGGGCAGATGCTCCGCCCGCTCCCCGCCCCGCGGTTCGTGCCGGCCCAGGCCTCGTACACCCTCGACGGTTCGACCCCCGTGCCCTGGCCGGCCAAGGGGCAGGCGGCCGTGCGCGTAGTGGGATCCGGCGACATCGGCACGTTCGGCGAGCAGAAGCCGGTGCCGACGGCCAGCGTGGCGAAGGTGATGACGGCGTACGTGATCCTCAAGGGGCATCCGCTGCGCAAGAACGACCCGGGCCCGAAGATCGAGGTCGACGCCAAGGCGGTGGCCGACGGCACGTCGGAGGACGAGTCCCGGATCGAGGGGCTCACCGCCGGGCAGAAGTTCAGCCAGCTGGACATGATCAAGATGCTGATGATCCCGTCCGGCAACAACGTGGCCCGGCTGCTGGCCCGCTGGGACACCGGCAGTGCCGACGAGGCCGCCTTCGTGGCGAAGATGAACGCGGCGGCCGGGGAACTCGGCATGAACGACACCACGTACACGGATCCCAGCGGCCTGGACGCGGGCACCGTCAGCACCGCCGTCGACCAGTTGAAGCTCGCCGAGGCGGTGATGAAGGACGAGGCGTTCCGCTCGGTCGTGGCGATGCCCAGCGCCGGCATCGACGGGTTGCCCAAGCCGATCAACAACAACAACGACAACCTGCTCCTCGCCCCCGGCCTGAGCATCAAGGGCATCAAGACCGGGTCGAGCACCCCCGCCGGCGGCACCCTGATGTGGGCGGCGTACAAGACGGTCGGCGGTGAGACCCCGCTGATCCTCGGCACGATGATGGACCAGCGCGTGGACGGCCCGGACCCCAACGCCGCGAACAGTCTGAAGCTGGTGAAGGAGAACAGCCGGAAGGTCATCGAGGCGGTCCGCACCGCGCTCGGCCGGGTCACCGTGGTCCGCAAGGGTCAGCTGGTGGGTCACGTGTCCGACGGGCTGGGCGGTTCGACCCCGCTCGTGGCGGCCAAGGACCTCACCGTCATCGGGGTACCGGGTCAGCGGCTGCGGCTCGCCCTCGGCGCGGGTGCCGCCCCGCTGCCGCACGCGGCCAAGGCCGGGACCGAGGTCGGAGTGCTGACGGTGGGCGAGGGCAGCGGCGCGAAGAGCGTGCCGGTCGCGGTGGGGACGGATCTGGTGGAGCCCTCGTTCGGGGCCAGGGTCACCCGTCTGTCCTGAGGCGGGTCGGGCCGTGGTTGCATGACCGGATGGACATCCGACCGCGCGCACCCGGCGACCTCGGCGCGTGCGTGCGCGCGCTCGCCGAGGTCCACCACCGCGACGGCTACCCCGTGGACTGGCCCGAACGGCCGCGCGCATGGCTGTCGCCGCCCGCGCTGCTCGGCGGCTGGGTCGCGGAACGGGACGGCCGGGTGGCCGGCCACATCGCCCTGTGCCGCGGCGGACCGGGCGATGCGGCGCCCGGGCTGTGGAGCCTGCGGACGGGGGTGCCCGCGGAGGGCGCCGCCGTCGTCAGCCGGCTGTTCGTCGCGCCCGGTGCGCGCGGGCACGGGACCGGCGCCCTGCTGATGGCGCGGGCCGTGCAGGAGGCGCGGGATCTCGGGCTGCATCCGGTCCTGGACGTGGTGGCTTCCGACACCGCGGCCGTCGCGCTGTACGAACGTCTCGGCTGGATCCCGCTGGCGGCCGTCGAGCAGTGGTGGGCGCCCGGAAGGGTGGTCACCGTGCGCTGCTACGCGGCGCCCCGGTAGGGGATTTACGGGTTCGCGATGACGAGCAGGGTGCGGGCCGCCGCGTCCTCGCCGGCCAGGACGCAGCGGTGGGGCAGGTCGCCCGGGTGGTGGGCGCTCTGGCCGGCCTTCAGCAGGAGGGGTTCCTCGCCCCGGACTTCGAGGACGACCTCTCCCTCCAGTACGTACAGGAAGTCCTCACCGGGGTGCTCGAACCACCCGCGCTCGCCCAGACCGGGCTCGAAGTGGTGCTCGTAGGCCTCCATCAGGGTGCTGCGCCCGCCGGGGATGAGCACCCGGGCCACCTGCCCGGCGCCCTCGCTGACGCGGATCACCTGCGGGTCGCTCTCGTGGCCGACCGGTCCCGGCCGGCCGGGCGGCCGCAGGAAGGTCCCGGGTGCCACGTCGAGCGCCTCGGCGATCCGGTAGATCGAGCTGAGGCTGGGCGTGGCCAGTCCGCGTTCCAGCTGGCTGAGGAAGGGCTGCGAGAGGCCTGACCGGGCGGCCAGCACGGCCATGGAGACCCGGCGGGCCGTGCGGCAGCCGCGGATCGCCCGGCCGACCTCGATGGCTTCCGGTGTGGGTTCGGGTCGGGGCACGCTCGTGAACGTACCTCATCGGCTTCGGGGGGGCCGGGTGGGCCCGGGAGGTTTCGTACTGCCGCAACACACCGTTCATAAGCCTCGTCAATTATTGACCTCAGTTATGAACGCACGCCAGGCCGGCGGAGGTGCCGACCGCTGCGCGGCTCTACGCAACCCCACGAGATCACAAGACGAGGAGTGCTCACGTGCACCCCACCACCCCCTCCCCGGCGGTCCGGGCCCTCGGCCGGTTCGGGCCGCCGCTCGGCGCGGCCGCCGCCGTGCTCGGACTCTGGGCCCTGCTCGCCCGGTCGGGTGCGGTGGCCCCCGGCCTGCTGCCCTCGCCGGCCGGTACCCTCTCCGCGCTGGCCGACAGTGCCCGCGGCGGCGTCCTGGCCGACGACCTCGCCGCGAGCCTGGCCCGCGCGGGCCAGGGCTTCGCCCTCGGAGCGGCCGGCGGCGGCGCACTCGGCTTCGCGACGGGGTACCTGCCGCGGCTGTCCGCCGCCGTCACCCCGCTGGTCTCCTTCCTGCGGCCCATCCCCGCCATCGCCCTGGTGCCGCTGGCGACGGCCTGGTTCGGCATCGGCGAGGGCGCCAAACGCCTGCTCATCGCGTACGCCGTGCTCCTCGCGGTCTGGCTGTACGTGCACGACGGGGTCTCCCGGGTGCCGGTCTCGCACCTGCGGGCGGCGCGCTCGCTGGGCGCGCCGCTGTACCGGCGGTTCACCGAGGTGCTGCTGCCCGCCGCCGCACCGGCGCTGCTGGCGGCGCTGCGGTACGGGGCCTCGGTGGCGCTGCTGGCCCTGGTGGCCGCCGAACTGGGCGGCGCCGACAGCGGGCTGGCGTACCGGCTCCAGGTGGACGGCCAGTTCCTGCGGGTGGACCGGATGTTCGCGGGGCTGCTCGTCCTCGGGGCGCTGGGCGTGACGGCGGACCTCCTCCTGGCCGCCGCCGGACGCCGCTTCGTGCACTGGGGCGCGTCATGAGCCTCGACGTACGGCTGGAGGGGCTGACGGTGGGCTATGGCGGCGTGCCCGTGCTGGAGCGGACGGACCTGACGTTCCCGGCGGGGTCGTTCACGGCGCTGCTGGGGCCGAGCGGCTGCGGCAAGTCCACGGTGCTGAACGCGGTGGCCGGCTTCGTCCGGCCGGCGGCGGGCCGGGTGACGGCCGGGGCGGTGCCGGTGGAGGGGCCGGGCCCGGACCGGGGCGTGGTCTTCCAGCACTACGCGCTCTTCCCGTGGCGCACGGCCCGGGGCAACGTCGAGTTCGCCCTGAAGCGGCTCGGCCTGCCGCGCCGGGAGCGGCGCGAGCGGGCGATGGCCGCGCTGGCGGAGGTGGGCCTCGCGAATGGGGCGCACAAGTACCCGGCGCAGCTCTCCGGCGGGATGCAGCAGCGCGTGGCGCTGGCCAGGGCGCTGGCGGCGCGGCCGCGAGTGCTGCTGATGGACGAGCCGTTCGGGGCGCTGGACGCGCTGACCCGGGCCCGGATGCAGGACCTGCTGCGGGAGTTGTGGCAGCGCAGCGGGACGACCGTGCTGTTCGTGACGCACGACATCGACGAGGCACTCGCCCTGGCCGGGCGGGTGGTGGTCCTGGGCGCCCCTCCGGGCGGCGTCCTGGCCGACCACCCCGTCCCGCCGGGCCCGCCGGATCCGGACCTGCGCGCCGCCATAGCCCGCCATCTGACCGCCGGCTGACCCCCGGGCCGTACCGGCCTCCCGGCCCGCGGCCGCATCCGTGCGGACCCCGGCGCACGGCCGTTCCCGGCCGCCCGGCCGGCCGGTCCGCCGCGAACGCCTGCCGCCTCCCCGCGCTCCCTCCCCCTCCTTCCTGCCCGACTCCGAAAGGACACCACCCCATGCCGGGAACCGGCCCCCGCGCCGCCGCCGTACTGCTCGCCGCCCTGCTGTCCGTCCTCGCCACCGCCTGCGCGGGCCCGCCCGGGGACCACGGCGGCGGCCGGCGTTCCGTGACCGTGGCCGGGAGCGACCAGCTCGGCGGGGCGCCGGTGTACGTCGCACAGGAGCGGGGGCTCTGGTCCGAGGAGGGCCTCGACGCCACCGTGACCACCCTGCCCACCGGGCGGGACGCGCTGAACGCCGTCCTCGGCGGGCAGGCGCAGTTCGGCGTCGTGGGCGACCTGCCCGCCGTCATGGCCGCCCTCGGCGGGCGTGACGTGCGGATCGTCGCCGACCTGTCGCGGTTCTCCGACTGGCGCCTGCTGACCCGTACCGACCGCGGCGTCACCGGTTTCGCCGCGCTCAAGGGCCGCAGGGTCGGGGTGCCGCAGGGCACCAACGTCGAGTACGCGCTGAGCCGGATGCTCGCCTCGGCGGGCCTGGCCCCGGCCGACGTGACCGTGGTCAACCTGGCCCCGAACCAGGTCGCGCCCGCCCTCGCCCGGGGTGACGTCGACGCCGGGGTCACCTTCCCCAGTTTCTACGACGCCGCCCGCACCGCCCTGGCCGACCGTTACGCCGAGGTCCCCTTCGCCGGCTACACGGCACGCACCCTGCTCGTCTCGGGCCCCTCCGCCGACGAGGCGACGGCCACCGCCGTCCTGCGTACGGTGCTGCGCGCGCAGCGGGCCGCCGAGGCCGATCCGGGCGCCGCCCGGAAGGCCGTCGTCGCCCAGGCCAGGGGCGCGCTCCAGGCCGGCCACGTCGAGACCTTCCACCCCCGTTACGCGTACGGCGCGACCCTGACCCCCGAACTGCTCACCCAGCTGGCCGACGAGGCCGCCTGGGCCGTGAGCACCCTGTCCCCGCCGGGCTCCGCCGACCGGCGGACCCTGCGCGAGCGGCTGCGCCCCGGCCCCCTCAGGGCCGCCGACCCGGCCGCCGTCACCGTCGACTGACCCACCCCGAGAAACCCGGGAAATCCGAGAAAACACGAGAAAGCGGACCCGTCATGACCATCGACCAGAACACCCTGCGCCGCCGCGGCACCGGACTGCGTGCCCACGACCCCGAGCGGAGCTACGGCGGTTACACCCTCTACACCCCGATCACCAGCGAGGGCCGGATCCACCTCGTCGACATCGAGGGCGAGCCCGCCCACACCTGGACCTCCCCCTACCCGCCGGGCCGCCAGGCGCAGCTCCTGCCGAACGGCAACCTGTTCTACGCGGCGAAGGACACCTCGGGCCCGACGCTCTTCCCCATCTGGGACGTCTACCACGGCGGCATCTTCCAGGAGCTGGCTCCCGACTCCACGGTGCTGCGCGAGGTCCGGCACCCCTTCCACCACCACGACGCGTCGGTCCTGCGCAACGGCAACCTGCTCATCAACGCCGTGGAGCCGCTGGCGCCGGCCGACGCCGCCCGGATCCGCGGCGGCATCCCCGGCTCGGAGGCGCCGGGCGGGGTGATCTACGGGGACGTGGTGTACGAACTGGCGTGGGACGGCGAGGTGCTGTGGCGCTGGGCGGCGATCGAGCACCTGGATCCCGAGGAGGTGCCGCTGAACCCGCACTTCGCCCGCGAGCACTGGCCGATGGCCAACACGGTCAACGAGCTCGCCGACGGCGGGATCGTGGTGGGCTTCCGCAGCGCGTCGACGACGGTGGCGGTGGACCGGGCCGACGGCTCCGTCCGCTGGCGGATCGGCCCGGACGTGCTGGCGCAGCAGCACCACCCGCACGAGCTGCCGGGCGGCACCCTTCTGGTCTTCGACAACGGGACCTACCGCGACACCACCTCGGTGCCGTACTCCCGGGTGCTGGAGCTCGATCCGGCCACCGGCGAGGAGGTGTGGTCGTACGAGGACAACCCGCCGCAGAACTTCTTCAGCCCGTACATGTCCAGCGCCCAGCGCCTGCCGAACGGGAACACCTTCGTCGCGGAGGGCTCCTTCGGGCGCCTCTTCGAGGTGACGCCGGAGGGGGACGTGGTGTGGGAGTTCGTCGTCCCGGAGTTCGGGTCGTTCAGCCGGGGCACGGGGCTGGAGTCCTCGCGCGGGGCCCAGAACTCGGTCTTCCGCGCCTACCGCCACGGCGCCCACGAGATCCCCTGGCTCTGACGCCCCGGCGGGCGGACGCCCGACGCCCGCCGGCCGGTTCCGGCCGGGGGCCGTCGGCAGGGGCCGGAAGGCGGCCGGCGCGTCCGCCGGCCGCTTCCGCCCGTGGCCGGAATACGACCACACCCGGACGAACAGGGGCTTACGGACTGGTAACTTGCGCGAGTTGATCAAGGCCGGGCCCCGGTTCCACCGTGCCGCCCGGCCCGAGCCACCCCCCCGGCAACAAGGAACCACATTGGCACGCACCGTCCGCACGGCGGCCCTCTCACTCGCGCTGTCCTGCGCCCTGCTCCCCGCCGCCCCGGCCTTCGCCGACTCGTCCACCCCGCACCTGGACTCCGTGGAGCGGACCCTGCGCCAGGTCTCCCCCGGCCTCGAGGGCTCGGTCTGGGAGCGGACCGCCGGCAACCGCCTCGGCGCTTCCGCCCCCGGCGCGTCCGACTGGCTGCTCCAGACGCCCGGCTGCTGGGGCGACCCCTCCTGCGCCGACCGCGCGGGCTCGCGCCGGCTGCTGGAGAAGACCCGGCAGGACATCGCCCGGGCCCGCGAGAGCGTGGACATATCCACGCTGGCGCCGTTCCCCGACGGCGGGTTCCAGGACGCGATCGTGGCCGGCCTCAAGGAGGCCGTGCAGCAGGGCAACCGGCTCCAGGTCCGTGTCCTGGTGGGCGCCGCTCCGGTCTACCACGCCAACGTGAAGCCGTCCGCGTACCGGGACGAGATGGTGGCCAAGCTGGGGACGACGGCCGCGCACGTGACCCTCAACGTGGCGTCGATGACCACCTCGAGGACCGGATTCTCCTGGAACCACTCCAAGCTGGTGGTGGTGGACGGCGCTTCCGTGATCACGGGCGGCGTCAACAGCTGGAAGGACGACTACCTGGACACCGCGCACCCGGTGAACGACGTCGACCTCGCGCTGTCCGGTCCGGCGGCGGGCTCCGCCGGCCGCTACCTCGACACCCTCTGGGACTGGACCTGCCGCAACAGGACCAGCTGGAGCAGCGTCTGGTTCGCCTCCACCGGCAGCGCCGGCTGCATGCCCACGCTGCCCCGGCCCGCGGCTCCGGCCGGCGACGGCGACGTGCCCGTCCTCGCGGTCGGCGGCCTCGGCGTGGGGGTCCGGCAGAGGGATCCCGCGTCGCCGTTCGAACCGGTCCTGCCGACGGCCCCCGACACCAAGTGCGGCATCGGCGTGCACGACCACACCAACGCCGACCGGGACTACGACACGGTCAACCCGGAGGAGAGCGCCCTGCGCGCGCTGGTCGCCACGGCCACCAGCCACGTCGAGATCTCCCAGCAGGACCTGCACGCGACCTGCCCGCCGCTCCCCCGCTACGACGTCCGGCTCTACGACACGCTCGCCGCGAAGCTGGCGGCCGGGGTCAAGGTCCGCATCGTCGTCAGCGACCCGGCGAACCGCGGGGCGGTCGGGAGCGGCGGCTACTCGCAGATCACGTCGCTGTCCGAGGTGAGCGACGCGCTGCGGGGCCGCCTGACGGCCCTGACCGGCGACGAGCGCCGGTCGAGGGCGGCGATGTGCCAGAACCTCCAGCTGGCGTCCTTCCGGGCATCGGACCGGGCGACGTGGGCGGACGGCAAGCCGTACGCCCAGCACCACAAGCTGGTCTCGGTGGACGACTCGGCCTTCTACGTCGGCTCGAAGAACCTGTACCCGTCCTGGCTCCAGGACTTCGGATACGTGGTCGAGAGCCCGGCCGCCGCGGACCAGCTGAGGGACTCCCTGCTGGCACCGCAGTGGACGTACTCCCGGGCGACCGCGACGTACGACTACGCGCGCGGCGTCTGCGGGGCCTGACGGCCCGCTGCGCCCCGCGCCCCGGCCCGCCCCGGGGTCAGCGCCTGCGCTGGCCCGGGGCGGCCGCCAGCAGGAGCGCCTCCGAAACCAGGCGGGCTCCCCGCGAGAGGCGGCCGAGCTGTTCGAGCTCGATGGCGTACATCCTGATCGTGTTCTCTATGACCGACTCGGCGATGCCCATCGTCGGCAGCTCGGCCCGGCTGGTGTGCAGGGCGACGCGGACCGCGCGCATCTCGTGCTGGAGCTGGAGCTGGACGTGTCGGGAGAGCAGGGCGTGGTGACGGGTCAGCGTCAGGTAGCTGCCGTAGCGGGCCGGGAGGAGGTCGCGCAGCCAGCGGGTGGCACTGCGTTCCCAGTCGTGCGTCCCGGGGGCCTTGACCTGGAGGGGCCAGTCCGGGCTGCGCGTGAGGGTGGCCGTCTGGGGCATTCTCGTCACTTCCGAGTGGTGTCGAACTCTGATCGAGACACTGCTGGTGGGCGGCCTCGGCCCAGGGGTTGACCGAGGCCGCCGGGGGCGCTCCTCCGGGGGATCCACAAGCCTTGACGCGGCGTCCGGTCCCGCCGTGAGGAGGTTCGGCGTACCGGGGCCGTTCGAGACGGACGAGGGGAGCGTCCGCCTTTGGCGTCTGAGGGATCCGGAGCGCCGCCGTCAGTAAACATATATACCGTCGAGTAATCAAGGGTATGAAAAATTTCATGCATGCCGGGTGCTGAATATCCCCGGACGGCGCTCCGGGTGAACGGCGGGCGTACGGCCCGTGTGCGGCCGGCGTACGGCCGGTGGACCGGGGGGTTACCGCAGGCGGAATCCGCCCCTACAGGAAGAAACCGTGCTGGTCGGCGACCTGCTCGTACTGTTCGAGCCGCGCCTGGGTCCGCTCGGGGTCCGCGTCGGCCATCGCCTGGAGCAGCGCGGCGGAGAGCATCCCGGGGGCCGCGTACGAATCGAACACCAGCCGCGAACCGGTGGCGGCGGTCAGCACCACGTCGGCCGCCTCCACCAGCGGCCCGACGGTCGGGTCCGTGATCAGGACGACCTTCAGCCCCGTGCTGCGGGCCGCGCGCAGCGCGGCGAGGGTCTCGTTGGCGTGCCGGGGCATGGCGAAGGCCAGCACCCAGCTGCCGCCCGCGGCCCGGCACTGGAGCAGGGCGTCGTAGGCCACGCTGCCGCCCCGGGTCACCAGGCGGACGTCGGGGTGGATGCGGCGGGCCGCGTAGGCGAAGTACTCCGCCAGGGAGGCCGAGATCCGCAGGCCCACCACGGTCAGCGGGACGGAGCGGGCCAGCTCGCGGCCGATGTCCAGCACCTGGTTGGTGTCGGCGAGGAGACGGCGCACGTTCTCCAGGTTCTCGATCTCCGCGTCCACGGCGGCCTGGAGTTCGTTCCGGCGGATCTGTTCGCGGCTGTCGGGGGTCGCGGCCACCGCCGACAGCGCGATGGGCTGGAGCACGTCGCGCAGGGCGGGGTAGCCGCTGAAGCCGAGGGAGGAAGCGAACCGGGTCACGGACGGCTGGCTGACACCGACGCGCTCCGCGAGCTCGGTGATGGACAGGAAGGCCGCCTCGGTGAGGTGATCGATCAGGTACTGGGCGATCCGCCGCTGGCCCGGGGAGAGGCGGTGGCCGTCGAAGAGCGCGAGGAGCCGCTCGGCCGGCGGTTTCTCCTGCCCGGGCGGGGTCGCGCCGGGCGTGATCGCGGCCGCCTGCGCGCGTGCCTGCTGCCCCGATGACACCGGCGGCCTCCTTCTCACGTCACTCTCCCCCCAACATAGCCCACGCTCCGTGGCCGGATGATCCTCCGGAACGGGAGCCGCCGTACCCCGCGGGGACGGCGGCGCCCGGTCAGGCCCGGGGCCGGGAGGGGCGGCCGGAGCCGCGGGTGAGGGAGTACCCGTAGACCCCCGCGAGGGCAGCGAGCACGCCGCCCGCGGCCGTCCACAGCCAGCGGTCGGACCACCGCCCGCCGGACCAGCCGCCCTCAGGGGCGCGGGCCTCCCGCTGCCGCTCCGAGGCGCCCGCCGTCCCCGGGACCAGGGGTTCGGCCAGGACCGCGTCCACCGCCAGGGCCCCGCCCGTCTCCTTCACCTCGGCCTCGACCTGTGCCTTCACGGGCAGTCCGAGGTCCTCCTCGTGCGCCCCGACGACCGTCAGGCGGACGTAGTAGCTGCCCGGGAGCGGGTCGTTGGACCAGGCCTCGGCCCCGGAACGGACGGTGCGCAGAGTACAGGAGAGTTCCACGGAGGCGGCCGCCCTGTCCGCCGCCGCGCTCTGGTGCCCGTACGCGCAGGGCTGCCGGCGGCGCAGGCCGTCGTACACGTCGAGCCGCCACGTCTGCGCGCCGTGCCGGGCGGCCGGTTCGGGCAGCGTCACCGAGGCGCGCACGGTGGCCCGTTGGCCGGTGTCGGCGGGGAACGCCCAGTAGAGGTAGTCACCGGTGGACCCGGTGGCCGTGGCCTTCTGCCCGGGCCGGAAGAGCGCCGCGGTGCGGAAGCCCGTCCCCGCCTCGGTCGGCGCACGGCCGTCCTTGCCGGTGCCCTGGCCGGCGCTCGGGGTGGGACTGGGCGCGGGGCTCGGGGCCGCGGCGGCGGTCGCCGCCGGGGCCAGGAGCGCGGTTCCCGCGAGCAGTGCGGCGGTCAGGGTGCGTACGGTACGCATCAGTTGGTCCTCCAGACGGAGACGCGCCAGCGCGAGATCCAGCCCCAGACCAGACCGGCGAGCAGGCCGGTGAGCGCCAGCAGGCCGAGCAGCCACCAGCCGCGGCCGAGGCCGAAGGAGGCGACGTCGGCACCCTCGTCGGGGCCGTCGACCAGGTCGATGGTCAGCTCGACGGGCATGCCGGGGCTGGTCTTGACGGCCGGACCGGCGGAGAAGGAGTTGCTGACCTGGAGGCAGACCGTCTCCGTGGCCCGGGCGGCGTCCCCGTCGGCTCCGTCACGTTCGGCCTTCGGGTAGCGCAGGCCGGTGGAGATCACGTCGGTACGGCCGTCCCCGGCCTCGGATCCCCGCACGATCTCCCGCCCGTGGACGGTGGTCGCGCGCAGCAGGACGCCGTAGTCGTTGTTGACGGCCCGGTCGGCACCGATGCTGACCGAGGCGCGCAGCTCCTGGCCGGGGCGTACGTCGACCCGGTACCAGCGGTGCTCGCCGAAGGTTTCGCGGTCGCTGTAGAGGCCCGCCTTCAGCAGCGGGGCGTCCTCGCACCGCTTGGCGCCCTCGGTGGCCACCGGAGTGGCCACCGGGTCGGCGGCCCGGTCGACCAACTGCCGTACGCGCCCGGAGAGCTCGGCGGTGTGGGTCACCGCGGTGTACGTGCCGCCGGTGGCCTCCGCGATGCAGGTGAGCTGGGCGCGGGTCTTGGCGTCGGGGACGAGGCCGAGCGTGTCCACGACGAGGTGGATGCCCTTGGCCGCGATCTCGCGGGCCACTTCGCAGGGGTCGAGCGGGGCGCAGGTGTCCTCGCCGTCGGTGATGAGGACGATCCGGCGGGTGGCGTTGCCGCCTTCGAGGTCCTGGGCGGCGGCCTGGAGGGCCGGTCCGATGGGGGTCCAGCCCGTGGGCGCGAGGGTGGCGACGGCGGTCTTCGCCTCCGTGCGGTTCACCGTGCCGACGGGGTAGAGCTGCTTGGTGTCCTTGCAGCCGAGCGCCCTGTCGTCACCGGGGTAGGTGGCGCCCAGGGTCCGTATGCCCAGGCGGACTTCTTCGGGGACCGCGTCGAGTACCTCGTTGAAGGCCTGCTTGGCGGCGGCCATCCGGGACTGGCCGTCGATGTCGGTCGCGCGCATCGAGCCGCTGACGTCGAGCACGAGCTCGACCTTCGGGGGCTCCTTGGCCGGTCCGTCGGCGGCGGCCGCGGCCGGCGGGAGGAGTCCCGCGGTCAAGGCGACGAACAGGCCGCAGGCCCTTGCCGCCAGTCGTTTTCTTATGATCATCGCCGGATCGTATTGAGGATCGGGCCCCAGTCCCAAACCCGTACCGGCGGCCGGTACGCGCCCGCGCCGGGCGGGGTCACCGGTGGTGTGCCGCCCGGCGCGGGCGCCCCGCTACCAGCGCACGGGCAGCCGGCTCGCCCCGTGCATCAGGCTGCCCGGGATCCACTCCAGGGGGCTGCCGGCCGGGTCGGCCTCCAGGCCCGGGAACCGTTCCAGCAGGCTCCGGACCGCGATGCGGCCCTCCATCCGGGCCAGCGGGGCGCCGAGGCAGAAGTGCAGCCCGTGCCCGAAGGCGAGGTGCCCTCCGGGGGCGCGGCGGATGTCGAACACGTCGGGTTCGGTGAAGCGGCCGGGGTCCCGGCCGGCACCGGACAGCGAGGCGAGCACGACCGACCCGGCGGGGATGACCACGCCTCCGAGCTCGACGTCCTTGGCGGCGTAGCGGTAGGTGGAGTTCTGCACGGGGCCGTCGTAGCGCAGCATCTCCTCCACGGCCCCGGCCAGCAGCCCGTCGAAGTCGGCGCGTAGGGCGGCCAGTTGGCCGGGGTGCGCCAGCAGGGCGCGGACGCCGTTGGAGATGAGGGTGACGGTGGTCTCGTGGCCGGCGACGAGGAGCAGGAAGGCCATCCCGATCAGCTCGTCGGGCGAGAGGGAGTCGCCGTCCTCGTCGCGGGTGCGGATCAGCGCGCTGAGCAGGTCGTCGCCGGGGGACTCGGCCTTCTCGGCGACGAGGTCCGTGAGGTAGCGGCTGAGCTGGACGTGCGCGTCGGCGTTCGTGGCTTCCGGGCGGGGCGCGACGATGTCGTGGGACCAGCGGCGGAAGCGTTCCCGGTCCAGGTCCGGGACTCCGAGGAGTTCGCAGATCACCGTCATGGGGAGCGGGAAGGCGAGGGCCTCGACGAGGTCGGCGGAGCGCGCGGGGCGGGCGGCCATCGCGTCCAGCAGTTCGTCGGTGACCTGCTGGACGCGGGGGCGCATCGCCTCCACCCGGCGGGCGGTGAACTCCCTGGCCACCAGGCGGCGCAGCCGGGTGTGGTGGGGCGGGTCGGACTCCAGCATGTTGGAGTTGGAGGCGCTGGGCTCGATGTCCGGATACAGCCCGGAACTGCGCCAGTCCTTCAGCAGGTCCGGGTGGGTGAGGGCCTGGCGGGCCTCCTCGTAGCCGACGACGAGCCAGTACGGGTCCTCGTCGGGCATGACGCCGCGGACCCGGTGCACCGGCCCGGTGGCGCGCAGCGCCGCGTAGAAGGAGTGGGGGTCGGAGTCGAAGTCTGCGGCCGCGGAACTGATGTCAACTACGGGCATCCGGCCACCCTACGACGGCCCAAGCCCCTTGGAGGGGGGCGGATCCGGCCACTCCGCACCCGTCGGGCGGCCGGTCCGTTCCCCCGCAGACCGGCCGGTCCGTTCCCCCGCATGCCGGCCGGTCCGTCAGCCGCGCAGCCCTTCGGGGAGGCGGCCGGTGTGCACCACCCCGAGGTGCTGGGTGGCGCGGGTGAGGGCGACGTAGAGGTCGCTCGGTTCGAGGTCCGCGGGCTCGGCCACGATCACCGTGTCGAACTCCAGCCCCTTGGCCTGGCGCGGGTCCAGCAGGACCACCGGCCGGGTGAGGTCCGGCTCCTCCCCCGCCCGTACGCCGGGCAGCGCCCCGGCCAGGGCCGGGTGCAGGGGGCGGGGGGCGATCACCGCGAGCCGGCCCTCGGCGGGGGCTCCGTCGCGGACGGCCCGGGCGACCGCGCCGGGGAGGTCCCTCGCCGCCCGGACCCAGGGCGGCACGCCGGTGGAGCGCACCGAGCGGGGCGGTGCGAAGCCGGGCCGGTGGGCGCGCATCACTCCGGCGGCGAGCTCCATGATCTCGGCGGGCGTGCGGTAGTTGACGCCGAGCCGGACGTGTTCCCAGCGGTCGCCGACGTACGGGTCGAGGATCTGCTTCCAGGAACCGCAGCCCGCCTCGTCGCCGGTCTGCGCCGGGTCGCCGACCAGCGTCATGGAGCGGGTCGGGCAGCGGCGCATCAGCAGCCGCCAGGCCATCTCGGAGAGTTCCTGCGCCTCGTCGACGACGAGGTGCCCGAAGGCCCAGGTGCGGTCGGCGGCGGCGCGTTCGGCGGTGGTGCGGTGGTCCGCCTCCTCCTGCCGTTCGGCCATCCGCTCGGCGTCGATGATGTCGTGGGCGGCGAGGTACTCGTTCTCCATGTCCTCGAACTCGTAGGACTCCGAGCCCTGGGAGAGGTCGAGGACGCCCTGCGCGTAGGCGACGCGCTCCAGCCGGTCGCGTTCGGCGGCTGCCCGCTGGGCGGTGTCGTCGACACCGAGGAGTTCGGCGGCCTCGTCGAGGAGCGGGACGTCGGCCGGGGTCCAGTCGCCCGAGGTCCGGCGGATCAGCTCGGCGTCCTCCGGGGGGAGGTGGGAGGGGTCGGCGAGGAAGTCGGCGACGAGCCGCTCGGGGGTCAGCCGGGGCCAGAGGGTGTCGATGGCGGCGTGCACGCGCGGGCTGGTGGCGATCTCCTTGCCGAGCTGTGCGACGTCGTCCGGGCCGAGCAGGTTCGGGCCGCCGTAGGGGTCGGCGCCGAGCCGGTCGGCGAGCTGTTCGGTGAGGGCGTCGATGACGGCGAACGCGAAGTAGGGGCGGGCCGGGTTGTGGGGAAGGCCGGTGGCGCGGGCGCGGTCGCGGGCGGCGTGGGCCATGGTCCGGTCGAGCAGGAGGGTGCCGTAGTCGTCGTGGTCGATCTCCAGCGCGGGCTCGGGGACCACGGCGCTGTCCTCCCCGCTGCCGGCGGGTACGTCCTCGGGGAGCGTCTGCCGGTCGGCGACGGCCCGGGCGAGGACGTCGGCCATGACGGCGCGGCCCTTGACGGCGGCGGCGCCGGGCCGGTCGGTGCCGGTGGCGCGCACTCCGGGGAACAGGTCGCCGGGGGAGGCCAGGAGCACCCCGGTCTCCCCGAGGGCGGGCAGCACCTCGCCGATGTAGCCGAGGAAGGCGGGGTTGGGTCCGACGATCAGCACGCCGCGCCGGGCGAGCAGCTCGCGGTGGGCGTAGAGGAGGTAGGCGGCCCGGTGCAGGGCGACGGCGGTCTTCCCGGTGCCGGGACCGCCCTCCACGACGAGCACGCCCTGGTGCGGTGAGCGGATGACGCGGTCCTGGTCGGCCTGGATGGTCCGGACGATGTCGTGCATGCGGCCGGTGCGGGCGGTGTCGAGGGCGGCGAGCAGCACGGCGTCCGCGTCGGCGCCCTCGTGGCCGGTGCGCTCGGTGTCGGCGAGGTCGAGGATCTCGTCGTGCAGGGCGGTGACCCGCCGTCCCTTGGTGGTGATGTGGCGACGGCGGCGCAGGCCCATCGGGACGTGCCCGGTGGCGAGGTAGAAGGGGCGGGCGGCCTCGGCGCGCCAGTCGAGGACGAGCGGGGTGCGTTCGGCGTCGTCCTGCCTGATGCCGATACGGCCGATGTGGTGGTCGCGGCCGTCGGAGAACTCGAGCCGGCCGAAACAGAGGCCCTGTTCGGCGGAGTTCAGAGCGGAAAGCAGACCGGACTGCTCGGCGACCAGGACGTCCCTTTCCAGCCGCGCCTGGAATCCGGTACCGCTCTCCCCCAGGGCGCTCTGAACGGCCCGTTCGGCCTGGTCGCGCAGGTCTTCGAGGCGCGCGTAGAGCTCGGTGATGAATTTCTGCTCGCTCTGAAATTCGGTGTTTGACAATTTCGCTCCCAGCGCGATACGATGTCCCCGTAAAGCTTCACCATGCCCCCATTTGAGCGAGGGCGTGAAGTATCGAATATACGCGAAAGCCCGCCCTGGACGTCAATTCGTCCGGGGCGTTTTCTGTATGCGCGGCGGTCCGGCACCACCCCGCGGCCGGGGGTGGTGCTGCCCGGCCCGGGCAGCGAGCCGCTCGCGTGGGGCGCGCTCGGGCCGGTGCCCCGTCCCCGCGGGGGCGGGGGCCGGGCGGCCCCCGGGGACCCACCCGTACGGGGCAGGCGGTTCGCGTCGTATGAGGTGATATCCACCTGATCTTTTAGCATGGCCCTCCTCCCGTCCCGGCGGTCGTCCACGGAGGAGTCGCATGTCCCGACGCACACACCGGTCCGCCGCCGTCGGCGCCGCGCTGACCGCGGTCGTCCTCCTGTCCGGGCCGGCCGGCGCGGCCGCGCCCGCCCACGACCACGCGGACGGCGGCGCCGGGGTCACGGCGGCGGAGGCCGCCCTGATCGGCGAGGAGCACGCGCGGGCCCACGCCGAGCGGCGCCGCGCGGTCCGCGGCACCGACGGCTACCCGCAGGCCACCCGCACCGCGAGCCTGACCACGCTCACCGAGTCGCAGGCGCTGGCCAACCGGGGCATGGACCCGGCGGAGTACGGCCGCTTCGCGGAGTTCTTCCCCTCACCCGACTTCGGGGTGCACCTCGCCCAGCTGCCGACCGGCAAGGTGCTGCTCTTCTCCTTCGAACGGGTCGAGGTCGACCCGACCAAGGAGACCGGCCCCACCGACCGGACCGGCCCCACCAACGCGGGCCGCGCCTTCCTGTGGGACCCGGCCAAGGGCACCGGCGCCCGGGCCTTCAAGGAGGTCCGGCCGCCGACGGTGCTGATGCCCGACGGTACGTACGCCCCGCGCCCCGCCCCGTTCTTCTGCGCCGGGCACGCGTTCCTGCCCAACGGGATGCTCGCGGTCTTCGGCGGCAACACCGGCGGCAAGGGCGGCAGCGGTGCGAAGCTCTCCTTCGTCTTCGACCCGTGGACCGAGCACTGGTACCGCAACCGTGACATGGCGGTGGGCCGCTGGTACCCATCGGCCGTCACCGGGGCCGACGGCCGCCAGATCATCGTGTCCGGGCAGTCCGAGCGCGGTACGGGCACCCCGACCCCGGTGGTGGAGCGCTTCCCGGCGAAGGGGCTGCCGGTGCCCTGGCGCCCGTTCGACATCCCCCTGGACGTCGCGGCCGACCGGTTCCGGGCGGACGCGCCCTTCCGCAACGACTACCCGCACCTGTTCTCACTGCGGGACGGCATGATCTACGGGCTCGGCCGGGACGCCGACCAGCAGTGGCTGTTCGACCCGGTCAGGGAGACCCGCCGCGACCTGCCCCGGCGCCCCGCGGACTTCCGCGGCTACGGATCCGCGGTGCCCCTCCCGGCCGGACTGCGCGGCCCGGACGCCGTTCTGGTCCTCGGCGGGGACCCGCACGACCCCAACACCTACCGGCTCGCGGGCGGCCGGTGGACCACGGAGCAGCCCCGGGCCTTCGGCCGCACCCAGGACGACACCCTGATCCTGCCGGACGCGACCCTGCTGACCGTCAACGGGGCCCTGAGCACCCGCGACTACGGCAACGGCCCCTTCAACCCGAAGGCCGACCTCAAGTACCGGCGGACCGAGCTGCGCGACGCCGCCGGTCACTGGCGGCTCGGACCGGCCCAGCGGCTCCCCCGGGGCTACCACTCCAACGCCCTGGTGATGCCCGACGGCCGGGTGATGGTGACCGGGGACGAGCTCCAGCAGATCGCCAACGACCCCGATATCCGGGACGCGATGGACGGCAGCATCGAGATCTACGAGCCCGCCTACCTCCACCGGGGCGGCCCCCGGCCGGCCCTGGACCGGGTCCCCCGGGGCACACTCGCCCACGGCGCCGCCTTCGAGGTGCGCAGCTCCACCGCGGCCGCCGTCCGGCGGGCCGTGCTCCTGGCGCCGACCACCGTCACCCACGCGGTGAACACCAGCCAGCGGCACCTGGAACTGCCCCTCACCGCGGTGCGCGGCGACGGCATCACCCTGCGGACCCCGCCGACGCCGGCGGACGCCCCGCCCGGCTACTACATGCTGTTCCTGCTCGACGCGCGGGGGGTGCCCAGTGCCGCCAAGTGGGTGAAGCTGGGCCTGCGGTAGGGCGGCGGCGGGGCCCCTCCCGCGCCGCTCGGGGGCGTGTCCCCCGGATGGGTGCGCACCGGGCTCCCCCGCACGACACGCCGCCGGGGGACTCGTAGCGTCGTCAGCACCGGGTCCGCCGGCCCGCGAGGGCCCGGACCGGGTCAGGGGGGTCTCCCGACGAGAGGCCGTACCGATGGGAAGCGACGTCTCCATATCCAGCCTGCTCCGGATCCACCGGGGCACCGCCCGGCCCGAGGAACTCGCCGCCCTCACGGTGGTGTTCGCCTGCCTCGCGGGGCAAGCCGGCGGCGGCGCCCAAGGCCGGACCGCACGGCCCGGGGCCCGGCCGGCGCGGGCCGCGCACCACCGCCCGCCACCGCGGCCCGGGGGCCACGGGTGCTGGGCGGGGTGCTGGGCCTGCCGCTGAGCGGGCCCCGCGCTTCAGGAGCGGCGCAGCAGCCGGGTCATGGCGTCGGCGAGCTCCGCGCGCGGGTCCGCCGGGGTCCCCTCGCAGCGCCAGGCCACGAAGCCGTCGGGGCGTACGAGGACGGCGCCGTCGGCGGGCAGTTCGTGGAGCCGCGCCCAGTCGGTGCCCTCCGCCTCGACCAGGTCGGCGTCCGGCCCGGAGCCGACCGTGTAGGCGTCCAGGTGCGCGCCCAGTTCCCGGGCGACCTGCCCGGCGGCCTCCTGCCAGGGCGTGCCCGGGCTGCTCAGCAGCACGAACGACGTCTCGTACAGGTCCAGCGCGGAGATCCGCTCGCCGGCCCGGGTGAGCCACATGTGCGGGGCACGGGTGCCGACGTCGCCCTTGAGGCGCATCTCCTCGGGGATGACCGGCCGCGCCGGGTCGCCGCCGATGACGGCGCCGCTCGGGTAGCAGTAGCCCATGGCCGTGGTGAGGACCCCGCTGCCGGGGCCGCCGCCCATGGTGGGCGGCGGCACGTACCCGGGGTGGCTGTGTTCGGCCGAACGGGCGGAGGCCCGCTCGCTGGTGGCCCGGGCGACGGGCAGCCGCTCCTCCTCGTAGCTGTCGAGGAGGCGGGGGCCGGCCGAGCCGTTCAGCACCGCCGCGATCTTCCAGGCGAGGTTGTGCGCGTCCTGGATGCCGGTGTTGGAGCCGAACGCCCCGGTCGGGGACATCTCGTGGGCGGCGTCGCCCACGACGAAGACCCGGCCGACCGAGTACCGCTCGGCGACCCGCTCGGCGGCGTGCCACGGCGCCTTGCCGCCGATCTCCACGTCCAGGTCGGGCAGGCCGATGGCCTCGCGGATCTGCGCGACGCAGCGTTCCTCGGTGAAGTCCTCCAGGGTTTCGCCCGTCTCCGGGTGCCAGGGGGCGTGGAAGACCCACTGGGTCTCGTTGTCGACGGGCAGCAGCGCCCCGTCCGCGCCCGGCCGCATCAGGTAGCAGACGATGAAGCGCAGGTCTCCCAGGGCCTCGGCGAGGCGCTCCGAGCGGAAGACGATGCTCACGTTGTGGAAGAGTTCGCCGTTGCCGCTCTGGCGGATGCCGAGCGCCTCCCGGACGGGGCTGCGCGGGCCGTCCGCCGCGATCAGGAAGTCGGCGCGGACGGTGAGGTGCTCACCGGTCTCCCGGTTCTTGACCAGGGCGTTCACCCCGGTGGCGTCCTGGTCGAAGCTCATCAGTTCGGTGGCGAAGCGCACGTCGGCGCCCTGGGCGCGGCTCTGCGCGGCCAGGACCGGCTCGATGTTGTTCTGGCTGCACAGGCACCAGCCGGTCGGGCTGAAACGGGCCAGGGCGCCGGAGGGGTCGACCGCCTTGATGAGCCACTTGTGCTCGCCGCCGATGAGGGCCTGCGTCTGCAGGATGCCCTGGTTGGCCTCGAGCGCGGAGGCCTCCTTGCGGATGGCGGGCTCGACGCCCGCCGTCCGGAACAGTTCCATCGTCCGGGCGTTGATGCCCCGTCCGCGCGGGTGGACGGAGGTCCCGGCGTGCTTCTCGACCACCATGTGCCTGATGCCGTGGCGGCTCAGGAACAGCGAGGTGGAGAGGCCTACGAGGGAACCGCCCACGACGAGGACCGGTACGCGGACATCGGCATGTTCTTCCATCGGCTGCGGACTCCTGTTTCGTGTGGGGGCAGTGGACGCCTTATGCCCGCGATCAGGCTTCTTGCCTTGGCGAGTCGCGTCTTGTCACCCGCTTGATCCGGAGATGTCGCGATCCGTACCCGGCCGGATGACGATGAGCGACAGCGGCGGACCCACTTGGGCCACACCGTCCGCCGTCCCCGGCCGCACGGTCCCCGGGACCCGCGCCCCCGGCGTTCGCCGCCGGCGAAGCACCGAGCCGCGTACGCGCCGGTCCAGGCCCTCACGAAGGAGTGAGCAGATGACAACCACCCTGTCCGAACGGGTGTCGCAGTCCGCTTTCGACGGCTCCATGCTGCGGGTCGTCCTGCTGATGGACCTCCACGAGGGTGCCCAGCAGCGGTTCTTCGACGCCTACGAGCAGTTGCGGCACGACATCGCGTCGGTGCCGGGCCACCTCGGCGACCAGCTCTGCCAGTCCTTCGCGAACCCCTCCCAGTGGCTGATCACCAGCGAGTGGGAGAGCGCCCCGCAGTACCTCGCATGGGTGAACAGCGACGAGCACGCCGAGCAGGTCCGGCCGCTGGGCGCCTGCGCCCGCTCGATGCGGCCGCTGACCTTCACCGTGCTGCGCGAGACGGGCAAGCGGTACGAGGCCCCCGAGCGCCTCGCCGGCGGCCGGCTCCAGGGCGCGCCCCGGCTGGGCGAGGGCATCGTCCGGCACGCGCTGACCTTCACGGTGAAGCCGGGCAGCGAGGCGAAGGTCGCCGAGATCCTCTCCTCCTACTCCTCCCCGGCCGCCCGGGTCGACGACCACACCCGGCTCTGCCGGACCTCGCTGTTCATGCACGGCAACCGGGTGGTGCGTGCCGTGGAGGTGCAGGGCGACCTCACCGCGGCGCTTCGGCACGTGTCGGAGCAGCCCGAGGTGCGGGCCGTCGAGCAGGCCATCAACCCGTACCTGGAGCAGCACCGGGACCTGTCCGATCCCGAGTCGGCGCGGATGTTCTTCATGCGCGCGGCCCTGCCGGCCGTCCACCACGTGGCCGCGCACGGACCGCAGCCGGACCGGGTGACGCGGCACGCGCTGTTCTACCCGGCGAAGGCGGGCTGCGGCCCCCTCGTCGCCCGCTTCCTGGCCCGCCAGGACGAGACGGCGGCGAGGATCCCCACCTCGCCCGTGCTGAGCAGCAGCATCTTCCAGCGCGACGACGTGGTGGTGCGCCTCCTCGACGTCAAGGGCCCGGCCGACGCCCGCTTCGCGGCCGGCTTCGGCCTCGAGGGACCCCGCAAGGCGGCGGTGCTGGACCGTCTGCTGACCGGCTCGCCCGGTACCGCTCCGGCCGGCCCCCACCCCATGGAACTGATCACCGACCGCCGGGCTCCGGCGCGGTCCTGATCCGTACGGGGCAGCCCCGGGCCACGGCCCGGACCCGGCCCCCCGCTCCCGCTCCCCGTCACGACCCGGCAGCCCGCGCGCACGCCAAGGCTCCGATCCGCCAGGAGGAAGTCCGCATGACCAGACATCAGCCGCGCATCGTCGACCTCAGCGAGACCCAGCCCAACCGCAGGCGCGGAGGGGATCTGCGCGCCGTGCTCACCCCGACCTCGGTGGGCTCGACCAGCGGCTTCATGGGCCTGGCCGTGATGGCCCCCGGTGAGTCGATCGCCGAGCACTACCACCCGTACTCGGAGGAGTTCGTGTACGTGGTCGCCGGGACGCTCGAGGTCGACCTCGACGGCGAGACCCACCCGCTGCGCACCGACCAGGGACTGCTGGTCCCGCTGAACGTGCGCCACCGGTTCCGCAACGTCGGCGGTACGGAGGCCCGGATGGTCTTCCACCTCGGCCCCCTCGCCCCGCGCCCGGAGCTCGGGCACGTGGACACCGAGGAGGCCCCGAACCCGGACGCCACCGCCTGGGCCGAGCGTCCGCCGGAGCGCTCCGGGGTGGTCTCGTGACGCGCCGGCGGGTGGCCGTCACCGGGGTGGGCGTGGTGGCCCCGGGCGGCATCGGGACCGCCGCCTTCTGGGACCTGCTGTCCAACGGCCGTACGGCGACGCGGGGGATCAGCCTCTTCGACCCGTCCGGGTTCCGCTCGCGGATAGCCGCCGAGGTCGACTTCGACCCCCGTGAGCACGGCCTCACCGAGGACGAGGCGGCCCGGGCCGACCGCTACATCCAGTTCGCCCTGGTCGCCGCCCGCGAGGCGATGGCCGACGCCGGGCTGGAGCTCGACGGCGAGCGCGCCTGGCGCACGGGCGTCTCCCTGGGGACGGCGGTCGGCGGTACCACCCGGCTGGAGCACGACTACGTCGCGGTGAGCCAGCAGGGGGCGTGGTGGGACGTGGACCACCGTCTCGCCTCGCCCTTCCTGCACCGCGCGTTCACCCCGGCCACCCTCGCCTCGGCGGTGGCGGAGCAGACGGGGGCGCGGGGTCCCGTACAGACGGTGTCGACCGGCTGCACGTCCGGGCTCGACGCCGTCGGGTACGCCGTGCACTCCATCCAGGAGGGCCGGATGGACGTGTGCGTGGCCGGCGCGTCCGACTCCCCCGTCTCCCCCATCACCGTGGCCTGCTTCGACGCCATCAAGGCGACCTCCGCGAACAACGACGACCCGGCGCACGCCTCCCGGCCCTTCGACGCCGACCGGGACGGATTCGTCCTCGGCGAGGGCGGCGCGGTCCTGGTCCTGGAGGAGCTGGAGCACGCCCGGGCCCGCGGGGCCCGCGTCTACTGCGAGATCGGCGGCTACGCCACCTTCGGCAACGCCCACCACATGACCGGGCTGACCACCGAGGGCCTGGAGATGGCCCGGGCGATATCGACCGCCCTGGCGCAGGCCCGGATCGACGCGCGGGACATCGACTACGTCAACGCGCACGGCTCCGGCACCAAGCAGAACGACCGCCACGAGACGGCGGCGGTCAAGCGGGTGCTCGGCGACCACGCCTACGACACGCCGATGACCTCCATCAAGTCCATGGTGGGGCACTCGCTCGGCGCGATCGGGGCGATCGAACTCGCGGCCTGCGTCCTGGCGATGACGCACCAGGTGGTGCCGCCGACCGCGAACTACGAGACGCCGGACCCCGAGTGCGACCTGGACTACGTGCCGCGCACCGCCCGGGAGCACACCATGCGCAGCGTGCTGTCCGTCGGCAGCGGCTTCGGCGGCTTCCAGTCCGCCGTGGTGATGACCCAGCCCAAGGAGGTACGCGCGTGAACAGACCCACCGCCGGCAAGCCGGTGGCCGTCACGGGCGTCGGGGTCGTCGCGCCCAACGGGATCGGCGCCGCCGCGTTCTGGAAGGCGACCCAGGCGGGCGAGAGCGTCCTGGACCGGGTGACCCGGCAGGGCTGCGAGCACCTCCCGGTGCGTGTCGCCGGCGAGGTACGGGGCTTCGAGCCCGGGGCGCTGGTCGAGGACCGCTTCCTCGTCCAGACCGACCGCTTCAGCCACTACGCGCTGGCGGCGGCGGACCTGGCGCTGGAGCACGCCCGGCTGGGCCGGGCGGACTACGAGGACGATCCGTACGCGGTCGGCGTCGTCACCGCGGCCGGCTCGGGCGGCGGCGAGTTCGGGCAGCGCGAGCTCCAGCGGCTGTGGGGGCAGGGCCCCCGCTACGTCGGCCCGTACCAGTCGATCGCCTGGTTCTACGCGGCCAGCACCGGCCAGATCTCCATCCGGCGCGGGTTCAAGGGCCCGTGCGGGGTGGTCGCGAGCGACGAGGCGGGCGGGCTGGACGCCTTCGCGCACGCCGCCCGGGCGATCCGCCAGGGCAGCCGGGCGATGCTGGTGGGCGCGACGGAAGCGCCGCTCGCGCCGTACTCGGTGGTCTGCCAGCTCGGGTACGAGGGGCTCAGCACCGCGGAGGACCCGGAGCGCGCCTACCGGCCCTTCACCGCGAAGGCCTGCGGCTTCGTCCCGGCGGAGGGCGGCGCGATGTTCACCGTCGAGGACGCGGAGGCGGCCGAGCGGCGGGGCGCGCCGGTGCGGGCCCTGCTGGCCGGGCACGCCGCCACCTTCACCGGGCCGGGACGGCCGGACGAGTCGGGAGCGGGTCTGGCCCGTGCCGTCCGCGGCGCGCTGCGGGAAGCGGGGCTGGCCCCCGAGGAGGTGGACGTGGTCTTCGCCGACGCCCTGGGCACGCCCGAGGCGGACGCGGCGGAGGCGCGGGCGATCCGGGAGGCGCTGGGCACGTACGGTGCGAAGGTTCCGGTGACCGCTCCCAAGACCGGTACCGGGCGGGCGTACTGCGCGGCCGGCACCCTGGACGCCGCCGCCGCCGTGCTGGCGCTGGAGCACGGCGTCATCCCGCCCACCCCGAACGTCTTCGACGTCTGCCACGACCTCGACGTGGTCACGGGCAGCGCCCGTGTCGCCCCCCTGCGGACCGCGCTCGTCCTGAGCCGGGGCCGGATGGGGTCGAACGCGGCACTCGTCCTCCGCAAGGGGCCCGGATCCGCGGCGTAGGGACCGGTACCCCGTTCGTCAGGGCCGGGCGCGGTCAAGGGCCCGGTCCCCGGAAGCAGGAAAGAGAGAAGGCACCATGTCCGACCAACTGACCATGGAAGAGCTGGCGGCGCTCATGAAGGGCGCCGGCATCACCGTCGACCCCGCGGAGCTGGCGAGCCGCCCGGAATCCCGGTTCGACGACTACGGCCTGGACTCGCTCGGTCTGCTCGGCATCGTCGGTGAGCTGGAGAACCGGCGGGGCCGCGCGCTGCCCCCGGACGCGGACCGCTGCAAGAGCCCGCGCGAGTTCGTCGACCTCGTCAACAACAGCCTCATGACCGGAGCCTGACATGCCTGGACACACCGACAACGAGATCGTGGTCAAAGCGCCCGTCGACGTCGTGTGGGACGTGACGAACGACCTGCCGAACTGGCCGAAGCTGTTCAGCGAGTACGCCTCGGTCGAGATCCTCGAGAAGGCGGGTGACACCACCCGGTTCCGGCTCGCCATGCACCCGGACGAGAACGGCGTGGTGTGGAGCTGGGTGTCGGAGCGGACGGTGGACCGCGCGGGCCTCACGGTGAAGGCCCGCCGGGTGGAGACCGGTCCGTTCGCGCACATGAACATCCACTGGGAGTACGGCGAGGTGCCGGGCGGTACCCGCATGCGCTGGGTCCAGGACTTCGCGATGAAGCCGGACGCGCCGATCGACGACGTGGGGATGACCGACCGCATCAACCTCAACTCGCGGATCCAGATGGAACTCATCCGGGACAAGATCGAGCAGCGGGTGCGCGGCGGCCGCAAGCCGGTCGCCGGCCGCCGCTGAGGCCTCCCGGCCCTCCCCTCCTCGGCCCACCCCTCCTGGTCCCCTCCAGTCGAAAGGCACACCTCCCGATGCACCAAGCCCTCATCGTGGCGCGCATGGCGCCCGGTTCGGCACCCGACATCGCCGGTCTGTTCGCCGCCTCGGACGCGGGTGAGCTGCCCCACCTGGTCGGGGTCCGCCGCCGCAGTCTGTTCCAGTTCGGGGACGTGTACATGCACCTGATCGAGGCCGACCGGGATCCCGGTCCGGCCATCGCCCAGGTCACCGGGCACCCCGAGTTCCGCGACCTGAGCGAGCGGCTCTCGGCCTTCGTCAGCCCGCACGACCCGAAGACGTGGCGGAGCCCGAAGGACGCGATGGCCCAGCGGTTCTACCTCTGGGAGCGGGACGCCGCCCGGTAGTCGTAGGGGTGCCCAAGCCGGCGCCGCACCCTCCGGGCGGCCTGGGCACCCACGACCCCCGCGCACCGGGAGCGTCCGCTTCACGGCTCGTGACGGGGGGAATTCGGCAAGTAGTTTTTACATGAATAGCTGACTGAATTTCCGTCAACAAGGTTCCGCCTCATATCTCGATTTGATAACAAGAACGCCGAAAAGGCCTGGACCTTTGACCTGCAACGCGCGTAACTACCTTGTCTTCAAAGCGCTTTGACGGTTCATCAAATTCTGCATCCAGGTAACGGATAGATTTCCCGGGCCGTTCTCCCGTTTGTCCGAATTCCACGAGCCGCCCATCTGGCAAGCTTCCGCGCACCCACTCTCCTGACCAGGACTTGAGGTGCGCATGACAGCACGAACCACCGGCCGCCGGCGCAGGCCCGGCCACCGGCGCAAACCCAGGAAGCTGATACTCCTGACCGCCGCCATGGCATCGGCGGCGGTACTCGCGGGAGGCATCGCCTACTACGGCATCGGCGGCGACGCCGAGGCGACCACCAGCGCCCTGGCGGAGGCGCCCGCCGCCGTCGCCGAACCGGCCGCCGCACCGGCCAGGGACGCGGAACCGGCCCCCCTCGCGAAGGCGCCCGCGAACGAGGACGGCCGCGGCATGGTCTACGACGGGCTCGAGACGGCCCCGAAGGGCGACCGCTGCGTCGGCGTCTACCGCACGACCGCCGGCCTGTGCACGCACGGGCCGGACGCTCCCCCCGGGGGCGTCGACATCAAGCGGGACGTGGAGCCCGTGGTCCGCACGAAGGCCCCGGCGGCCGACCCCGCCTCCCCGGCCGCCGCCGACCCGGCCGCCACCGAGAACGGCGGGCGTCCTCAGGACGCGCCCGCCGCCGACGCCCGAGGCGCCGCCGCGAGCGCCAAGGCCCCGGCCCCGCCGGCCTCCGGCGGGCAGGGCGTGGCCGCCGGACCGGCCGGGCAGACCGTCCAGTGCGACGGCGACGGCAGCACCGGCAACCGTGTCCAGGTCGTGTACGTACACGGCCCGGGCCGCGACCGGTACGCCGAGTACGTGGCCTCGTTCCGCAAGTGGGCGGCCGACGCCGACCTCATCTACGCGGCGAGCGCCAAGGAGACCGGCGGCGTCCGGCACATCCGCTACGTGACGGCCGCCGACTGCACCCCCTCGGTGCTCAACATCGAGCTCCCCGACTCCGCGCTCCGGGAGTTCAGCGCCACCAACAACGCGCTGGCCGCCAAGGGCCTGGACCGCCGCGACCGCAAGTACATGATCTTCGCGGACAGCCAGGTCTACTGCGGCATCGGCACCTTCAACGGCGACGAGCGGCCCGGCCAGAACAACCTGAGCAACTTCGGCCCCTCCTACGGGCGTACGGACTCGGGCTGCTGGGGCGGCCACACCGCCGCGCACGAACTCGGCCACAACCTGGGCGCGGTCAACAACAGCGCGCCCAACACCAGCCGGGGCGCGCACTGCACGGACGAGTTCGACGTCATGTGCTACTCCGACACCCCGTACTACCCGAAGATGCGCGACGTGTGCCGGAACCAGGCCGCCGAGAACATCCTGGACTGCAACCACGACGACTACTTCCACACCAGCCCGAAGCCCGGCAGCTACCTGGCCACCCACTGGAACATCGCCGACAACCAGTTCCTGATGCGCTCGGCGGGCGGTGGCGGCACCACCCCGGACCCGAACCCTTCGCCCACCGCGAAGCCGAGCCCGTCGCCCACCAAGAAGCCCTCGGGCGCCCCGGCGGTGACGGCGGGCCAGATCCAGTCCGACTCGGTGGTGCTGAGCTGGCCGAAGGCCGACGGCGCGGTCTGGTACCAGGTCCTGCTGAACGACAAGCACCTGACCTGGGTCCAGTCCACCTCGCTGCGCGTCTACAACCTCAGGCCCGGCACCGCGTACACGGCCGCCGTGTCGGTCCGCGACGGCTCCGGCCGTGACAGCGGCCCCGGCAAGGCCGCGTCGTTCCGTACGGCCGGCGCGGGCGGAGGTGCCACCACCCCGGGCACCCGCTACGTGCTCGGCAACGGCAGCAGCGGCATGGCCGCCGAGCTGTGGGGCGGCCGGACCGCCGACGGAACCGTCCTCGTCGCGAACCGGACCAACGGCTACGCGCAGCAGCAGTGGTACTTCGACGACGCGGGCGGCGGGACGGTGCGCATCCGGTCCGCGGCCTCCGGCAAGTGCCTCCAGCCGGGCGGCGCTCCCGCCGCGGGCATGTGGGTCGCGCAGCAGACCTGCGGGAACTCCGCCGCCCAGCAGTGGCGGCTGACCTCCCGCGACGGCGCGGTGACCGTCACCGACCCGAGCGGCGGCTTCGCCCTCACGGTCAGCGACCGGCCCTACTACGGGACCTGGCTGCTCGACCTCCAGCGCGCGGACGGCCGTCCGGCGCAGGTCTGGGCGGTCCGCAAGGCCGGCTGACCGGCCCCGGGCCGGCGGGCGGCCGTACTCCCCTGCGGCCGCCCGCCACTCCCCGCCTCCCCTCCCGCGGACCCCTCGTCCCGCCTCCCCCGGGAACCCCTCACCCCGCCTCCCGCGCGGGGCCCCCGTCCCCTCGTCCGTCACTCCCCTCACCTGGAGCACCGCGCCGATGCGCCGACACCTCCCGCACCCCGCCGCCGCCCTGGCCTTCGCCGTACTGGCCCTCCCCCTGCTGTACCTCGCGCTGGCCGTGGGCACGGCCGCACCCGCCCGCGCGCACGGCGACACCATGAAGGTGGTCATCACCGGTCAGCGGGACGGCCGTGTCACCTCGGACGTCACCTGGGAGAACGACGGCGACGCCGTCGAGGAGGCCGTGGCCGCCACCGTGAACGCCGTCAGCGCCGACGGGAGCCGTACGGCGGGCCCCTGGCGGCTGGTGCGCGACACGGGCCGGGCCGCGGGGTGGATCACGGCCGAGGCGCTGCCGCCCGGCACGTGGACGGTGACCGTCGACGCGGGCTTCCCGGCGCTCGGGCACGCGCGGCAGGAGGTCGCGGTGCCCGTGGTGGACCCGGCCCCGGCGCCGCCCGCCGTCCCCGCTCCGGCCCCTGCGACCCCCTCGGCCCCTTCAGCCCCGAGTGCCCCGTCCGCTCCCTCCACCACTTCCGCCCCTTCCGCCCCTTCCCCCTCCCCCGCGGAGGTGCCCGCGCCGTCGGCTGGCTCCGGCGGCTGGTGGACCACCGCCGGGGTGGCCGGGATCGCCCTCGCCGGCGCGGCCGCCGGGATCCTGCTGCGCCGCTCGCGCCGCTGACGGAGTGTCGTCGGCCCGGCCGGGCGGCGGGCGAGCATGGTGGTCCCCGAAGCGCTCGACGACGTACACGACGAGAGACACGGCTGGGGACTGCTCATGAAGGCCACGGAGGTACTGGCGGACGGCTTCGGACGCATCCGGGAGGTGGTCCACGAGACGGTCGAGGGGCTCTCGGCCGAGGAGCTGAACGCCCGGCTCGATCCGGAGGCGAACTCGATCGCCTGGCTGGTCTGGCACCTGACCCGGGTCCAGGACGACCACGTGGCCGACGCCGCGGGGCTGGAGCAGGTGTGGCGGTCCGGGGGCTGGGCCGGCCGCTTCGGCCTGCCGCTGCCCGATGACGGCATCGGCTACGGACACACCGCCGCCGAGGCCGGCGCGGTGCGCGTCGACTCCCCCGGCCTGCTGCTGGGCTACTACGACGAGGTGCACGAGCAGAGCCTGCGGTTCGTACGCGGGCTGGCGGCCGCGGATCTCGAGCGGATCGTCGACGAACGCTGGGACCCCCCGGTCAGCCTGGGCGTGCGCCTGGTCAGCGTCCTGACGGACGACCTGCAGCACGCGGGCCAGGCGGCCTACGTCCGGGGCGTGCTCCAGCGGCGTTCGGCCTAGGTGGTGTCCGGCGGATCATTCGCGGAGCCAGAGTCTGATGGCTGCGGTGGTGATGGTGCCGTGGAAAACGTAGGCGCGTTTGTCGTAGCGGGTGGCGACGGCCCGGTGGTGTTTGAGCCGGTTGATTGTCCGCTCGACTTC
>NZ_JBVISM010000004.1:402376-443028 GCF_055575515.1 Streptomyces sp. NPDC034086 | reverse complement strand
CAGATGTGGAAGCCCGGTAACGGGTGGAGCTGACTGGTACTAATAGGCCGAGGGCTTGTCCTCAGTTGCTCGCGTCCACTGTGTTAGTTCTGAAGTAACGAACTCGCCTTGCCGGCTTGAGTTCCAACTTCATAGTGTTTCGGTGGTCATAGCGTTAGGGAAACGCCCGGTTACATTCCGAACCCGGAAGCTAAGCCTTTCAGCGCCGATGGTACTGCAGGGGGGACCCTGTGGGAGAGTAGGACGCCGCCGAACAACCCGCCCTTTTAGCTCAGTCGGTAGAGCGTCTCCATGGTAAGGAGAAGGTCAACGGTTCGATTCCGTTAAAGGGCTCTGACATCACGAAAAGGCCCCCGCCTCTTGGCGGGGGCCTTTTTGCGTTCCCGTCCCGCCTGTGGCCCGACAGCCCGGGGCCCAGGGCGAGCGGGCATGCTGGACGACGCGGCGTCCGGGCGCCGGCGCCGGTGCGTGGGGAGCGACCGTACGGCGCTCAGACACCCTCGCGCTGCTGGGGGACGCGGAAGGCCAGGATGGCCATGTCGTCCGAGGCCGGTTCGGCGGCGAAGCGCTCGACCGCGCGCAGGACGCGGGAGGCGACGGCGCCCGCCGTGAGACCGGTGCAGGTGGTGAGGACCTCGGCGAGGCCGTCGTCGCCGAGCATCCGGGTGCCCTCACGGCGTTCGGTGACGCCGTCCGTGACGCAGAGCAGGACGTCACCCGGTTCGAGGGTGAGGGTCTGCTCGTAGAGGTCGAGGTCGTCGATCACGCCCAGCAGCGGCTGCGGTTCCGCCGCCGCGGTGACCTCGCCGTCCGGGCGCAGGCGCAGCGGCAGCGGGTGGCCCGCGCAGACGACCTTCATCAGGGCGCCGCCGTCGGGCTGGGGGTGCAGTTCCCCGTAGAGGAGGGTGAGGAAGCGGCTGCGGGCGCCCTCGTCGAGGATGGCCGCGTTGAGCCGCTCCAGCACCGCGGGGCCGCCGAGACCCTCACGGGCCAGGAGGCGCAGGGCGTGGCGGGCGAGGCCGGTGACGGCCGCCGCCTCGGGGCCCGTACCGCAGACGTCTCCGATGGCGAAGCCGTACGCGCCGTCGCGGATCGGGAAGACGTCGTAGAAGTCGCCGCCCACCTCGTTGCCCTCGCCGGCGGCGCGGTAGATCACCTCGACCTCCATGCCGGGGATGGCGGGGGAGCCGGGCGGCAGGAGGCTGCGCTGGAGGGAGCGGCTGATGGCGGTGCGCTCCGAGTAGAGGCGGGCGTTGTCGAGGGCGAGGGCGGCCCTGCGGGAGAGGTCGTCGGCCAGTTCGAGGATCTCCTGGCGGAAGTGCTCCCCGGTGGGCTTGCCGAGGGTCAGCATGCCGATCACCCGGTTGCGGGCGAGGAGCGGCAGGACGACGGTCTCCCCGCCGACGGCGGCGGTCGCCGCCGGCCAGGGGCGGGCACCGGCCTCACGGACCGGCTCGGGCGGACTGACGCGGGAGAGGAGGGCCTTGAGGCCGTCGATGCGTTCCTCGTCCTCGTGCAGGACGTAGGCGAGGTACGGGTCCGAGGTCGGATCGGCGATGGTGTAGACGGCGCACCAGGTGGCGAGCGTCGGGACGGTCATCTGGGCCATGAGGGCCAGGGTCTGGTCCCGGTCGAGGGTGCCGGCGAGCAGGTCGGAGGCCTCGACGAGGAAGGAGAGCGAGCCGCGGCGCAGCCGTTCCAGCTCGCCGAGGCGGGCGGACTCGACGGCGAGGGCGATGCGGTCGGCGGCGAACTGGAGGCGCAGGGCCTCCTCGTTGGTGTACCGGCCGGGGCCCTCCGCGGCGACGCCGAGGGAACCGGTGAGACGGCCCTCGACCTTGAGGGGGACGGTGACGACGGAGCGCATGCCGGTGGACTCCAGGAGCGGTACGGCTCCGGGTACGACGGCGAGGTCGTCGTGCACGGCGGGCAGGCGGGCGGAGCCGTAGCGGCTGGTGCCGGCCTCGACGGGGACGCGGGCGAAGCGCTGGCGGGTGGAGGGCAGGCCGGTGGTGGCGCGCACCTCGAGCTCGGTCTCGTCGTCCGTGGCCAGCAGCAGGAAGGCGGCGTCGGCGTCGAGCATGTCACGGGCCCGTTCGACGGTGCGCTGGAGCAGTCCCTCCAGGTCGTCGGGGGGCGGGGAGCCGATGAAGACCTCGAAGGGGTCGACGGGACGGGGGTCGCCGTGCTGGCCGTCGGAGGAAGGGACGCGTACGGGGGTCTGGAGCAGGGCGCGCTCGTCGTCGTGCACGAGGAGGCAGACGATGGAGGGTTCGCCGTGGGCGTCGCGGACCCGCAGGTGGGAGGCGTAGACGGGGATGACGCGGCCGTCGGCGCCCCGGATGCCGTAGCTGCCCTCCCAGCGGGACAGGCGCAGGGCCTCGGCGACGCCTGTGCCGGTGCCGGGGGTCTGGGGCCAGGCGGCGATCTCGGCGAGGGGGCGGCCGAGGACCTTCTCGGCGGGGTAGCCGAAGACGTGCTCGGCGTCCTCGTTCCAGGCGGAGATGGCGTCGGCGGCGTCGACCTGGAGCACGGCGACGCGGACCCGGCTGTCGGTCAGCGGGAGGAACTGGTCCGGTACGACGGGGCCCGCGGAGCGGGTACCGACCGGCCGGTCCGGGAGGTCGAGGCGGAACCACACGTGTTTGTGGGTGGCGGTGTACTCGACGCCCCAGCGGGTGGCGAGGGCGGCGCAGAGCATCAGCCCGCGGCCGTTCTCGCGGTCGGGGTCGGCGTACGGGCGCTCGTCGGGGTGCCGCAGCGGCAGCTCGCGCTCGGGGTAGCGGTCGCCGACCTCGACGCGTACGCCGCCCTCGGCGCGCAGGCACAGGACCTCGGCCCTGGTTCCGGCGTGCACCACGGCGTTGGTCACGAGCTCGCTGGTCAGCACCACCGCGTCGTCGACGATGTCCGCGAAGCCCCAGCCCTGCAGGGTGTCGCGCACGAACGCGCGGGCGGCGGCGACCGACCGCCCTTGAGGGTCGAAAGTGGCAGCCGCCCGTGCCGTGATCACAAGTCTCCTTCGACGCGGTTGGACATCGGATGCCAGGTTACTTACCTTCGCGGTCGCCAGGAGCCGTCGTACGGGATTCCACCCTGAGGGTGCGGCGGGTGTGCGATGGTGCCGAAGTGTTATCGCCGGGTTCGGCCAGGGTGAAACACTGGGCAGGCTTGGAGAGCCGGCTCTTGGACGGTCGGCGTCCGGTGGAACAGCGGTCGACCCTTTCGGGAGGGACACGGTGGAGTCTGGCGCAGCGGTGCGGCGTACGGGAACGCGCCCCAAGGGGGGGCGGTCCCGGCGGAACGGGACGACGGAAGTCGATACCGCCGCTCTGAACCGCCTGCTCACGGCCCTGGTGTCGATGCGGGACGGCAACTTCCGCAAGCGGCTGACGGTGTCCGGCGAGGGCGTGATGGCGGAGATCGCCGCCGTCTACAACGAGGTCGCCGACCGCAATCTGCACTTGACCGGGGAACTGTCCCGGGTCCGGCGTACGGTGGGCCGCGAGGGCAAGCTGAGCGAGCGGCTGGAGACGGGGGCCTGCGAGGGCTCCTGGGCGGCCGCGATCGACGCGTCGAACCAGCTGGTGGACGATCTGGCCCGGCCGGTGTCCGAAGTGGGCCGCGTGCTGTCGGCGGTGGCCGAGGGCGATCTCGACCAGCGGATGGACCTGCGGACGCAGACGTCGGACGGGGCGGGGCATCCGCTGCGCGGGGAGTTCCTGAAGGTCGGGCGTACGGTCAACAACCTGGTCGACCAGCTGTCGGCGTTCACCGACGAGGTGACGCGGGTGGCGCTGGAGGTCGGTACCGAGGGCAAGCTGGGCGGTCAGGCCCAGGTGCGGGGGATGTCGGGTTCGTGGAAGGACCTGACCGACTCCGTCAACACGATGGCGTACCGGCTCACCGCGCAGGTGCGTGACATCGCGCTCGTGACGACGGCGGTCGCGAAGGGCGACCTGTCGCGCAAGGTCACGGTGCACGTGGCCGGCGAGATGCTCCAGCTGAAGAACACCGTGAACACCATGGTGGACCAGCTGTCCTCGTTCTCCTCCGAGGTGACGCGGGTCGCCCGGGAGGTGGGCACGGAGGGCGAGCTGGGCGGCCAGGCGAAGGTGCCCGGGGTCGCGGGCGTGTGGAAGGACCTGACCGACTCCGTCAACACGATGGCGGGGAACCTGACGGCGCAGGTGCGGGGGATCGCGCAGGTGACGACGGCCGTCGCGAACGGCGACCTGTCGCAGAAGGTGCGGGTCAGCGCGCGCGGCGAGGTCGCGCAGCTGGCCGAAACGATCAACCAGATGACGGAGACCCTGAGGACCTTCGCGGACGAGGTCACGCGCGTGGCCAGCGAGGTCGGTGCGAAGGGCCTCCTCGGCGGGCAGGCGCAGGTGCCGGGGGCGGCCGGTACCTGGAAGGACCTCACCGACTCGGTGAACACGGTCTTCCGCAACCTCACCACGCAGGTGCGTGACATCGCGCAGGTGACGACCGCCGTGGCCAACGGCGACCTGTCGCAGAAGGTCACGGTCGATGTGGCCGGCGAGATGCTGGAGCTGAAGAACACCGTCAACACGATGGTCGACCAGCTCCAGTCGTTCGGTGCCGAAGTGACGCGCGTGGCCCGTGAGGTCGGCGTCGAGGGCGAGCTGGGCGGGCAGGCGCAGGTGCCGGGGGCGGCCGGCACCTGGAAGGACCTCACCGACTCGGTGAACACCGCCTTCCGCAACCTCACCGGGCAGGTGCGCAACATCGCGCAGGTGACCACGGCGGTCGCCAACGGCGACCTGTCCCAGAAGGTCACGGTGGACGTCTCCGGCGAGATGCTCCAGCTGAAGAACACCGTGAACACGATGGTGGACCAGCTGTCCTCCTTCGCCGACCAGGTCACGCGGATGGCGCGGGACGTGGGCACGGAGGGCAGGCTCGGCGGCCAGGCCCGGGTCGAGGGGGTCTCCGGCACCTGGAAGGAGCTCACCGACTCCGTCAACTTCATGGCCGGGAACCTGACCTCGCAGGTGCGCCAGATCGCCCAGGTGACGACGGCGGTGGCGCGCGGCGACCTGTCGCAGAAGATCGACGTGGACGCCCGGGGCGAGATCCTGGAGCTGAAGAACACCATCAACACGATGGTCGACCAGCTCTCCGCCTTCGCGGAGCAGGTGACCCGGGTGGCCCGGGACGTGGGTACGGAGGGCCGCCTGGGCGGCCAGGCGCAGGTGCCCGGCGTGGCCGGGGTGTGGCGGGACCTGACGGACTCCGTCAACGGCATGGCCGGGAACCTGACCTCGCAGGTCCGCAACATCGCGCAGGTCGCGACGGCGGTGGCGCGCGGCGACCTGTCGCAGAAGATCGACGTGGACGCCCGGGGCGAGATCCTGGAGCTGAAGAACACCCTGAACACGATGGTCGACCAGCTGTCGAACTTCGCCGAGCAGGTCACGCGGGTGGCCCGCGAGGTGGGCACCGAGGGCATCCTGGGCGGTCAGGCCGAGGTCAAGGGCGTCTCGGGCACCTGGAAGGACCTCACCCAGTCCGTCAACTTCATGGCGAACAACCTGACCTCGCAGGTGCGCAACATCGCCGAGGTGACCACCGCCGTCGCCATGGGCGACCTCTCCAAGAAGATCACGGTCGACGCCAAGGGCGAGATCCTGGAGCTGGTCACCACGGTCAACACGATGGTGGACCAGCTGTCGTCGTTCGCGGAGCAGGTGACGCGGGTGGCGCGCGAGGTGGGCACCGAGGGCATCCTCGGCGGCCAGGCACGGGTGCGCGGGGTCACCGGCATCTGGAAGGACCTCAGCGACAACGTCAACACCATGGCCGGGAACCTGACGGCGCAGGTGCGCGGGATCGCGCAGGTGTCGGCGGCCGTCGCCAACGGCGATCTGACGAAGAAGGTCACCGTCGAGGCGCGCGGCGAGGTCGCGCAGCTCGCGGACACCGTCAACACGATGGTGAAGACCCTGTCCTCGTTCGCGGACGAGGTCACGCGGGTGGCCCGCGAGGTGGGCACGGAGGGGCGCCTGGGCGGCCAGGCGCACGTCCCCGGGGTCTCCGGGACGTGGAAGGACCTCACCGACTCGGTGAACTTCATGGCGTCCAACCTCACCGGGCAGGTGCGGCAGATCGCCATGGTCACGACCGCCATCGCCAAGGGCGACATGACCAAGAAGATCGACATCGACGCGCGGGGGGAGATCCTGGAGCTGAAGACGACCATCAACACGATGGTCGACCAGCTGTCCTCCTTCGCCGACCAGGTGACGCGGGTGGCGCGCGAGGTGGGTACCGAGGGCATCCTCGGCGGCCAGGCGCGGGTGCGCGACGTCGACGGCACCTGGCGGGACCTCACCGAGTCCGTGAACGAGATGGCCGGCAACCTCACCCGGCAGGTGCGCGCGATCGCGGCCGTGGCCACCGCGGTCACCCGCGGCGACCTGAGCCTGAAGGTCGACGTGGACGCGGCGGGCGAGATCCAGGTGCTCCAGGACAACATCAACACGATGATCGTGAACCTCCGCGACACCACCCTGGCCAACAAGGAGCAGGACTGGCTCAAGGGCAACCTCGCACGGATCTCGGCCCTGATGCAGGGCCGCCGGGACCTGGACGACGTGGCCTCGCTGATCATGAGCGAGCTGACGCCGGTGGTCTCCGCGCAGCACGGGGCGTTCTTCCTCGCCGTCCCGGCGGGCGGGACCAGCGAGATCGGGACGGACGGCGGCGCGGAGGGCGCGTACGAGCTGCGGATGCGCGGGAGTTACGCGTACGCGGGTGCCCAGATGCCCCTTTCCTTCCGGCCGGGCGAGGGGCTGATCGGCACGGTCGCCGAGGAGAAGCGGACGATCCTCGTCGAGAACACCCCGCCCGGATACCTGAAGATCTCCTCGGGGCTGGGCGAGGCGCCGCCGGCGCACGTGATCGTGCTGCCGGTGCTGTTCGAGGGGAAGGTGCTCGGCGTCATCGAGCTGGCGTCGTTCACGGGGTTCACGCAGATCCAGAAGGACTTCCTGAGCCAGATCGCCGAGATGATCGGTACGAGCGTCAACACCATCTCCGTGAACTCCAAGACGGAGATGCTGCTCAAGCAGTCGCAGGAGATGACCGAGCAGCTGCGCGAGCGTTCCGACGAACTGGAGAACCGGCAGAAGGCCCTCCAGGCCGCCAACGCCGAACTGGAGGAGAAGGCCGAGCTGCTGGCCCAGCAGAACCGGGACATCGAGGTGAAGAACACCGAGATCGAGGAGGCCCGGCAGGTCCTGGAGGAGCGGGCCGAGCAGCTCGCCGTCTCGATGCGGTACAAGAGCGAGTTCCTCGCGAACATGTCGCACGAGCTGCGCACCCCGCTGAACTCGCTGCTGATCCTGGCGAAGCTGCTCGCCGACAACGCGGACGAGAACCTCTCGCCGAAGCAGGTGGAGTTCGCGGAGACCATCCACGGCGCGGGCTCGGACCTGCTCCAGCTGATCAACGACATCCTCGACCTGTCGAAGGTCGAGGCGGGGAAGATGGACGTCTCGCCGACGCGGATCGCGCTGGTCCAGCTCGTGGACTACGTGGAGGCCACCTTCCGGCCGCTGACCGCGGAGAAGGGGCTGGACTTCTCGGTACGGGTCTCCCCGGAGCTGCCCGCGACGCTGCACACCGACGAGCAGCGGCTGCTCCAGGTGCTGCGCAACCTGCTGTCGAACGCGGTGAAGTTCACCGACAACGGGGCGGTGGAGCTGGTGATCCGGCCGGCCGGGGCGGACGTGCCGACGGCCATCCGGGAGCAGCTGCTGGAGGCGGGATCGCTGCGCGACGCGGACGCCGACCTGATCGCCTTCTCCGTGACGGACACGGGGATCGGGATCGCGGCGAGCAAGATGCTGGTGATCTTCGAGGCGTTCAAGCAGGCCGACGGCACCACCAGCCGCAAGTACGGCGGTACGGGCCTGGGCCTGTCCATCAGCCGGGAGATCGCCCGGCTGCTGGGCGGGGAGATCCACGCGGCCAGCGAGCCCGGCCGCGGGTCGACCTTCACGCTGTACCTGCCGCTGCACCCGAGCGAGCTGCCGCCGCAGGGGTACGCCGCGCCGACGCCCGGCGGGGCGCGCGGGGAGTACCGCAGGGCGGCGGAGGAGGAGCCGTTCGCCGTGCAGCCGCTGCCCGCGGCGCTGCCGGCGCCGCTGGGGGCACTCGAGTCCCAGCAGGCGCCGCCGGTGGCGGAGGCGGCCGCTCCCAGCTCGTCGGCGCTGTTCCGGCGGCGGCGCAAGCCGCTGACGGGGCCGGGGCCGCGCACCGAGGTGCCGGGGCAGTCCGAGGGCGAGGCGTGGGACGTGGAGGAGCCGCTGCCGGTGGCGCCCCGCACGTACGACTTCCACGGCGAGCGGGTGCTGATCGTGGACGACGACGTGCGGAACGTCTTCGCGCTGACGAGCGTGCTCGAGCAGCACGGGCTGGCGGTGCTGTACGCGGAGAACGGCCGGGAGGGCATCGAGGTCCTGGAGCAGCACGACGACGTGGCGGTGGTGCTGATGGACATCATGATGCCGGAGATGGACGGGTACGCGACGACCGCGGCGATCCGGCGGATGCCGCAGTTCGCGGGGCTGCCGATCATCGCGCTGACGGCCAAGGCGATGAAGGGGGACCGGGAGAAGGCCATCGACTCCGGTGCTTCCGACTACGTCACGAAGCCGGTCGAGCCCGACTACCTGCTGACGGTCATGGAACAGCACATGCGCGGAAACTGATCGGAGTGCGGGACGCGGGGGAGGCCGGGAGGGGAACCTTTGGGCCTCTCCTCACGTTTCCGCTACGTGCACAGTGACATCTTGGTGACAGGGTGTGGCGATCTCGGGACTGGGGCTACGATGACCGGCACAAGGACGGACGGCGCAAGGATGCCGTCCTCTGGGGCGGGGCCCGGCGCGCACGCCGGTGCCAGGAGCCGGGGAGGCCCCATGCCGGGGCGAGGAGGACAGGGCATGGTGCAGAAGGCCAAGATCCTCCTGGTCGACGACCGGCCGGAGAATCTGCTGGCGCTGGAGGCCATCCTCTCCGCGCTCGATCAGACACTGGTCCGGGCGTCGTCGGGGGAGGAAGCGCTCAAGGCGCTGCTGACGGACGATTTCGCGGTCATCCTGCTGGATGTCCAGATGCCGGGCATGGACGGATTCGAAACGGCCGCGCACATCAAGCGGCGCGAACGGACCCGGGACATCCCGATCATCTTCCTCACCGCGATCAACCACGGTCCGCACCACACCTTCCGCGGTTACGCGGCGGGGGCGGTGGACTACATCTCCAAGCCGTTCGATCCGTGGGTCCTGCGCGCCAAGGTCTCCGTGTTCGTCGAGCTCTACACCAAGAACTGCCAGCTGCGGGAGCAGGCGGCCCTGCTGCGTCTCCAGCTGGAGGGCGGCGGTACGAACGGCGACGGCGGCACGGAGACCGCCGGACTGCTGGCCGAGCTCTCCGCGCGGCTGGCGGCGGTCGAGGAACAGGCCGAGGCGCTGACCAAGCAGCTCGGCGAGGACGCGGCGGACGCCGGGGTGGTGGCGACGGCCGCCCACCTGGAGCGGAAGCTGACCGGGCTGCGGCGGGCCCTGGACGCGCTGGAGCCCGGAGCCAGCGGCGGAGCGCCGGTCCTGCCCGCGCAGAGCTGAGGCGCGGGCCGCCGGCCGCCCCGCCGTACGGTGGGAAACGGCCCGCCGAGAAGGGCCGCTGCGTGTCCGTCAGCTGTCGCCCAGTCAGAGTGCCGTCCGCCGGGGCGACACGAACGGGTGAAGGGGTGGGCACGCGTGTCCACCGGCGTGCGCCCGGGTAACCTCGGGCCCATGGCCTCACGTACGTCCGGCAAGGGTTCCCAGAGCACGGCGGGCACCGCGAAGGGCCGCACCGGCCGTACGACGGAGCCGGCCAAGAAGGCGGCCCCGCGTAAGCCCCCCGCGAAGAAGGCCGCCGCGGCCAGGCGTGCCCCGGCGAAGAAGGCCGCCGCCAAGCCGGCGCCGTCGCCGACCGGGGGAGTGGTGCGGCTGGTCCGCTGGTGCTGGCTCGCGGTCGCGCACGCGGTCGGCGGGCTCTTCCGCGGGCTCGGCCAGGGGGCCAGGAACCTGGATCCGGCCCACCGCAAGGACGGGGTGGCGCTGCTGCTGCTCGCCCTCGCGCTGATCGTCGCCGCCGGAACCTGGTCGAACCTGAGCGGGCCCGTCGGCGATCTGGTCACGATGCTGGTCACCGGGGCCTTCGGGCGGCTGGACCTGCTGGTGCCGGTCCTGCTCGGGGTCATGGCGGTACGCCTCATCCGCCATCCCGAGCAGACCGACGCCAACGGGCGCATCGGGATCGGCCTGTCCGCCCTCGCCATCGGCGTCCTCGGGCTGGTGCACATCGCCTGCGGGGCGCCCGGCCGGGACGAGGGCACCACCGCCATGCAGAACGCGGGCGGGCTGATCGGCTGGGGCGCCTCCAAGCCGCTGATCTTCACCATGGGGGCGCCGCTGGCCGTGCCCATGCTGGTGCTGCTGACGGTCTTCGGGCTGCTGGTGGTCACCGCCACCCCCGTCGCCGCGATCCCGCAGCGGCTGCGCAGCCTGGGGATCCGGCTGGGGATCGTCCAGCCCAACGCGTACGACGAGGGGTACGGGGAGCACGAGGGCGCCGGTCGGCCCGGCCGCCATGACGCGGAGCAGTGGCAGGCCCGCGCCGGCGGCACCGGCGGCGCGGTGGACGGGGCCGAGGAAGCGGCCCTGGCCCGGCGGCGCCGGCCCCGGCGGAGCACCGCGCGGCCGGGTGAGCGGGAACCGGACGCCGTCGACGTGGCCGCGGCGGCCGCGGCCGCGCTCGACGGGGTGGTCTACGGAGGGCTGCCGCCGAACCCGCTGGTCGCCGACCTCACCCAGGGCATCGCCGCCCGGGAGGAGGGGGCGGAGGTCACCGCTCCGGTGCCGCCCGCCCGGGAGGGGCGGCCCGTCCCCGCTCCCGCGCCGGCCGCGGCTGCGGCGGACGATTCCGGCCTGCCGCAGGAGCGCACCGCCGCGGCGTCCGGGACGCTGTCGGTGCCGGACCTGACGAAGGCGCCGCCGCGGGCCGAGCCGCTGCCGCCGCGCGCCGAACAGCTGCAGCTGCGCGGGGACATCACGTACGCACTGCCCTCGCTGGACCTGCTGGAGAAGGGCGGCCCGGGCAAGACCCGCAGCGCCGCCAACGACGCGGTGGTGGCCGCGCTGACGAACGTGTTCACCGAGTTCAAGGTGGACGCGCAGGTCACCGGCTTCACCCGGGGCCCGACGGTCACGCGCTACGAGGTGACGCTCGGCGCGGCGGTGAAGGTCGAGCGCATCACGGCGCTGGCGAAGAACATCGCCTACGCCGTGGCCTCCCCGGACGTACGGATCATCAGCCCGATCCCGGGCAAGTCGGCCGTGGGCATCGAGATCCCGAACACCGACCGCGAGATGGTCAACCTGGGGGACGTCCTGCGGCTCGCGGACGCCGCCGAGGACGACCACCCCATGCTGGTCGCGCTCGGCAAGGACGTCGAGGGCGGCTACGTGATGGCCAACCTCGCCAAGATGCCGCACGTCCTGGTCGCGGGCGCGACCGGCTCCGGCAAGTCCTCCTGCATCAACTGCCTGATCACCTCGATCATGGTGCGGGCCACCCCGGAGGACGTCCGGATGGTCCTGGTGGACCCCAAGCGGGTGGAGCTGACAGCGTACGAGGGCATCCCGCACCTGATCACGCCGATCATCACCAATCCCAAGCGGGCCGCCGAGGCCCTCCAGTGGGTCGTGCGCGAGATGGACCTGCGCTACGACGACCTGGCCGCCTTCGGCTACCGGCACATCGACGACTTCAACCAGGCCATCCGGGACGGCAAGATCAAGCTGCCGCCGGGCAGCGAACGGGAGCTCAGCCCCTACCCGTACCTGCTGGTGATCGTCGACGAGCTCGCGGACCTGATGATGGTGGCCCCGCGCGACGTCGAGGACTCGATCGTCCGCATCACCCAGCTGGCCCGCGCGGCCGGCATCCACCTGGTGCTCGCCACCCAGCGGCCCTCGGTGGACGTGGTGACCGGTCTGATCAAGGCGAACGTGCCCTCGCGGCTGGCCTTCGCGACCTCCTCCCTCGCGGACAGCCGGGTCATCCTGGACCAGCCCGGCGCCGAGAAGCTGATCGGCAAGGGTGACGGACTGTTCCTGCCGATGGGCGCGAACAAGCCGGTCCGCCTCCAGGGCGCCTTCGTGACCGAGGACGAGATCGCCGGGATCGTCCAGCACTGCAAGGACCAGATGGCGCCGGTCTTCCGGGACGACGTCACGGTGGGGCAGAAGCAGAAGAAGGAGATCGACGAGGAGATCGGCGACGACCTGGACCTGCTGTGCCAGGCGGCGGAGCTGGTGGTCTCCACCCAGTTCGGCTCCACCTCGATGCTCCAGCGCAAGCTGCGGGTGGGCTTCGCCAAGGCGGGGCGGCTCATGGACCTGATGGAGTCCCGGGGGGTCGTCGGGCCGAGCGAGGGCTCCAAGGCGCGCGACGTGCTGGTCAAGCCCGACGAGCTCGACGGGGTGCTCGCCGTCATCCGCGGCGAGGAGGCCCCGTAGGCCGTCTCTTCCGGATCTTGCCTGACCCGCGTCGCCCGGCACCGCACCTCGCCGCGTTGTCGAGGCACCCGAGGACGTCCAGTGATCGGGAGCCTCTCCGCCTTGCGATGCACGGCACCGGACGACGCGGGCTTGACCGGCAAGATCCGAAAGAGACGGCCCAGGGCACCGGGGGCCGTCCGGGCCTCCGGGGACCCCGCGGTCCGGGACCCCCGGGCGGCCCGCTAGAACGGGGGTCCGGCCGTCTCACCCGACCGAATGGGATCGTGGCCGTATCGTCACCGGATCCGCCGGCAACCGTTTCCCCTGGGCGTGCGTCAAGTTGAGGGTGGCACCGGCGGCCGGTTCCCGTCGCCATTCGGATGGCGTAGGAAGCTGGCCCTCCGGTTGCCCCACCCTTTCGTCACCCCCCTAGACTGGACATCCAGCAGGTGGCTACACGCTCGAAAGGCGCCCTTGTGTCCATCGGCAAATCCAACTCCCCCGAAGAAGAGCGGACTTCGGCCGACGTCCGGTCCGAGGACCGGTCCGAGGACCGCATCGTCGAGCGCTCCGTCGAAGAGCCGTCCATCGGGACGGCCCTGAAGAAGGCCCGGATCGCCGCCGGGCTCACCGTCGACGAGGTCAGTTCCACCACCCGCGTGCGCATCCCGATCGTGCACGCGATCGAGGAGGACGACTTCACGCGGTGCGGCGGCGACGTGTACGCCCGCGGTCACATCCGTACGCTCGCCCGTGCCGTCCACCTCGATCCGGTCCCCCTGGTCGACAGGTACGACGCGGCCCACGGCGGCCGGCCGGCACCCACTCCGGCCGCGCCCCTGTTCGAAGCCGAGCGGATCCGCCCCGAGCGGCAGCGGCCCAACTGGACCGCCGCCATGGTCGCCGCCATCGTCGCGGTCATCGGCTTCGTGGGCTTCACCGCCTTCGGCGGCGGTGATGACGAGTCGGCCAAACGGCCGGTGGCGGAAGGTTCCGCCTCCCCGAAGCCCGCGCCCAAGCAGTCCGCGGGCAAGCAGCCGGCCGCCCCGAGCCCCCAGGCCACCAAGCCCAAGCCCGAGGACAGCGCCATCGCCGTCGCTCCGAAGGGCGTCGTCACCGTCGTCCTGACGGCCGACGTCGGCGAGAGCTGGATCTCCGCGAAGGACAGCACCGGCCGGCTCCTCTTCGACGGCACCCTCGCGCAGGGCGAGTCGAAGACCTTCACGGACAAGGAGTCCGTGGACCTCGTCCTCGGTGACGCCGGAGCCGTCAAGCTGTTCGTGAACGGCAAGGAGATCAAGGAGAGGTTCGAGTCGGGACAGGTCGAACGTCTCACCTACACCAAGGACGACCCGCGCCAGGGGCAGGCCCAGGCGGGCTGACCAGCACGGAATAGAAAATTCCAGATCCCCGGGATCCCGCGCGGCGGCCGCCGCCGGCCCCGGGGATCTTGTCGTGGGGGGACGTGGGCGGGGGCCGGCGCCGGGACGAAGTAGTCTTGAGTCCATGCCCGAACGCCGTACCGTCGCCCTTGTCACTCTTGGCTGCGCCCGTAACGAGGTGGACTCGGAGGAGCTCGCAGGCCGCTTGGCGGCGGATGGCTGGGAGCTCGTCGAGGACGCCGCCGACGCGGACGTAGCCGTCGTCAACACCTGCGGCTTCGTCGAAGCCGCCAAGAAGGACTCCGTAGACGCCCTGCTGGAAGCCAACGATCTCAAGGATCACGGCAAGACCCAGGCCGTCGTCGCCGTCGGCTGCATGGCCGAGCGCTACGGCAAGGAACTCGCCGAGGCGCTCCCCGAGGCCGACGGGGTCCTCGGCTTCGACGACTACGCCGACATCTCCAACCGCCTCCAGACCATCCTCAGCGGTGGCAGCGTCGAGGCGCACACCCCCCGCGACCGGCGCCAGCTGCTGCCGATCAGCCCGGCCGAGCGCCAGAGCGCCGCCGTGGCGCTGCCCGGCCACGCGCAGGCGGCCCCCGAGGAGCCCGCGCCGGCCCCCGCCGACCTGCCGGACGGGCTCGCGCCCGCCTCCGGGCCGCGCGCGCCGCTGCGCCGCCGCCTGGACAAGAGCCCGGTCGCCTCCGTGAAGCTCGCCTCCGGCTGTGACCGCCGCTGCTCCTTCTGCGCCATCCCGTCCTTCCGCGGCTCCTTCATCTCGCGCCGCCCCAGCGACGTGCTGGGCGAGACGCGCTGGCTCGCGGAGCAGGGCGTCAAGGAGATCATGCTGGTCTCCGAGAACAACACCTCGTACGGCAAGGACCTGGGCGACATCCGCCTGCTGGAGACCCTGCTGCCCGAGCTGGCCGCCGTCGACGGCATCGAGCGCGTCCGCGTCAGCTACCTCCAGCCCGCCGAAATGCGGCCCGGGCTGATCGACGTGCTCACCTCCACCCCCAAGGTCGTGCCCTACTTCGACCTGTCCTTCCAGCACTCGGCCCCCGACGTGCTGCGCGCCATGCGCCGCTTCGGCGACACCGACCGCTTCCTGGAGCTGCTGGACACCATCCGCTCCAAGGCCCCGCAGGCCGGCGTCCGGTCCAACTTCATCGTCGGCTTCCCCGGTGAGAAGGAGTCGGACTTCGCCGAGCTGGAGCGTTTCCTCACCCACGCGCGGCTCGACGCCATCGGCGTCTTCGGCTACTCCGACGAGGACGGCACCGAGGCCGCCGGCTACGACGGCAAGCTGGACGAGGACACCATCGCCGAGCGGCTCGCGCACATGCAGCGGCTCGCCGAGGAGCTGACCTCGCAGCGCGCGGAGGAGCGGATCGGCGAGACCCTCGAGGTGCTCGTGGAGACGGTCGTCCCGCTCGACGAGGCGGAGGACGGCGAGGGCGCCTACGGGCGTGCCGCGCACCAGGCCCCCGAGACCGACGGGCAGGTCGTCTTCACCGACGGCGCCGGCCTGGTCCCCGGGCGCATCGTCACCGCCAAGGTGGTCGGGACCCTGGGCGTCGACCTCGTCGCCGAGCCCCTGGGCGTGGAACTCGAGGAGGCGGCCGGATGACCGGAGTCCCGGCATCGGCGGCGGGCGGGACCGGCCGCCGGCCCGCGCCCGGCACGAAGCTCGGGACTGCGGCCGTCAACCAGGCCAGCCTGTGGAACATCGCCAACATCCTGACGATGATCCGGCTCGTCCTCGTGCCGGGATTCGTCCTGCTGCTGCTCGCCGACGGGGGCTACGACCCCGTCTGGCGGGCGCTGGCCTGGGCGGCCTTCGCCGTCGCCATGATCACGGACATCTTCGACGGACACCTGGCGAGGACGTACGACCTGGTCACGGACTTCGGGAAGATCGCCGACCCCATCGCCGACAAGGCGATCATGGGGTCGGCGCTCGTGTGTCTGTCCTGGCTGGGTGACCTGCCCTGGTGGGTGACCGGGGTGATCCTCGGGCGCGAGCTCGGGATCACGCTGATGCGGTTCTGGGTGATCCGGTACGGGGTGATCCCGGCGAGCCGGGGCGGCAAGCTGAAGACCCTGGCCCAGGGAACGGCGGTGGGCATGTACGTCCTCGCGCTGACCGGACCGCTGGCGACCCTGCGGTTCTGGGTGATGGCCGTCGCCGTGGTGCTGACCGTCGTCACCGGTTTGGATTACATCCGGCAGGCCGTGGTGCTGCGCCGGGCCGGTCTGGCCGCGGAGCGGACCGCGAAGTGACACACGGGGCGGGGGAGGCGCCGGGGGCCGCGGAACCGCCGGAAGGCGGCGCGGGCGCGGCGGCGGTGGCCGAAGACGTGCTGCGGTTGCTCGCGGAGAGTGACCAGACCCTGGCGGTGGCGGAGTCGCTGACCGGCGGAATGGTGGCGTCGGAGCTGACGGCGGTGCCGGGGGCCTCGCGCGCCTTCCGCGGTTCGGTGACGGCGTACGCCACGGAGCTCAAGCACCGCGTCCTCGGGGTGGACGCGGAACTGCTCGCGGCCGAAGGCGCGGTGAACGCGCAGGTCGCGGAGGAGATGGCCGCCGGGGTGCGGCGGGTGATGGGTGCCTCGTGGGGGATCGCGACGACCGGCGTGGCCGGACCCGACCCCCAGGACGGCCAGCCGGTGGGCACCGTTTTCATCGCCGTGGCGGGCCCGGCGGGCAGGAAAACGGCCCGGCTGCGGTTGAACGGCTCCCGTGCGGAAATCCGTAGGGAAAGCGCACGGACAGTGCTCGAACTCCTCTCGAGCGAACTCCGCGAGAATCTGCGGGGGCAGGATACGGAACAGGACGGGGGGATTTGATGTTTGCAGCCCTGAGTGAACACGACATCGCTCCCCGCACGGCCGCGGCGCGAGGCGGTACGGTGGGGCGTGAAGGTTACGGCTACACGGTCAGAGGAGGGAGCCACCGATGATTCTGCTCCGTCGCCTGCTGGGTGACGTGCTGCGTCGGCAGCGCCAGCGCCAGGGCCGTACTCTGCGCGAAGTCTCCTCGTCCGCCCGAGTTTCGCTCGGCTATCTCTCCGAGGTGGAGCGGGGGCAGAAGGAGGCATCCTCCGAGCTGCTCTCCGCGATCTGCGACGCGCTGGACGTACGGATGTCCGAGCTGATGCGCGAAGTCAGTGACGAGCTGTCGCTGGCGGAGCTCGCGCAGTCGGCCGCCGCAAGCGAACCGGTGCCGGCACCGGTGCGCCCGATGCTCAATTCGGTCTCCGTGGCCTCGGTCACGGGCGGACCGGAGCGGGTGACCATCAAGGCACCCGTGGAAGCGGTGAACGTCGTAGCCGCTTGAGCGTGCCGTCGGTATGTGAGCGTGGCGGGAGCCCCGGAAGGTGCGTCGAGCACCGGCCGGGGCTCCTTGCCGTTCCGGGGGCGTCCGGAAGGCCCGGTCCCCCGTGGGGCTGGTGGCGGGCGTTCTGGGTGCGGGCGCGGGGAGGGTGCGGGAGGATGGGCCCGTCGGGGAACCTGCCCCCTGGGAGGTGGCCGTGCGGCGGTTGCTGCGCATACCTGTCCCGGTGCTCCTCGCCCTGGTGGTGGCGGTGCCGTGGTGGTGGGCCGTACTGAGGCTCGCGCTGGCGCCGGCCGAGGCGGGCCCCGTGGAGGGCGCGGTGGCGGTCGGCGGCTGGGGCCTGGGGCTGCTGCCGGTGCACTGCGTGCCCGGACCCGTGCGCCGGGACGGCCGGGCGCGGTCCGGGGCGGGCGCTACCAGGGCATCGACACCCCGCCGTTCGGGCGCAGAATCTGGCCCGTCATGAAGGACGAGGCGTCGCAGGCCAGGTAGAGCACGGCCTGGGCGATGTCCTCGGGTTCCCCGACGCGGCGCAGCGGCGCCATGCGGACCATGGCGGCCTCGGTCCGGCGCTGCTCCTCGGGGCCGTGGCGGCCGGTCATGGGGGTGCGGATCCACCCCGGCGCGACGGCGTTGACGCGGATTCCGTGCGGGCCGCACTCGGTGGCCAGGGTCCGGGTCAGCTGCACCACCGCGGCCTTGGCGGCGCTGTAGCAGAGCAGTCCCGGCTGCGCGGCGTCCACGGCGCCGGAGGCCATGGTGACGACCGACCCGGGACGGCCGGCGGCGACCATGGCGCGGACGGCCTCCTGGCAGGTGCGCAGCACTCCCTTGAAGTTGACGTCCAGGATCCGGTCGAGGTCCTCGTCCGTGGTCTCCAGGACACTGCTGGTGTGCATGACCCCGGCGATGGCGGCGACGACGTCGAGCGGCCCGGCGGCCGCGACGGCGGTGCGCAGGGCGGCCCGGTCGGTCACGTCGAGGGGGTGGACGGTGGCGGAGCCGCCGTCCTCGGAGATCAGGGAGGCGGTCCCGGCGAGGCCCCGTTCGTCGCGGTCGGCGCAGTGGACGGCGGCTCCGGCCCGGGCGAGGAGGAGGGCGGTGGCACGGCCTATGCCGCTGGCGGCTCCGGTGACGAACGCGGAGCGGCCGGTGAGGTCGTACGGGGCGGTCGGTGTGGGCATGCCAGGACGGTACGAGCGCATCTGACGGGCCGTCAACGGCCGGGGTGCTCCGGAACCGGTCCGGACTGGCAGCGCGGGCACCAGTACGTGGGCCGGCCGTCCTGCGGGGCCTCGCACACGGGGGTGCCGCAGCGCAGGCAGGGCCGGCGGGCGCGCCCGTACACGAAGAGCTCCCGGCCGCGGCGGCGGATCCCGGTGGTGTTGCGGGCGCCGCCGTGGCCGGCGTTGGCCGCCAGGAGGCGCCGGGCGGCGGCCGCGACGCGGGGGAGGGTGGTCGGGGGGTCGGGGAGCGCGCCGACGGGGGTCCAGGGCGTGACCCCGGCCAGGAAGCAGAGCTCGCACTTGTAGATGTTGCCGATGCCCGCCAGGTTGCGCTGGTCGAGCAGGGCCTCGCCGAGGGGGCGGCCGGGGTCGGCGAGCAGGTTGGCGGCGGCCCGGGCCTGGTCCCAGTCGGGGCCGAGCAGGTCGGGCCCCAGGTGGCCCACGGCCCGGGCCTCGTCGGCGGTCCGCAGCAGTTCCAGTACGGGCAGCCGGTAGCCGACCGCGGTGGCGTCGGCGGTGGCCAGCACGGCCCGGATCTCGAAGGCCGGTCCGCCCCGCCACTTCTCGCCGGGGCCGAAGAGGTTCCAGGTGCCGTCCATCCCGAGGTGGCTGTGGAGGGTGAGGCCGCCTTCGAGGCGGGCGAGGAGGTGCTTGCCCCGCGGGGTGACGCCGAGGGTGGTGCGCCCGGTGAGGTCGGCGGTGGCGAAGCGGGGCACCCGCAGGTCGGTGTGGGTGAGGGGCTTGCCCGCGAGGGCGGCGTGCAGACGGGCCGCCGCGCGGTGGACGCTGTCTCCTTCGGGCATGGGGCCATTGTCGGGCCTGGGAACGCCCGGAACCCCCCGGGCGGCGTCGCCGCGCGGGGGGTTCCGGGCATCAGGAGGCGGGAGGCCGGGGCGGGCCGCCGGTCACTTCCAGGTGAGGCTCTTCTGGGGAGGGCTGCTCAGGTTGTTGTACGGGTCGCCCCAGTACTCGGCGCCGGAGACCTTGGCCGCGGCCGGCGCCAGGGCGATCACGCAGTTGGTCTGCGACTGGCCGTTGGTGAAGCCCTTCGGCAGCGAGTTGTCCTTGCACTTGTCGAACTTGCCGATGATCGAGACGCCCTGTGCCTCGCTGCCGTCGCCGAGCAGGCCCTTGATGTGCCCGACCGAGGAGTACGAGAGGTCGGTCGTGCCGGTGTTCTTGACCGTGTAGCGGATGTAGTAGGGCACCAGGCCCTTGGCCCTGTCGCCGAGCTTGAGCGGCTCCAGGTCGGCCGGGTCGCCCTTCTCGATCGAGGCGACGGTGAGGGCGAGCTGGCCGCCCTTGTTGCTGCCGTAGCTGAACGGCACGGTGGCCGTCTCGCCGATCTTGAAGGCCTGGCCCGACTTGGCCACGGCGCCGCCGCCGGAACCGCCCGGGGCCGGTGAGGCGCTCGCCGAGCCGTCGTAACCGGCCCCCGGGGAGCTGGGCGCCGCCGGGGCGCTCGGCTGGGCCGGCGAGCCGGCGGACGCGGGGGCGGACGGTGCGGCCGGAGCCGCCGGGATCTCCTCGTTGCCGTCCTTGCAACCGGTCAGGACGAGGGCTCCGGCCACGGCGAGGCCGGCCGCGGCGAGGGTGCTTCTGCGCATGGTGTTGGTGCTCACTGTCGTGTCCCCCATGGATGGGCACCGCCGGGCGCGGTGCCTGTGAGCACCCTTGATAAGCCACGGATAAGCGGCTGGGCCAGCTCGGAGGCCCTTGCGGAGCGGCTGGCAGCCGTTTCGTGACATGCCCAAGACATACGTGTCCGGGCCGAGACCGGACCGCCGCCTCAGCTGCGCAGCCGCAGCCCCCTCGGCGTCGCGTGGAAACCGGCCGCCTCCAGGACCGGGCCCAGCGGGGACGTCAGCGCCGCCGCCGCGTTGATCCGCTCCACCGTCAGCGCCGGCAGGGACCCCGCGCGCGAGCCGGCGGCCAGGGCCTCCGTGGCCGCCGTCAGCCGCGGATCCCCCGGATCCGGCCAGGCCAGCAGGGTCTTGCCGCCGCGCTCCAGGTACAGGGTCAGCTCGCCGTCGACCAGGACCACCAGCGACCCCGCCTTGCGGCCCGGCTTGTGCGTGGCGCCCGCCGGGGGCTCGGGCCACGGCAGGGCCGCCCCGTACGCGTTCGCCGGATCGGCGGCGGCCAGGACCACCGCCGCCAGCGGGGGAGGGTTCTTCTCGGCCGCGCGGAGCCGGTCCACCGCGCCGTCCATCGCGAACTGGGCCGCGCCCAGCCCCTCCACCACGTACCCCCGGCGGGCCCGGCCGCTGTCCTCGAACGCCGACAGCACCCGGTAGACCGCGCTGAAGCCGCCCTCGACGCCCTCCGCCGCCACGGCCCCCCGGGTGACCACCCCGTGCCGGTCCAGCAGCGTGCGCGCCAGGGCGTGGGCACGCTGGGTCGGGTCCGGGGCAGGCGCGGGCAGCAGGGACCAGCGGCCCGACACCGTGGGCGGGCCGGTACGGGACACCGCGGCGCCCGGGCCCCCGTACCGGCCGCGCGGCACCGTACGCCGGGCCCGGTGCGCGGTCGCCCCCGCCGTGCGGCCCGAGCCCAGCAGGGAGCGCAGGGGGGCCAGGGTGTCGTTCGTCAGCCGGCCCGACCAGGCCAGGTCCCAGAGCACCTCGGACAGCTCCAGGTCGGAGGCCTCCGGATGGCGGGCGCGGACGGACTGGGTGATCTGCCGGAAGAAGAGGCCGTACCCGCCCGAGAGGCTCTCCAGCACCGCCTGGTGCAGCGGCCCCAGCTCGAGCGGATGCGGCTCCGGGAGCAGCAGCGGAGCGGACTCCGCCAGGTACAGCGAGACCCAGCCGTCCTTGCCCGGCAGGGCTCCCGCGCCCGCCCACAGCACTTCCCCGGTGGTGGTCAGCTCGTCCAGCAGCGTCGGCGCGTAGCCCGCCACCCGGGAGGGCAGGACCAGCCGCTCCAGCGCCGAGGCCGGCACCGGTGCCCCCTGCAGCTGCTCCACGGCCCGGGCCAGGCCGTCGAGCCCGCGCAGAGCCCCGCCCAGGTGCTGCCACTGGGGCAGGAACGTGGCCAGGGAGGCCGGCGGGACCGGCTCCAGCTCCTGGCGCAGCGCGGCCAGCGAACGCCGCCGCAGCCTGCGCAGCACCGTCGCGTCGCACCACTCCTGGCCGATGCCCGCCGGATGGAACTCGCCCTGGACCACCCGCCCCCCCGCGGCGAGCCGGTGCAGCGCCCCCTCCGTCACCGCCGCGCCCAGGCCCAGCCGGGCGGCCACCGCGGCCGTGGTGAAGGGGCCGTGGGTGCGCGCGTACCGGGCCAGGAGATCGCCCAGCGGATCCTTGACGGGCTCGGTGAAGGCCTCCGGCACCCCGACCGGCAGGGCCGTGCCCAGCGCGTCCCGCAGCCGGCCCGCGTCCTCGATCGCCGCCCAGTGTTCCGCGCCGCCGATCCGCACCCGGATGGCCCGCCGGGCCGCCTCCAGCGCCCGCGGCCAGGCGGGCTCCGCCCCGCGCGCGGCCAGCTCGGCGTCCGTCAGCGGGCCCAGCAGCCGCAGCAGGTCCGCCACCGACTCGGCGTCCTTGGCGCGCCGGTCCTCCGTCAGCCACTGGAGCTCCCGCTCCAGCTCCTCCAGCACCTCCGCGTCGAGCAGCTCCCGCAGCTCCGCCTGGCCCAGCAGCTCCGCCAGCAGCCGCGAGTCCAGCGAGAGCGCCGCCGCCCGCCGCTCGGCCAGCGGCGAGTCGCCCTCGTACAGGAACTGGGCGACGTAACCGAACAGGAGGGAGCGGGCGAACGGCGAGGGCTCGGGAGTGGTGACCTCGACCAGCCGGACCCGGCGCGCCTCGATGTCCCCCATCAGCTCCGCCAGACCCGGTACGTCGAACACGTCCTGGAGGCATTCGCGTACGGCTTCCAGCACGATCGGGAAGGACCCGAACTCCGACGCCACCTGGAGCAGTTGCGAGGCGCGCTGACGCTGCTGCCACAGCGGGGTGCGCTTGCCGGGACTGCGGCGCGGCAGCAGCAGGGCGCGCGCCGCGCACTCCCGGAACCGGGAGGCGAACAGGGCCGATCCGCCCACCTGTTCGGTGACGATCCCCGAGACCTCGCCCCGGTCGAAGGTGACGTCGGCCGCGCCCAGCGGGGCCTGCTCGTCATCGAACTCGAAGGGCGCCGGCCGGGCCGGGTCGTGGTCCAGCAGGTCCATGGAGAGCAGGTCGGCATCGGGCAGCCGCAGCACGATCCCGTCGTCGGCGTGCATCACCTGGGCGTCCATGCCGTACTTCTCCGCGAGGCGGGCACCCAGCGCCAGCGCCCACGGGGCGTGCACCTGCGCGCCGAAGGGGGAGTGGACGACGACCCGCCAGTCACCGAGCTCGTCCCGGAACCGCTCGACCAGGATGGTCCGGTCGTCCGGCACGTGCCCGCAGGCCTCCCGCTGCTCCGCCAGGTACGCCAGTACGTTGCCCGCGGCCCAGCCGTCCAGGCCGGCCGCCAGCAGCCGCAGCCGGGCGTCCTCCTCGGAGAGCGCGCCGAGCTCCCGCAGGAACGCGCCGACTGCGCGCCCCAGTTCGAGGGGCCGGCCCAGCTGGTCGCCCTTCCAGAACGGCAGCCGGCCCGGCACCCCGGGGGCGGGAGTGACCAGGACCCGGTCGCGCGTGATGTCCTCGATCCGCCAGGACGTGGTGCCCAGGGTGAACACGTCACCCACGCGCGACTCGTAGACCATCTCCTCGTCCAGCTCGCCGACCCGGCCCCCGCCCCTCTTCGGGTCGGCACCCGCCAGGAACACCCCGAACAGGCCCCGGTCGGGGATGGTGCCGCCGGAGGTCACCGCGAGGCGCTGCGCGCCGGGCCGGCCGGTGATCGTCCCCGCCACCCGGTCCCACACCACCCGCGGCCTCAGCTCCGCGAACGCGTCCGAGGGGTAACGGCCCGCCAGCATGTCCAGCACCGAGGTGAACGCCGATTCGGGCAGCGCCGCGAAGGGCGCCGCCCGGCGCACCAGCGCGAGCAGCTCGTCCAGCTGCCAGGTGTCCATCGCGGTCATCGCCACGAGCTGCTGGGCGAGTACGTCCAGCGGATTGGAGGGGATCCGCAGCGACTCGATCGCCCCGGTCCGCATCCGCTCGGTGACCACGGCGGCCTGGACCAGGTCGCCCCGGTACTTCGGGAAGACCACCCCGGTGGAGACCGCGCCCACCTGGTGCCCGGCGCGGCCCACGCGCTGGAGCCCCGACGCCACCGACGGCGGTGACTCCACCTGCACCACCAGGTCCACGGCGCCCATGTCGATGCCCAGCTCCAGGCTGGAGGTGGCCACCACGGCGGGCAGCCGGCCTGCCTTCAGGTCCTCCTCGACCAGCGCCCGCTGCTCCTTCGACACCGAACCGTGGTGGGCGCGCGCCAGCAGCGGCGGGGCGCCCAGGGCCGCACCCGACTGGGCCATCACCTCGGCCGGGGGCGGCGCGCCCTCGGCGAGCGGCGTGCCCGTCGCCCGCTCGTGGGCGATCTCGTTGAGCCGGTTGCACAGGCGCTCCGCGAGACGGCGCGAGTTGGCGAACACGATCGTCGAGCGGTGGGCCTGCACCAGGTCCGCGATCCGCTCCTCCACATGGGGCCAGATCGACGGCCGGTCCCCGCCCTCCCGGCCCTCGGTCGCCGGGGAGCCCCCCAGCTCGCCCATGTCCTCGACCGGGACGACCACCGACAGGTCGAACTCCTTCGCCGACGGCGGCTGCACGATCTCCACCCTGCCGCGCGGCGCGAGGTAGCGGGCCACCTCCTCCACCGGCCGGACCGTCGCCGACAGCCCGATCCGGCGGGCCGGGCGGGGCAGCAGCTCGTCCAGCCGCTCCAGGGACAGCGCCAGGTGGGCGCCGCGCTTGGTCCCCGCGACCGCGTGCACCTCGTCCAGGATCACCGTCTCCACCCCCGCCAGCGCCTCCCGCGCCGCCGAGGTCAGCATCAGGAACAGCGACTCCGGAGTGGTGATCAGGATGTCCGGCGGCCGCGTCGCCATCGCCCGGCGCTCGGCGGCCGGGGTGTCCCCCGAGCGGATCCCCACCCGGATGTCCGGCTCCGGCAGGCCGAGGCGGGCCGACTCCTGCCGGATCCCCGTCAGCGGGCTGCGCAGGTTGCGCTCCACGTCGACCGCCAGGGCCTTCAGCGGAGAGACGTACAGCACCCGGCAGCGCTTGCGCGCCTCGGCGGGCGGCGGCTGCGAGGCGAGCCGGTCCAGGGCGGCGAGGAAGGCGGCCAGGGTCTTGCCGGATCCGGTCGGCGCGACGACCAGGACGTCGGAACCCTCCCCGATGGCCCGCCAGGCACCCTCCTGGGCGGCCGTGGGCGTACGGAAGGCCCCCGTGAACCACGAGCGGGTGGCGGGGGAGAACGAGTCGAGCGCAGCGCCTGCCATGCCCCCATCGTGCACCCCGCCACTGACAGGGCCGCCGACCTGGGCGAACACGCCGCCGGGGCGGCGCGCAGAATGAGGACATGGGGACGGACGGCGGGCGCGGCGAATGGGCACGGCACTGGCGGTACGAGGAACTGCCCGGGCTGGACCTGCTGCGCGCCCACTACGTGCGCCACACCTTCCCGCGCCACGCCCACGAGGGCTACGTCATCGCCGCCGTCACCGGCGGCGTCGAGGAGATCGGCCTGCCCGGCGGCACCGTACGGGCCGGGCCGGGCAGCGTGGTGCTGATCAACCCGGAGGTCGCGCACACCGCCCGCGCCGGGGTCCCCGTGGGCTGGGCGTACGCCACCCTCTACGCCCCCCGCGACCTGATCGCCGAGGTCGCCGCCGAGATCGCCACCCCGCGCGGCACCCCCGGCTTCACCGCCGACACGGTCGCCGACGCGCAGGGCGCACGGGCCGTCAGCGAGGTGCACCGGGCCGCCGAGGCCGGGAACGCGCTCGCCGCCGACACCCTGCTGCGGGGCGTGGTGGCCCGGATGCTCAGCCGGTACGCCGGCCCGCTGCCCGCCCGTACGGTCCGCGGCGCGGGCGCCGCCGACGCCGAGAGGGCCCGGGCCGTGCTGGAGCAGCGGATGGCGGAGCCGCCCTCGCTGGAGCAGCTCGCGGCCGGGCTCGGGACCAGTCCCTTCGCCCTGCTGCGCGCCTTCCGCGAGCGGTACGGGATGCCCCCGCACACCTGGCTGACCGACGCGCGGGTCCGCAGGGCGCGCCGGCTGCTCGACGCGGGGATCCCGCCCGCCGAGGCGGCCGTCACCGTCGGCTTCACCGACCAGCCGCACCTGAACCGGCACTTCACCCGGATCGTCGGCGTCCCGCCGGGCGCCTACCGGCGGGAACGGGCCCGATAGGCTCCCGCCCCACCCGCACGGCGACGGGCACCACGGGCGCCGCCCGGCCCGGGCGGGGCGGCGCGCGCAAGAACGTACAAGACCCTCCCGCACCGCCCCGCGTACGTTCGCGGCGTGGGAGAACGACGAATGGTGATGCGGGAGACCCCTCCGGGGGCCGTCGACGGCAGGCCGGGCGCCGCCGTCGTGCGGGATGCGCTCGGGGTCGGCGTGGCCGTCGGCCTGTCGGGGTTCGCGTTCGGGGTGACGGCGGCCGGAGCCGGGACCAGCGTGCTCCAGGCCTGTGCGCTGAGCCTGCTGGTCTTCACCGGCGCCTCGCAGTTCGCGCTGGTCGGAGCCCTCGCGGCGGGCGGGAACCCGTTCACCGCCGCCGCCGGGGCCTTCTTCCTCGGCACCCGCAACGCCTTCTACGGGCTGCGGCTGTCCCAGCTGCTCGCCCTGCCGAGGGCCGTGCGGCCCCTCGCCGCGCACTGGGTGATCGACGAGACCACCGCCGTGGCGCTGGCCCAGCCCGACCGCCGGTCGGCCCGGCTCGGCTTCACCGTGACCGGGCTCGCCCTGTACGTGCTGTGGAACCTCACCACCCTGCTGGGCGCGCTGGGCGCCGAGGCCATCGGGGACACCGCCGCGTGGGGGCTGGACGCCGCCGGGCCCGCCGTGTTCCTCGCCCTGCTCGCGCCGATGCTCAAGAGCGCCACCGAGCGGGCCGTCGCCGCCCTCGCCCTGGTGCTGGGGCTGGGCTTCCTGCCGGTGCTGCCCGCCGGGGTGCCCGTACTGATCGCCGCGCTGGCCGCGCCCGCGGTGCTGTGGCTGAAGGGCCGCCGACCGCTGAAGGGAGCGCGCTCGTGAACGTCTGGATCGCCATCGGGCTCACCGTCGCCGGATGCTACGCCGTCAAGCTCGCCGGACTGCTCGTGCCCGCGGGGGCCCTGGAGCGGCCCGCCGTACGGAGGCTCGCCGCCCTGCTGCCCGTCGCGCTGCTCGCCGCGCTCACCGCCCAGCAGACCTTCAGCACCGGGCACGCGCTGGTCCTCGACGCCCGGGCCGCCGGGCTCGCCGCCGCCGGGGCCGCGCTGCTGCTGCGGGCCCCGTTCCTGGTGGTCGTCGGCGCGGCGGTGGTGGTCACCGCGGGCGTCCGGGCCCTGGGAGGCTGACCCCGCCGCCCTCGGCGGGCGCCCCCGGCGGCCGCCCGTACGCCCGCAGCGTCAGCAGGGCCTCGAGCGTGGCGATCGGCCGCCGCTCCAGCGAGCTGCCCGGCGCCCAGGCGCGGCGGCGCACCGGCCAGCCGCCGTCGGGGCGCTGCTCCGCCGCGAGGAAGTCCAGCGAGCGCCGCATCTCCTCGTCGGTGAACCAGCCCCGGGCCAGCGATTCCGGCCGGCGCGCGTAGTCGTACGGGAACAGCTGCTCGCCCGGTGCGCCGCCGGGCACGGCCGGGTACTCCGCGCGCCGGTCCGGTTCGAGCACCGCCAGCCGCCGCTCGCGCACCAGCCGGCCCAGCCGGTCGGCGGCCGCCGCGGCGCGGGCCCGGTCCGGGGCGCCGTCGAGGAAGGCCACGGCGCTGCGGACCTCGTACGGGTGAGGGTGGCGCAGCGTCTCGACCCGCTCCCAGCAGAAGTCCGTGGCGCGGAAGAGCCAGGCGTGCCAGATCCGGTTGCGGTGCAGCACCCCGACGACGGGGCCCGTGGTCAGCAGCGACCCCGGCGGGTCGTCGCACACCGGGAGGTACGGGGCGGCCAGATGGCCGCGCGGGCCCGGGACGACCAGGGGGAGCGCGCCCTCGGGGGTCGAGACCCGGGTCAGGTGGCGGCAGAGCCGCTCGACGCGCTGCCCGGCGCACCGGCCGAGGGCGTCGAGGATCCGCAGGGCGTACGCGGTGTGCAGGGGCTGGCTCAGCGGGCCGCGCAGGTCGGGGTCGAGCGCGTGCCCGTAGCCCCCGTCCTCGCCGAGGTAGGAGCCGAGTGCGGTGTCCACCGCGTCGGGATCCCCGCCGAGGAAGTGGAACGCGAACCGCCGCTGCTCCAGCACCCGGGCCGTCAGCCAGACGAACCGCTCGGCGCGGGCCAGCGGGGTGGACGCGGCGGGAAGGGCGGAGGGGGCCGCGGGGGCGGCCGGGCCCGGTGGGGCCGGCGCGGAAGCTTCGTCTCCAGGCATGCGTGACACCGTAGGGCGCGCGCACCGGCGCACAGGGGGGCAACGGGGCCGGTGCACTCTCCGGGGCGGGATACTGGAGGCATGCGGTTGACGATTTTCTGGGAGCGGATGGCTGAGCACTTCGGCGCGGCGTACGCGGACTCCTTCGCCCGGGACCACGTGATGGCCGAACTCGGCGGACGCACCGTCCACCAGGCGCTGGACGCCGGCTGGGAGGCCAAGGACGTGTGGCGCGCGGTGTGCTCCGCGATGGACGTGCCGGCCTCGCTGCGCTGACGCGCTGACGCGCCGCCCGGACCGCCCCGGAGCGGGGCGCCGGGGCCGCGCGGGACCGGCCGGCGCGCGCGGCGGGCGCGCACGGCTTCGTGGTCAGGGCGGGCGGTGGGACAGACTGGACGCGTGGCAGCGAAAGACGAGACGACCGGCCGGCCCGAAGCCCCTCAGGACCCCGGGCTTCCGGCCGGTCCCGCGGCCCCGGCGGGGCCGCCCTCCCCCGGGCGGGGCGACGCGGACGGCGGGCCCGGGACCCCTTCGCCCGGTACCGCCCCGGCGCCGGGCGCGGACGGCGGGGCCGAGGGCCCGCCCGGCGCCGCCGGGGAGGGTGCCGACGCGGACGCGCGGATGCCGCGCTGGCTGCCGCGCGCGGTGGTCCTCGTCCTCGCCCTCGTCGCGTGCTTCCAGCTCGGCAGCTGGGCCTTCCACCAGCTGACCGGGCTGCTCGTCAACATCCTGATCGCGTTCTTCCTCGCGCTCGCGATCGAACCGGCCGTGGCCAGGATGGCGGCCCGCGGCATGCGCCGCGGGCTCGCCACCTTCCTGGTCTTCCTGGCCGTCTTCGTCTTCGGCGCCGGCTTCCTCGCGCTGCTCGGCTCCATGCTCGCCGGGCAGATCATCGAGATGGTCGAGGGGTTCCCCCGCTACCTCGACTCGGTGATCGACTCGATCAACCGGACCTTCCACACCGAACTGTCCCGGCTGGACATCCAGGACAGCCTGCTGCATTCCGAATGGCTCCAGAAGTACGTGCAGAACAGCGCCAGCGGCGTGCTCGACGTGTCCGCCACCGTGCTGGGCGGGCTCTTCAGGCTGCTGACGGTCTTCCTGTTCTCCTTCTACTTCGCCGCCGACGGGCCCAGGCTGCGGCGCGCGCTGTGCTCCGTACTGCCGCCCGCCAAGCAGCGCGAGGTGCTGCGCGCCTGGGAGATCGCCGTGGCGAAGACGGGCGGCTACCTGTACTCGCGCGGACTGATGGCGCTGGTCTCCGGCATCGCGCACTACGTCCTCTTCGTGGTGCTCGACGTGCCGTACGCGCCCGCGCTCGCCGTGTGGGTGGGGCTGGTCTCCCAGTTCATCCCCACCATCGGCACCTACCTGGCGGGCGCGCTGCCGATCCTGATCGCCTTCGCCGTCAATCCCTGGTTCGCCCTGTACGTCCTCGGCTTCGTGGTGGTCTACCAGCAGTTCGAGAACTACGTGCTCCAGCCGAAGCTGACGTCGAAGACGGTGGACATCCACCCCGCCGTGGCCTTCGGGTCGGTCATCGCGGGCACCGCCCTGCTGGGCGCGGTCGGAGCGCTCATCGCGATCCCGGCCGTCGCCACCCTGCAGGCCTTCCTCGGCGCGTACGTGAAGCGGTACGAGCTGACGGGCGCGGCGTCCGGCGGGGCTACTTCTCTCCGTCGCCGCCGAGTACGGCTGCGAGGACTTCGGTGACGGTCGCCTCGGCGGCCGCCTTGTCCAGACCGGCGCCGCTGAGCGGGCCTTCGCCGTTCTCCAGCTCCAGGAGGGCGAGCAGGATGTGCTCGGTGCCGACGTAGCCGTGGCCCAGGCGCAGGGCCTCGCGGAAGGTGAGCTCGAGGGCCTTCTTGGCGTGCGCGTCGAAGGGGACGAGTTCGGGGACGTCCTGCTCCGCCGGGGGCAGTGAGGCGGTCGCCGCGGCGCGCAGCGCTTCCGGGGTGACGCCGCGGGAGGTCAGCACGTGGCCGGCCAGTCCCTCGGGTTCGGCGAGCAGGCCGAGCAGCAGGTGCTCGGTGCGGATCTCGGTGTTGCCGGCGGCGCGGGCCTCGTTCTGTGCGGCCATGACGACGTTGCGGGCGCGGGGGGTGAAGCGGCCGAAGCCGGCGTTCGGGTCGAGGCCCGGGTCGCCGTCCTTGTCGGCCTTGGGGACGAAGCGCTTCTGCGCGGCCTGGCGGGTGACGCCCATGCTGCGGCCGATGTCGGTCCAGGAGGCGCCGGAGCGGCGGGCCTGGTCGACGAAGTGGCCGATAAGGTGGTCGGCCACGTCGCCGAGGTGTTCGGCGGCGACGACGGCGTCGCTGAGCTGGTCGAGGGTGTCGGAGTGGACCTTCTTGATGGCCTCGATCAGGTCGTCGAGGCGTACCGGGTTGGTCATGCGAACGGGTTCCACCGAAGGGTTCGTCATGGGTGCAACCCTAGGTTGACAGTGGGGAGGTGTCAACCACTGGTTGTCACTCGAGCCGCGCGTGCGGCCTGCGCCGGGCGCGGGGGGCCGTCGTATAGGGCGGGGATGTGAGGGGTGCGTAGACCTGGCGCCCATGAGTGTGGACACGAGTGACACCCGTACGCGCCGGGCCGCGAAGGCGCCCGGTCGCGCCCGCCCGGTCCTTCCGGACGTGCTGGCGGGCCGGGCCCCCGCGCCCGCGTCGCCCGCCCGGGTCACGGCCCTGCACAGCGGCGGGGTGGCGGCGGCCGCGCTGCTGGCACTCGTCGGCATCGGCGCGGTCCTGCGCGAGCCGGTGCTGATCCCGCCGATCGCGGCGAGCGCGGCGATCGTCTACGGCGTGCCCGCGCTGCCGCTGGCGCAACCGCGCAGCGTCGTCGCCGGGCACCTGCTGTGCGCGGCGGTGGGCTACCTGGGCCTGGCCCTGCTGGGGGACGCGCCGTGGGTGGCGGCGCTGGCTGCGGGGCTGGCGGTGGGGGTCATGACCCTGGCCCGGACCCCGCATTCGCCGGCGGCGGCGACCACCGTGGTGGTGGTGCTCCAGGCGCCGGATCCGGTGGTGTTCGTACCGCTGCTCGCGGGGGCGGCGCTGCTGCTGGTGCTGGCCGGGACGGCGGCCTCGCGCGCGCGGCGGGGGGCGGTGCGGTACCCCGTGTACTGGTGGTGAGCGGGGCGGGGGCGGAGGGGGCTGGGGACGGGTCCCCTCCGCCGTGCCGGACCGTCAGGCGTCAGGCGGCGGGCTGGCCCTGACCCGTGAGCAGGCCGAGCAGCCGGTCCATCTCGTCACGCCAGATGCGGTGCACGTTCATCCGGGTCGGTGCGGCCTGTCCGGGCAGCTGCATGCGGAACGAGCTCCAGACGGCGTTGCGCTTGATCTCGGTGACGCTGCCGGCGGCCTCGGCGGGCGATATGGCGAAGACGATCTCCTGCGGGCGGTTGCTCATGCGGCTCGCCTTGTGGAGCACCACGGCCTGCTCGGTCACGGTGACGAAGTAGTACGAGAGGAACGCCTGGCCGATGAGGCCGAGCATGCTCATCAGCCACACGCTGGGGCCGGCGACGGCCTGGATCGTGACGATGGGCCGGTCGGCGGGGTTGGCCTGGGCGAGGGCGTCTGCCACCTGCTGCTGGATCGTGGCCTTCTTGATGGCCATGGGTCCTCCTGAGCGGAATTTCGGGGCCCCCGTGGTCGGGGGCACCGCAGAGTACCGGCCGTTCCGGAACCCTCCCGTCCCGCCCCGGGGGAGTGGCCCATGCGCCCCGGTATCGACATTCCCGCCCGCCTCGTGGGGTGTTGGAATGATTGCTTCCGGATGGGCTCCCGGACGGGCTTCGGGCCGTCGCGGTGATCCGGTCCCCAACGGGGGAGGCCCTCTTGTGAGTTGTGGTCCTCTGGTTTGAGAATGCGCATGACAACCGAAGGATCTTCGGTCGCATCCGTCACCAGAGGGGACCCCCCACATGAACAAGCCTCTCGCCGCCGTCGCGCTCTCCTTACTCCTGACCGGAGTGGCAGCGGCCCCGGCCATGGCCTCGGCCACCGACACCGCGCCCGCCGTCGCGGTCACCTACGCGGGCACGGTCGCGCTCAGCAACTGCTCCGGCTCCGTCGTCCGCGCCCCCGGCTCCCAGCCCGGCGACCCCGCGCTCGTCCTGTCCAACGGCCACTGCCTGGAAACCGGGTTCCCGGCGCCCGGCGAGGTCCTCGTGAACCGGGCGTCCAGCCGTACGTTCTCCCTGCTCAACGCCGCCGGCTCGAGGGTCGCGACGCTGCGCGCCAGCAAGATCGCGTACGGGACGATGACGGACACGGACGTCTCGCTCTACCAGCTGACCAAGACGTACGAGCAGATCCAGAGCCAGTACGGGATCGGCGCCCTCACCCTCAACGACGCCCACCCGGTGCAGGGTTCGTCCATCAAGGTCGTCTCCGGCTACTGGAAGCGCACCTACAGCTGCAACGTCGACGGGTTCGCGTACCGCCTCAAGGAGGGCGCCTGGACCTGGAAGGACTCGGTCCGCTACACCTCGTCGTGCAACACGATCGGCGGCACCTCGGGTTCCCCGGTCATCGACACGGCCACCGGCAAGGTCGTCGCCGTCAACAACACGGGCAACGAGGACGGCCAGCGCTGCACGGACAACAACCCGTGCGAGGTGGACGAGAGCGGCAACGTCACGGTCCGCCAGGGCATCAACTACGCCCAGCAGACCTACACCCTCGTCCCCTGCATCGGCCCCGGCAACCAGATCGACCTGACCCGCCCCGGCTGCGCCGTCCCGAAGCCGTAAGCCCACCGGTCACGCACACCCCGAGCCCCGGCCGCCCCACGGCGCCGGGGCTCGGCCCGTGCCGGGGAGCGGTGGCGGCGGGGGGTGCGCATCCTGAAAGCCCGACGGCAGGGCGAAGGAGACGAAGATGATAGCGAGAGTGGCTGTTTGGGAGCCGATGCCGACCGACGACCGGGACTGGGTGCTGGAGGCCGCCGCCACCGTGCCCGGTGTCCACGGGGCCTGTCACCTCGTCGACCCCGCGACCGGCAACGGACTGTCGATCGCCTTCTTCGAGGACGAGGCCGCGGCTCGCGCCGCGCGCCGGGCGATCGAGGAGCGGGCCGAGGAGATCGGCTGGAACGACACGCCGCACCCGGCGCCCGCCTCCCACACCATGTATGACGTGGTGCGGTACACGTGGGCGGGGGCGGCCGCACCGCCGCCCGGGGCGGCGCGTGGCTCGCTTGACACGGAAATCGAACATCCATTCTGATGGGTTATCCACAGCCAGGACGGGCGTGGGAGCGCATTGTCAGTGGCAGGCGTTAGCGTCAATGGCGTGAAGCGATCGACTCAAGCAAACCGGGTGGAACCCATGGCAGGCACCGACCGCGAGAAGGCTCTCGACGCCGCGCTCGCACAGATTGAACGGCAATTCGGCAAGGGTGCGGTCATGCGCCTCGGCGACAAGCCGAACGACCCCATCGAGGTCATCCCCACCGGGTCGACCGCGCTGGACATCGCCCTCGGCGTCGGCGGTCTGCCGCGCGGCCGTGTGGTCGAGATCTACGGCCCGGAGTCCTCCGGTAAGACGACCCTGACCCTGCACGCCGTGGCCAACGCGCAGAAGGCCGGCGGCACCGTGGCCTTCGTGGACGCCGAGCACGCGCTCGACCCCGAGTACGCCCGGGCCCTGGGCGTGGACACCGACAACCTCATCCTGTCCCAGCCGGACACCGGTGAGCAGGCGCTCGAGATCGTCGACATGCTGGTCCGCTCCGGCGCGCTCGACCTGATCGTCATCGACTCCGTCGCGGCGCTCGTACCGCGCGCGGAGATCGAGGGCGAGATGGGCGACTCCCACGTGGGTCTCCAGGCCCGCCTGATGAGCCAGGCGCTCCGCAAGATCACCGGTGCGCTGAACCAGTCCAAGACCACCGCGATCTTCATCAACCAGCTCCGCGAGAAGATCGGCGTGATGTTCGGCTCGCCGGAGACCACGACCGGTGGCCGCGCGCTGAAGTTCTACGCCTCCGTGCGCATCGACATCCGCCGCATCGAGACCCTGAAGGACGGCACGGAGGCGGTCGGTAACCGCACCCGCTGCAAGGTCGTCAAGAACAAGGTCGCGCCCCCCTTCAAGCAGGCCGAGTTCGACATCCTCTACGGCCAGGGCATCAGCCGCGAGGGCGGCCTGATCGACATGGGCGTGGAGCACGGCTTCATCCGCAAGGCCGGCGCCTGGTACACGTACGAGGGCGACCAGCTGGGCCAGGGCAAGGAGAACGCCCGCAACTTCCTCAAGGACAACCCCGACCTCGCCAACGAGATCGAGCGGAAGATCAAGGAGAAGCTCGGCGTGGGCGTCCGCAAGGACAGCGAGGCCGTCGAGCCCGCCGCCGCGCCGGCGGCCGACGCCTCCGTGCCCGCCCCGGCGTCGAAGGCCAAGCCGGCGGCCAAGGCCGCCGTGGCCAAGAGCTGACCGTGCGGGAAGAGCAGGAGAGGGGCGGCAGGGCGAGGGGTGGCCGTGAAGGCCGCCAGGAGCTGCCGCCCCAGAGTCCCGAGGAGCAGGCGCGGGCGATCTGCCTGCGCCTGCTCACCGGGATGCCGCGCACCCGGCGGCAGCTCGAGGAGGCCCTGGCGAAACGGGGCATCCCCGAGGAGGTGTCACAGGAGGTCCTCTCCCGGTACGAGGAGGTGGGCCTGATCGACGACGCCGCCTTCGCCGGGGCCTGGGTGGAGTCCCGGCACCGCGGCCGGGGCCTGGCCCGCCGGGCGCTCGCGCAGGAACTGCGGACCAAGGGCGTGCACACCACCCTCGTCCAGGAAGCGCTGGAACAGCTCGACTCCGAGCAGGAGGAGCGGACCGCCCGGGAACTCGTGGAGCGCAAGCTGCGCGGCACCCGGGGGCTGGAGCGGGACAAGCGGCTCCGGCGCCTCGCCGGGATGCTCGCCCGCAAGGGATACCCGGAAGGCATGGCCCTGCGGGTGGTCCGGCGCGCGCTGGAGGCCGAGGCCGAGCGCGGGGACGCCGACGGGCCGGAGTGCCCCGGGCACTGAGCCCTGGTCCAGCGGCCGCCGGCCGTCGGCCGGCGCCGGGGCGAGCGGCCCGGGGGTGGGGGTAGCCCCCGGACGAGGACGCCAGGGCGCTCCAGTGCCCGCAAACCGCCGCGCGGCCAGAGTTGACCGCATGATGCTGCGTTACGCCCTTCAGACCCTGCGGGACCGCAAGGCCGGCTTCCTCGGGGCCTTCGTCGCGCTCCTGTGCGCGGCGTCCCTGATCACCGCCTGCGGCACCCTCCTGGAGACCGGACTCCGCGGCCGGATCGCCCCCGAGCGCTACGCGGGCACCCCGGTGGTCGTCTCCGCCGACCAGAACGTCCACCAGACGACGGTCAAGGAGAAGAAGGGCAAGACCAAGACGAAGCACAAGGCCAAGCCCGTCGCCGAGCGGGCCTGGCTCCCGGCCTCCACCGTGGAGACCGTACGTTCCGTCCCGGGCGTCGCACACGCCGTGCCCGAGCTGACCTTCCAGGCCGTCCCCCTGGTCGACGCGCCCGGCGGCACGGCGAAGCCCTCGTACGGACACGCCTGGACCTCCGCCGTCCTCACCCCCTTCACCCTCGCCGAGGGCCACGCCCCCCGCGGCGGTGACGAGGTCGTCGTCGACCGCGCACTGGCCGCCCGCGCGGGACTCCGCGCCGGAGCCCGGCTGACCGTACAGGCCACCGGCGATCCCAAGACGTACACCGTCAGCGGCATCGCGCGGACCGCCCACGGCGGCCCCGGCCGGCAGACCTCGCTGTTCTTCAGCGACGCCGAGGCCGAGCGGCTCGCCGCCCGCGCCGGACAGGTCAGCGCCGTCGGCGTGCTGCCCCGGCCCGGAGCGGACGCCGCGGAACTCGCCGGCCGCGTCGCGAAGGCCCTGGCCGGCACCCCCCAGGGCGCCACCGCACAGGTGGCCGCCGGCGACGACCGCGGCCCGGTCGAGTTCCTCGACGCCGCCGGAGCACGGATCAAACTGGTCTCCATGGGCGGGGCCATGGGCGGCACCTCGCTGCTCGTCGCGATCCTCGTGGTCGTCGGCACCTTCGCCCTCTCCGTGCAGCAGCGCTACCGCGAACTGGCCCTGCTGCGGGCCATCGCCGCCACCCCCAAGCAGCTGCGCCGCATGATCGGCCGCGAAGCGCTGCTCGTCGGCCTGGCCGCCGGAATCACCGGCTCCGTCGCCGGACTGCCCCTGGCCGCCTGGCTGCACGGCCGCTTCGTCGCCAACGGCGTGGTCCCCGCCACCCTGGAACGCACCGCCGGGATCTTCCCGATGTCCGCCGCCGTCGCGGCGAGCCTGCTCGGAGCCTGGGCCGCCGCGCGGATCACCGGACGGCGGATCGCCCGGATCCGCCCCGCCGAGGCGCTGGCCGAAGCCGCCGTCGAGCGCGGCCGCCCCGCCTGGATCCGGATCGCGGCCGGGCTGCTCCTGCTGGCCGGCGGGGTGGTGCTGGTCGTCGTCCTCGGCTCGCTGCGCACCGAGCCCGCCTCCACCCCGGTCACCTTCCTCGCCGTCGTGGTGCTGGCCGCCGCCGTGTCGCTGCTCGGGCCGCTGCTGGTCCGGCTCGCGACCGCGCTGCTCGCCGGTCCGCTGCGGCTGGCCGGGCCCGGCGGCCGCCTGGCCACCGCGAACCTGCGCGGCAACGCCACCCGCATGGCCTCAGCCGTCACCCCGCTCACCCTGCTGATCGGCATGACCTGCACCGTCCTCTTCGTCACCCCGACCCTCGGCGACGCGGCCCGCGCCCAGGCCCGCGACGGGATCCGGGCCCAGTTCGTCCTCACCCCGCAGGGCCCCGGAGTGAGCGCCGACGCCGCCGAGCGGATCCGCCGTACGCCGGGCGTCACGGCGGCCACCGAGATCGTGCACACCTCGGTACGGGTCGGCCTGACCAAGTACGCGGCCCAGGGCGTGACCCCGGCCGGCCTCACCCGCACCTGGGACCCGCGGGTCACCCGGGGCAGCCTGGACGGCTTCGGCCCGGGCGGCGTCGCCGTCAGCGAACTCGCCGCCGACCAGCTGGGGCTGAAGCCCGGCAGCCCGCTGGAGCTGACCCTCGGCGACGGGACGCCCGTGACGCTGACGGTGGCCGCCGTGTACGCGCGGGGGCTGGGCTTCGGAGACCTGACCCTGCCCCACGGCCTGCTGGCCGCGCACGTCGACAACCCCCTCGCCACCTCCGTGCTGGTCGCGGCCGAGCCGGGCGTGGGGCGGGAACGACTGGCCGCGCCGGGCGTCTCGGTGCTCTCCGCGGCCGAGGCCGACGCGGCGAGGGCGGAACGGCAGGCGGCCGGAGCCGAGATCAACCTGCTGGCCATGGGCCTGGTGCTGGCCTTCACCGCCATCGCGGTGGTCAACACCCTGGCGATGTCCACCGCCGAGCGGTTCCGGGAGTTCGCGATGCTGCGCCTGGCCGGGGCGAAGCGGCGGCAGGTACTGCGGATGCTCCGTACGGAGACCCTGGCCGTCCTGCTGATCGGGGCGGTGCTGGGATCGGGGATCTCCCTGGCCGTACTGACCGCGTTCAGCGTGGGCATGACGGGGTCCGCGGCCCCGGCGGTGCTGCCGCTGGTGTACGCGGTGGTGGTCGGCGCGGCCGCACTGCTGGCCCTGACCGCCACCGCCCTCCCGGGCCGGGCAGCGCTCCGGCGCCGCCCGGTGGAGGTGGCCACCTCCAAGGCGTAGCCGCGGCCCGGCCGCGACCGCCCGCCCCTGCTCCGCCGGACGGAATCCGGCGGAGCAGGGCGGGGGCGGGGGCACGTCAGGAAGGGGCGGTGGTGGGCAGGCCGGCGGCGCGCCACGCCTGGAAACCGCCCGTGAGGTCCGTCGCGCGGCGCAGGCCCAGCCCGTGCAGGGAAGCGGCGGCCAGCGAGGACGCGTAACCCTCGTCGCAGATCACCACCACCCACAGGTCGTGGGAGTCGGCCTGCGGCAGGCGGTGGGAGCCCTGGGGGTCGAGGCGCCACTCCAGCTCGTTGCGCTCCACGACCACCGCGCCCGGGATGAGCCCGTCCCGCTCGCGCAGCGCCTGGTAGCGGATGTCCACCAGCAGGGCGTCACCGGCCCGCCAGGCCTCGTGGGCCTCCCGCGGGCCGAGGCGGGTGTACGTCGCGCGGACCCGCTCCAGCAGCGCGTCGACGCCGGCCGGCGGCACGGCGGCGCTCACTGCCAGTCCGCCGGGCGCTCGACGTGCTCCAGGCGGAGCACCGGACCGCTGCGGCCGTACCGGCGGATCAGCGGCAGCGGCGGGTAGTAGGCGTGGACGGAGACCGCGTGCTCCGAGGGGGACTCGTTGAGCACCTCGTGGACGTGGTGCTCGCCGAAGGCCCGCCCGCTGACCGCGCCGAGGCTGCGGGTGCGGTCCACGCCGGGGGACAGCTCGAGGGTCCGCCAGCCCTCCGAGGGCAGGCGCACCGTCAGGGAGCGCTCGGTCAGCCGCCCCCGCGCGGTGGCGAACGCGCCCCGGGACTCGGCGTGGTCGTGCCAGCCGGTGCCGGTGCCCGGCGGCCAGCCGATCAGCCAGGCCTCACTGCCGCCCGGACCGTCGAGCCGGATCCAGGTCCGGCCCTCCGGGTCGAGGGGGAGCGAGCCGACGATCGCGGGGTCGGCCGCGGTGCGCAGGGCGAAGTCGAGCAGGTCCGCCGCCGTCGGGGCCGCGGAGCGGGCAGGGGCGTGCGTGGTCAAGGGCGAAGGCATGGGTGGTGACCGTCCTGGGGTTCGCGAAGGTGCGCGCGCCGGCCGGCAGGGCACGGGGGCACGCGGAGGGGAGGCGAATCAGCAGGAGGGGCGACACACGCAGCCCGCGTAGCGGAGCAGGTCCATGTGGACCCTCCGCCACAGGCGTACGTCGTTGCCGGTCATGGCGGCGAGTGAACCACGCGCCCCCGTGACCGGTCAATCGATCACAGGAGCGGGTGTGGCGGGAGCACCGGCCGGTGCGCCCGCCCGGACGGCGTCGGCCGCCTCGTACAGCTCGGCCGGCCGGACCCCCGCGAAGGTGGCCGCCAGGTGCCCGTCGGGCCGTACCAGCAGCACGGTATGGGCCGGAGCCCCCGGGTAGCCGTCGGCCACCAGCAGGTCGGCCGGGACCGGCAGGGCGCTCACCGCCGCCGCGAGACGCGGCATCACCCCGGCGCCCAGCCAGTGCCGCCGGTCCCACACCCCGGTGCCCGGCGCGACCAGCAGCACCAGCAGCCGGCCCCGCCCCAGCAGGTCGCGCAGCGGGACGGTGGCTCCGTCGGGCGCGGTCACCGGCACGTTCGCCACCGGACCGCCCGGCTCCGTCGCCGTCGGGACCTCGCGTACGGCGACCGGCGGGGCGTACACGGGCTGCGCGCCCAGCGGACCCCGCCCCAGGTGCCCGTCGGTCAGCAGGGCCTCGGCGGACCGGCCCGTCCCCGGCAGCAGGGTGCGCAGCCCGCCCCCGCCGCGCAGTACGGGCACGGCCTGGTCGGCGGCGCGCAGCCGGGCGGCCACCGCGGTGCGCCGTTCGCCCTCGTAGCTGTCGAGCAGGGCCTCGGAGGCCCCCTGGTGCCAGGCCAGGGCCAGCTTCCAGGCGAGGTTCTCCGCGTCGCGCAGCCCCTCCTCGACGCCCTGCGTGCCGACCGCGCCCAGCAGGTGCGCGGCGTCCCCGACGAGGAAGGCCCGGCCGTCGCGCCAGCGCAGGGCGAGGCGGTGGTGGAGCGTGTGCACCCCGGTGTCGATCAGGTCGTACGGAGGGGTCGTGCCGCCGCACCACAGGGCCAGCGTGTCCCGGATGAGGGTGACGAGGGCGTCCGGGGTGACGAGGTCCCCGCGCGCGGGCAGCAGCCAGTCGAGCCGCCACACCCCGTCGGGCAGCGGCCGGGCGGTGATCTCCTCCGGCCCGGACGGCGGGCTGCGGTGCAGCAACCCCTCACCGGGCCAGGGCAGTTCGGCACGCAGCGCGGCCACGGCGTGCCGCTCGACGGCGGTCCGGCCCGGGAAGCGGATGCCGAGCAGCTTGCGCACCGTGGAGCGGGCCCCGTCACAGCCGACGAGGTGGCTGCCGCGCCACCAGGTGGTCTCGGCGCCCCGGGTGAGCGCGGTGACCCCGCGGCCGTCCTGCTCGAGGGAGTCCAGCTTGGCACCGGTGACCAGCTGGACCAGGGGGTGCGCCGCGGCGGCGTCGCGCAGGCCGCGCACGAGGGCGTGCTGCGGCAGGTGCAGGGGGGCGCCGGGACCCTGGAAGGTGATCCGGCGGGTCTCCTGACGCCGCCTGACGGTGCGCCAGCCCGCGTACTGCGCGCCCTCGTCGCGCAGGGTCGTACAGCCCAGCCGGTGGGCCATGGCCGCGGTGTCGGTGTGCAGGACGACACTGCGGGCGGGCCGGGGCTCCTCCTTGCCGGGCCCCTCGTCGAGCAGGACGCTGGGCACGCCGTGGCCGGCGAGGGCGAGGGACAGGGACAGCCCGACGGGCCCCGCGCCGACGACGATCACCGGGTCCATGATGCGGCTCCCGATGTCCGGTATGTGATCACAGACCGTATGCAACCCACTGGAAGTTCCGGCGTCAAGTGACACCGGGGCTGGAGTCGGTGAGGGGCCCGGTCGTCCGGAGGGATGCGGGAGTGAGGCGCCGGGCTCCAGTGGTCGTCGGTACCGAACAGGCGTGTGGTGTGGGGGGGGGGACGCATCCCCCCACACACCCCCAAACAC